>NZ_JBFUMR010000015.1:0-134535 GCF_054049275.1 Nocardioides sp. P5_E3
CGCCCGGCAGCTGGCTGAGGCGGGTCCGGGAGGGCACTGCGGGGCGACACTTCAATCCAGCGCGGCCGACTCGCACCCGCTCATCGACACTTCGGATCAGCCACTTCCCGGACCCGCGCGACCGACGCTACGCCGACCACCTCTCGGTCGGAAGACCCTCACTCCAAGCGCTCCTTGACACAGAGGGGATGCCAGATCCGGATCGGCTAGCCGTAACGGCTGACCGTGGGGCACGGCCATTGCACCCGTTCTCCCAGTGCCTCCGAACACTCCTTGCAGTAGTCCGCGTCGTGCTCAGTCTGGGTGCGGGTGTGCCCCTCGGCGGAGCGCACCGCGGCAAGGAACTCGGCCCGCCGGGCCTCGACGATTTCCCGCCTGCGGGCGGCGTCACTGGTGGCGTCGGGGCCGGGGCCGTCCTCACCCTGGTGCTTGCCGCACACGAGCTTGTTATTCCAGACGAACCAGCCGTCGTCGTGGATGACTTGGTTCGCGCTCTTCGGTCCGTTCCATGAGGGGCTGGACTCCAACGTGGAGTCGCAACCCAGCATTGGGCACGGGTGGCTGGTGATGCCCAGGCCGCTCATGCTCCGACCTCCTCCTCGTCCAACGAGCCGTCGGGTGCGGTCGGGGTCACCGGCTCATACCGCAGGGACACGGGGCCACGAGCACGATTCTGCCACCTCGACCCGTCGCTCTGGCGCCCGCACATCGGCGGATCCGGTCGTTCGTGTCAACAACCTCATGAAGTGGGACAACTACACCGGGGCCAGCGACCAGCCTGACGCCCGGCACCACCCGGGCGCGGGTGCCGGCTCAGCCGGGCGGCCGGTCCACCCGCAACACGAAGTCCGGCGCCGGCAACACCACCGCGTCCGCCTCACCCACCAGCTCCGCTGCTCGCCCGGCGTCGCCTCTTCGCGCCGCCAGCCGTGCCAGCGCATCCAGTGCCACCTGCCGGGCCGACGCGTCCGGGTCCGATACGACGAGCTCGGTCAGCGCATCCTCGTCGTCGTTCATCGCGAGCAACAGAGCGCGCGTCACCCCGGCCCGGTCCCCACCACCGTGGTCGCCGAACCAGTCCTCGTTCGCCTGCAGTAGCAGCCGCGCCCGCCCCCCTTCGCCAGCAATGCGAGCCAACTGGGCGGCATGAACTCGCAACCCGCATGTCAGGCGGCCATCACCTACCCCCGCCGCCGCCTCCAACGCGCGGTCCACCGCATCCGACGCGCCAAGGTCGCCGACCGCCACCAGGATGCGTGCCCGCGACGCCAGATGCAGAGCCGCCTGACCGGCGAACCCCATCGCCGCCGCCGCGTCAGCCGCTGACTCGAACAGCTGCGCCGCCTCGCCGAACCGGCCCCCGGCTGCCGACACCCCAGCAAGAATGCCGCGCGCATGCACCAGGCCCCACAAGTCCCCGCCCTTCTCGATGAGCTCCACCGCTGCCGACGCGTGCGCACCCGCAGCAGTTGCCTCGCCCACCATCAGCGCCCCGTACGCCAGCAGCAGCAGCGCCGCCCCGCACTCCCACGCCAAGTCCAGCTCGCGGTAGACCGCCAGCGCCGCCGCGGCATCCGCCAGCACCTCCGCCGGCCGGCCGTCCTGGACGGCTACGAACGAACGCGTCCTGGCCAGGTCCGCCAGCCGGCGGCTCGCTTCAGTCCCAGCTACCCGCTGCGCGGTCGACAACTCAGCGACAGCCGCTGACGCGACCTCGAGGTCGTCGTGCGCCAAGGCGAGGTCACCGGCCGAGGCCTCCAGCCACGCCGCGTACATCGCAGCGCGCGCTCGCGCGCCCGGCTCCGCTCGCGGTCCAACCGCCGACCGGAGCCGAGTCGCCGCAGCCGACCCGTCACCGAGCACAGCCCACGCCCACCCCAGCCCTACTGCGATGGCCGTCCCTGTCGGCTCGTCGTGGCTGGCCGCCCACGCCAACGCGGCGTCGACCTCGGCGCGTTCGGCTCGCACGAAGTCCAGCCATGACGGTTGCGCCGGGCCCCGGATCTCTTCGGCGCACCGCGATGCTCGCTCCGCGTACCAAGAGGCGTGAGCATGCCGGGCCGCGTCGAGGCCGCCGGCCTCCCCGAGGCGCTGCTGAGCGTGGGCACGCACACTGTCGAGCAGTCGGTACCGCGGCGCGGCAACACCTGTGTCCAGCACTGTCAGTGAGCGCTCCACAAGCCGGGCGAGCGTGTCGGGAACTGCTGTGGGCGGTACGTCCAACGCGGCCATGACTGCTTCGACGGCCTGCAGGGTGCCGCCGCTTGCGAAGCACGACAACGCCTGGAGTGCTCGCTGGTCGTCGGGGAACAGAAGGTCGTAGCTCCACGACAGTGCCGCTTCGAGAGCATGCCGACGGTCGGGCGACCGGGAAGGGTCTCGCAGGAGAGCGAACCGGTCGCTGAGGCGGCGAGCCACCTCGTCGAGGGGAAGGGACCGCACGCGCGCAGCTGCCAGCTCGAGCGCAAGCGGGAGGCCGTCGAGCGCCCCGCAGATCTTCTCCACCAGGTCGCGGTCGACCTCGGCCGTGGGCGCCTCGGCGGTGCTGGCCTCGCGCCCCGGTGTGGACGTCGGGCGTCGTCCCTGGCGTGCCACCAGCTGCTCGAACAGGTCAACCGCCGCTGCGTGCGGCAGCGGTGAGACGTCTACGACTTCTTCGTCATCGACGCCCAGAGGCAGCTGGCTGGTTGCCATGGCTCGCACCTGCGGCGAGGCATCCCGGAGCCAGTCGACGAGGTCCGCGGCGGCGGTCACGACGTGCTCGCAGTTGTCGAGCACGATCAAGGTGGGTGCGCCCCGCAGCCGGTCCTGCAAGGCCCCGGCTTCCGGGGCGACGTGCAAGGTAGTGGCGACCGCTTCGAGGAGTTCGCCGACACTCGCTCCCGCGCGCAGAGCGTCCAGACGCACCATCCATGCTCCGCCTGCCGGTGCTGCGGCGTGCGCGACGTCGATCGCGAGGCGCGTCTTCCCGACGCCGGCCGGCCCGACGAGCGTCACGACGCCCGGCTGTTGGAGCAGGCCGGTCACGGCGGACAGGTCGCGGTCGCGGCCGACGAGCGGAGCGCGGGGTCGGGGCAGGTTGGTCGGCGCGAGCTTCACGTCCTGGTCTGCCCCGCGCAGGCCCGCATCCTGGGCGAGCAGCTTCGCCTCGAGCTCCCGCAGCTGGGGCCCGGGCTCGAGCCCGAGCTCGTCGATGAGGTGTCGTCGCGCGCGGCCGTAGGCCGCGAGTGCATCGGCTTGACGACCGGCGCGGTACAGCGCCGTCATCAGCGCCTCCCACAACCGCTCTCGCAACGGCTGCTCATCGACGAGGCGTTCCAGGTCGGCGACGAGCTCGCCACCCCCACCGAGGGCGACGCGTGCGTGCATCAGCTGCTCGACCAGGCCCCACCGGGTCTCCTCGAGCGCGGTGCGCATCGGTGCCGCCCAGTCACGTTGCCCAACGAGCGGGGTGCCGCTGAAGAGCGCGACGCCTGCCGCGGCTGCGGTGACGACGTCAGGATGCCGGCCCTCAGCCGCGGCCGCGGCGGCTTCCACCGCGCGCGTGGTCGCGGCGGCGGCGTCGACGTGTTCGGAGGGCACGTCGAGCAGGTAGGCGTCTGGGTGCGCGACGACGGCGTCCTTGTCGCCGAGGGCTCGACGCAGCTGGGAGACCTTGGCCTGCAAGGTGTTGCGGTCCACGGGCTCGCCCCACAGGTCCTCGATGAGGGTGTCGATGCGCACGGGGGTGCCTGGTTGCATCGCGAGGCGAACCAGCAGATCGGTGGTCTTGCCGGTGGGAAGGGGCAGGCGAACGCCGTCCCGAGTGGCTTCGACCTCGCCCAAGACGGCGATGGTGAGCACCCAGCCAGCGTAGAGACACCCGGGCGTGCTGCCCAGCGTCAGCGGCCGTCAGCGCTTCGTCAGCGGTCCGGCGCAACCTCAGGTCATGGCTCACGACGCTCAGCAGCTACTCCTACAACTCGTCGCCGGCAACCCGGACGCCGAGGCGCAGGTCATCGCCCACGCCGCCCACGAACGCGACGGAGCGCCGGAGCCTGACGTGATGCTCCTCGTCGCGGCCGCCGTCCTCAGCCACGACAGCGGCTTCACCGACCTGGCTGCCGACACCGCTACCCGCCCCCGCGACCGGCAGCTCGTAGTACTCGCCCAGGTCCTGCTCCACGGAGATGCCGACCTGTTCGACGCCCTCGTCCGCGACCACCTCGCCACCTACCCCGACCAGCTGCTGGCCGCGTGGCTCGCAGCACGACCCCGCTGACCCCATCGACCGGCCACTGCCGGTCGCTCCTGAAGGAGAACCGCCCATGTCCACCCCGACCCCCGCCTCAGTCCCGGCTTCCCACCCCTACAACGCCGATGCCCGCACCTCGCCAGTCGCCGGCCGGCGCTCCAGCCTCTCGGTCTTCCTCCGCTGGATGGCCTCGTTCCCCGGCTTCCCGCTCGGCGGCCTCGCCGCGATGCTCCTCGTCGGCCCCGTCGACTCGCTCCCGGCAACCCTGCTCGGCGGCCTGGTCACCGGCACCGTCCTCGGCGTCGCTCAAGGCTTCGGGCAGCGACTCGACGTCCGTGACACCGCCATCTGGGCCACGGCCACCGCGGTTGGTCTCGGCGCCGGTCTCGCCGTCGGCTCAACGGTCGTCGGCTACGCCACCGAGCTGTCCGACCTCGTCACCCAAGGCCTCATCTGCGGCGCGGTCGTCGGCCTCACCCAGAGCGTCGTGCTCGCGCGCCACAACAGCCGCTCGCACAGCCAGCTCCACAGTCGGTCCCGGGCCTGGCTGGTCTACGTCTGGCCCGCCTACCTGAGCCTCGCCTGGGCTTTCGGCTGGACCCTCACCACGCTCGTCGGCGTCCAGGTCGAGGACCAGTTCACCGTCTTCGGCGCTGCAGGTGCCGTCACCGTCACCGCCCTCACCTGCGTTCTTCCTCTCCTGCACCGGACCCACTGACCCGCCGCCCCTTCGACCATCCCGCCCCGCCCACCCACGCACAGAAGGACCAAGTCATGTCACGTCACGTCGTCTTCGGAACCGGCCAGGTCGGCCACCCCCTCGTCACCCACCTCACCGCCGCTGGCCACGACGTCACCGCGGTGAACCGCAACGGCGCCGGCACCTTCCCTGGCGCACGCGTCATCGGCGGAGACGCCACCGACCCCGGCTTCACCGCCGAAGCATGTGAGGGCGCCGACGCCGTCTACTTCTGCCTCAACGCCCTGAACTACGAACGCTGGGCCGAGGAGTTCCCGCCCCTGCAACGCGGCGTCCTCGCCGGCGCCCGCCACGCCGGCGCGAGGCTCGTCGTCCTTGACAACCTGTACTCCTACGGCCCACCCAACGGCGCACCGCTCGTCGAAACCATGGCACCCAACCCGACGTCGAAGAAGTCCGCCACCCGCGCCGCCATGACCGAAGAACTCCTCGCCGCGCACGCCGCCGGCGACGTCGAAGTCGCCATCGGCCGCGCGTCGGACTACTTCGGCCCCGGCGCCCTGCGCTCAGCGTTCGGAGAGACCATCTTCATCCCTGCGCTGCGCGGCAAGACCGCCCAAGTCATGGGTGACCCCGACCAGCCGCACAGCTACTCCTACACGCCCGACGTCGCCGCCGGCCTCGCCACCCTCGCAACCCGTCCCGAGGCACCCGGCCAGATCTGGCACCTCCCCGTCGACGGCGCCCCCACCACCCGCGCCCTCGTCGAGGGCGTCTACGCCGCCGCCGGCACCAAGCCGCGCCTCATGGCTGCCGGCCGCCTCACCCTGCGTGCCATCGGCATCGCCAAGCCCGCCATGCGCGAGTACCTCCACACGCTCTACCAGTTCACCGACCCGTGGATCGTCGACGACTCCAAGTTCCGCCGCGCCTTCGACGCCACCGCCACACCGGGGAAGGCAGCGGTCGCCGACACCCTCACCTGGTACCGCCACCACGCCACCGCCAACGCCGCCTGACCCACCATCAGCCGCCCCGCTCAGCCACGCACCCGACGCCCATCCCTCAGCCACAAGTCGCCTCGCAGGAGAAGTCATGTCCACGCCCGTCAACCCCACCGCACAGCTCGCCGACCGGCCCGCGCTCGACCCTCATCTCGCCCGCCGGGCCGCCGCAGCCCTCACCCTCGCAGCGCTCCTCGCCACCGCCGGGTTCACCATCCTCGGCACCGTCTTCGAGTACCCGCAGATCCTCGAGGAGCCCGTCGCCGACATCCTCGCCCTCTACCGCGACCACCAGGCCGCAGTGATGACGTGGTTCGGCGTCCTCGCCCTCAGCTCCGCCCTCCTCGCCCCCGCCGGCATCTGGCTCGGCCGACTCGCAGGCGGCACCGTCGGCCGGTGGATAGCCGGCCTCGGCATCGCAGCTGCCACTGTCCAAGTCATCGGCCTGCAACGGTGGGTCACACTCGTCCCCGCCATCAGCAACGACGCACTCGACCCGTCGAAACGAGCCGCAGCAGAAGACCGCTTCGAGCTGCTTCACACCATCCTCGGCAAGGTCATCGGCGAGACTCTCGGTTACGCCATCACCGCCGCGTTCACCGTCCTCGTCGTCGTCGCCCTGCGCCGCACCATCCTGCCCACCTGGCTCGCCGCGGCAGGCATCATCTCCGCGGTCCTCATCGCCACCGGCATCGTCATCCCCATCCTCGAGCCAGCGTCCCTCACCAACTTCGCCGGCTACGTCCTGTGGTGCCTGTGGCTCATCGCCGTCTCCGTCGTCCTCGTACGCAACACACGCCCACGAAGCACCATCGCCAACCGCTAACAGGGACGCGCTCGTCTTCGTCCAACGACTCGAGTCCTACCTCGTCGCCACGCGCCACGACGGGGTGGCACCAATCGGGTGCGAAGCGACCTTGAACTTGGTGGCGGCACCGCCGAACGACTATTCGCCGGCCAAGGTCAGCAACCGGACAGCATGGTGAGGAAGCGCGCGACAGCGCGGCGACGTCCCTGGCCGCTCGGCTGCTAGATGTGTTCTCTCACGACGTTGTCGACGCGGAGCAGCGCACCCACGCGGCATGATGAGCGGACGCTCGCGTCCCTCACGCGAGGCACTCTGCGTCATGGGACGGCGACCTGGGGCGGCACCGCGGGGGTACGACGGTGGGGCTTTCTGCGGATCGCTCGTTCGGCGACAGCCAGGTTGATAGCCCAGGCGGCAGCCATGAGCAGGGCGATTGTCAGGTCGTCGTGACCAAGGAGCGCCTCGCCGAAGCCCAGGGTGAGCACCTGGGTGCCGGCGACGAGGCCGATCGCGTAGCTGCGGATCATCCACGCCCGGTGGCGGGCGAAGTCACGTCGGCGCGCGGCCGCGAAGCCCAGGACGATGGTGATCACCATGGCCGCGCCGAAGACCATGCGGAGCGGGTAGAGCACCTCACGGGCGCCCTCGGCCCGAGGAAAGAACTGGTTGAGCCACAACGCCGAGAGCGCCACGCCCAGCCCGGCGACCACCAGCACCCGCCCAGCTCGCCGATGCCACGCGGGTCGTCGGCGGCGGATGACGGGCGAGAACTGGAAGGCGCCGACGATCGCGAACACGGACGCGCAAACGATGTGGACCACGACGGGCAAAGGCGACGCGTCGAACTGGGCGTCCGCCGGCAGCACATCGGTCCCACTAGACAGGTCGACGAGGCGAAGTGAACCGGCGATCACAGGGATGGTGCCGAGCGCGACCAACGCGATCGGTGTCATCCACGTTGAGCCCCGCGCCCTCACGGGACCGCGGCGTGCTCTTGCGAAGCCTCGTCGGTGTCGTGCGTCGGCTCGGTCACCTGCCGTTGGCTCTGCCACAGCGAGTAGCCGAGCCAGATCAGGGCGATGCCGTTCGGGAAGGCCAGCAGCCGGTAGAAGGCGTCCGGCATCACCGACAGCAGGATCGTGATGACGCCACCCACGGCAAGGAGGACCGTGGCCCACCGGGCGAGGACCCGAGCCCGGAACAGTGCGATGCCCAGGATGAGTCCTCCGGCCAGGAAGCAGATGTCCTGAACCTTGAGCACCACGGCCAGAGGGCCGATGTCGCCGGCAGGGGTGTCGCCCTTGATGTGGGCGATGACGTCATCGACGAAGGCGGCATCGGATGCGACGACCTCGGGCAATACGAACGTGGCCATGTACGTCATGCACGCGATCAAGAGGTAACCGGCGCCGAGCACGAGGTACCCAACGAGTCCGAGGAGCCCGTTCCGGCGGACCTGGCTCAGGTACATCCCGGAGATGCCGACGAGAGCCAGGACGGCCATCAGCATCTTGAGGGAGTCGCGAACGATCAGCTCGCTCGTGGCGACGCTGGCGGCCTCCAGGGGCGGGTGGCCGATCTGGACCCCGATGAAGAGCACTCCAGCGCCGACCGCTGCTGCGGCGGCTCCGCGGGTGAGGAAACTAGGGCTGACTGTCATGTTGACGTTCCCGTCGGTAGCCCTGGACCGACTGCTGTAGTCCCCGACATTGGGCCAAGTGAGTAACGTGACCCACTTGGCTACGTCGGGGTCTGGGGCGCAAGCACCGCTTCGACTTGAACATACGCCCCTATGTGTTCGCTGGATAGGCCCCCCGCGCGCGGCGGGCATGCACGCTCATCGGCAGATCCGGTCGAGCTGATCGCGGCAGATCCGTGCGTGCGGCGGAAGCGAGGGCCGCTACCTGCTCAGGGCTTTGCGTTGCTTTGGGACATCAGGCTCGGGTGATGGCGGGAAACTCGTAGCTCTGGTCAAGTATCGCCGCGTCGGGTTCGTACATGCGCATGACGGGGCGGAAATCGCCTGCTGGGCTGGGGAGCCAGTTGGCCGCTTCCTTGGTCCCCTCGGGGCGTTCGTGGCTGATCGTGATGGTCAGGGCGCCGTCGTCGTCGAGGATGACTCCGGGTGTGCGGTCGCCGATCGAGTAGCGGTTGATCGGGTTGTCGACGAGGTAGAAGTCGGGAACGGAGTACATCGTGAGAGACCAGAAGGCCCTGACCGGTGGGGTCGGGTTCAAGCGCAGGGTGTAGGTGTTGGCGCCGTTCAGCTGCTCGCCGTGGTCGTCGAGGTAGGTCATGATGTACGCCGCCTCGTAGGGATGGTTGCCCCAGAGGCCACCGATCGCGGCGGCGGCTCGCTCGACGATGCGGAGCTTCGGATCGGAGATCTTGAACGTGTCGTCGTCGAGCGCTCCGACCTCGAAGAAGTCCAGGTTGTAGTCGAAGGCGTGGAAGGTGAGCTTCCAGCCGTTCACCTCAGGGCTGTGACCCGAGACGAGTGCCTGGTGGAGCGTCGCCTTCGCATCCTCGAGCGCAGCGGCGAGAGATGCCACTTCTTCGTCCGAGATCGTGAGGTACGGCGAGGCGCTGGCTTGCGTCGTACCGATCGGGGCGAGGCTTTCCTGGAGCGGCCTGTCGCGGTCGGCGGGCGGGAACTGCTGCGACCACACGCGCAGCTTCTCCAGGAAGATCAGCTCGTCCGGCACGCCGGGATCCGGTGCCGCGAGGCCAACCGCCACCGCGGCGGCATCGACAGGGGTGAGGGTTGTCGCGTCCTGGAGTGCGTGCACGGCCGGCAGGTCCTCGTCGCTGGCGACCGACCAGCGTCCGACGATCGAGGCAACCGTGGTGGGGAACTGGATCAGGGTCTGCGCCTCGGGGGTGGGGCCGTCCCAGTCGGGTGGGACCAGGAGGAAGTCGCCTTCCCTCGTGCCGGTGGCGCGGTGGCCGACGTAAGCGAAGTTGTTCGTCCAGGCGTCGACGAACTGCAGCACGTAGTACCGGCCACCGGTGTCCGGCACGTGCAGCGCCACTGGCCCGACGCTGAGGTCGAGCTGCGCCATCGAGTAGACCGTGTCGTTGTTGATCGTCACGAACGTGTCCTGTGGCCCGGCCAGCTTCCGGGCGTGGCTGAAGCTGTTGAACGGCGCTGCCGGGTTCGCCCCCACTCCTTCGGTAACGTAGCGCGTCACCTGATCGAGGTTGAACACCAGCGGAAAGCCGTACAAGTACGTCTGCGTGATGATCTCCGCGGAGTCGTCGGACGTCTGCATGAGCGCGTTCCTCTCGAGCCGAGGCGATGGTCGACAAGACCAGTAGTGGACCCGACATCATGGTTGTGGTCAGGTACGCGAGCAGCCTCTGCGAGCAGATGGTTGCTCACTTCACCCGGTTGAGGTGACCTGACGGCACGTCGCGCATCTCGCCAAGGTCCGCCCGCCCAACGGGCAGATGGGGACGTCAGTAGCTGCCGATGCCCTTGCCGACGAGGACGACGCCGATGACGAGCAGCAGCACGGCCATGACGGTGGAGTTGTTGTGCACCAACCACGTGCGCAGGCTGGCGAGCGGGGCGGCCATCTTGTCCGTGGCGACCAGGTAGGCGATGACGGGGACGGCGACGGTGCACGCCGCGACGACGGTGTAGACCGCGATGGTGACGACGTAGCCGTTGGTCGTCATGTCGGCGGACCCGATCGCGATACCAGCGGCGGCTCCCATGAGCAGGTTCTTGGGATTCAGTCCGGACAGCAGGAAGCCCAGGACCAGGGCCCGTCCGGCGGTCATGGTGTCGATGGCCTGCATCCAGTGCGGCAGGGGAGGCTCGGCGTCGCCGGCGGGCCGCGATCGCCACTGCTTGATCGCGAGGACCAGCAGGAGCGCGCCCAGGACGATCTCGATCGTGCCGGCGACCGGCTTGGACGAGCTGTCGTCCGCCTCGGGGAGGACGGATGCGAGGAAGGTGAAGGCGACGACAGCGACCAGGATCCCGAGCACCCACCCGAGCAGGAATCCCAGACTGGTGCCTCTCGCCTTGGGGGAGAGCAGCATCAGGATGGCCGCGATGATCGGGATCGGGCTGATCGCGACGCCGAGGGCCAGGGGGAGGGTCTCACCGATGACGTCGTTCATGGGTCCTCCTCACGGTCGTCCCGGGGACGTGCGATCGCTCATGGGACAAGGCTTGTCCACTCCCGACGCTCTCGGATCATCCGCATCGGGTGACGTGACGGAAACCCGAGGTGTTGGCGCTCATGCGGCATCCGTTCATCGGCAGATCCGCACGCTGATCGCGGCAGAGCCGGGCGAGCGTAGGCGCCCTCAACGCGGCAGATCCGGATGTGTGCGCGTCGGCCACCCAGGACGTGGGAACGTCGGCGCATGGACGCGCCCTTCCCGCCGCCGCCGAACCTCGATCGCTCCACCGCTCAGGCCCTCGTGGACTGGTTGGACCCCATGGCCGAGTGGGCCGTCCGTGGTCGCAGGAGTCGCTAGTGCGCAGATCTCGCCAGATCCGTTGGTTTCCGACAGGGGGCGAAACGACGCAGCAGGCAGGGTTGAAAAAGTCGAGGACTCCGCCCCGATGCACCTACTTGTGAACGGCGGGCTTCGGACCGACGCGTTTGTCGGGATCGCACGGCAGAGCCGGGTGGGCGTGCCGGGTCTGTATTCGAATCCCACTGTCGGTTTCAGGGCCGAGTGCTTCGGCGCGGACCGGCTCGTCTGTCGGCAGCCACGGGGGAGCATGACCGGAGAGGTCAAGCCAGCCACGCTCGCTCGAGACGTCCTGAGCGACCCGGAGGAACTCGACGGTCGCGTGGCTCGTGTCGTCGTCGCGCCACGCGAGCGACCAGGGGTAGTACGGCTGACGCTCTCGCGGCCGCCGAGTCGGGAGTCCGGCGGCGGCGTAGCGTTCGGCGTAGGTGAGGAACTCCAGGTGTCTGAGCGGCGGGTCCGCTCGTCGTACGTGGGCCAGGCAGTGGCTGAAGGCGCCTGGCGTGCCGAGCCACCTCATCGTGACGTCGAGGTCCTGCTCGAGCGCGGTCAGGTATTCGCCGTATGCGTTGTAGGTGCCGGAGTCAATCGGGTCACCGAAGACCGCGAGCGGGAGATCGAGCAGCGACGCCACGTGCGCGTTGTCCTCATCGACTGCTCCGACGATGAGCATGGGCTCCATGCGTAGCAGCCGATGGCTCCATCCGTGCGGATGCCGGGCAACCATCGCGGGCGTGACCCGGAGGATCGCGACGTCCAGCCGGTTGGCCAGGAGAGCCTCCAGCTGAGCGTCGCTGACCATGGCGTGTTCGAGCAACGGCGTGTCGGGAAAGGCAAGTGCGAAGGCGTCGCACACGTCGCGGCTGGTCGCGAGCTCATGGATGTGGGCGACCCGAATACCTGGGGAGCGGGCCGGTCTCTGGAGCCGGTCTGCCATGGCGAGGAGCTGCTGCGCATCGTCGTAGAACCGCTCGCCGCGGGGCGTGAGGCTGACGTGCCGGCTGTCGCGTACGAGCAGCGGCTCCCCGACCTGGGTCTCGAGCTTCTTGATCTGCTTGGAGAGCGCGGGCTGACTGACAAACTGCTGGGCGGCTGCGCGGCCGAAGTGCAGCTCGGAGGCGACCGCGACGAAGTAGCGCACGAGGCGCAGGTCGATATCCATTCCGTCACCCCTGCCGGTCGGAGCACCGCGGTACGCCGAGCCCGCATTCTCACGATAGCGGACTCACTCGGTGTCGGACCTCGCTCGAGGAGCGGGCTGGTTATCGGTCGGGCAGGAACAGGTATTGGACCGTCGAGGTGACGCGGGTGTTGGCTCGATCTGCGCTCGGACGCCACTGCCGAGCTCTTCGAGAGAGGTCCTCCTCATGCCAAGAAATCCGACACCCGTCGTGTTCATCCACGGTCTGTGGTTGCACGCCACCAGCTGGGGCCCATGGATGGAGCTGTTCCGGGACAACGGCTACGAGCCGATCGCTCCTGGCTGGCCGAACGAGCCGAGAACGGTCGCGGCAGCACGCGAGCAACCCGAGCTCGTGGCAGACATCGGGATCGATGAGGCTGCACGACACTTCACCTCGATCATCGAGCAGCTGGGTGCCCCGCCGGTGCTCGTCGGTCACTCCTTCGGTGGTCTCCTGGCCGAGAAGCTGCTCGGGGAGGGAGTCGGCGCCGCTGGGGTCGCCATAGACCCCGCCCAGATCAAGGGAGTGCTGCCGCTGCCGCTCTCGCAACTGCGGGCCGGCCTGCCTGCGCTCGGGAATCCGGCGAATCGTCACCGTGCCGTCGCTCTGACCAAGGAGGAGTTCCGGTTCGGCTTCGGCAACGCGGTCAGTCAGGAGGAGTCCGATGAGCTGTTCGAGTCCTGGACCATTCCGTCGCCCGCGAGACCGCTGTTCCAGGCTGCCGTGGCCAACTTCTCCCTGCACTCACCGGCCGCCGTCGAGACCGGCAACGAGACTCGCGGGCCTCTTCTCCTCATCTCGGGGCTGGAGGACCACACGGTGCCGGACGTCGTCACTCGCTCGACCMTCAAGCAGTACCGCAAGTCGTCGGCGGTGACCGAGCTCAAGCAGTTCGAAGGTCGCGGGCACTCACTCACGATCGACCATGGCTGGCGAGACGTGGCCGATGCGGTCCTGATCTGGCTCAAGGAACAAGGTCTCTGACGTCATGGACTTGGGCCTGAACGGGTCGATCGCCGTGGTCACCGGCGCGAGCAGAGGCATCGGACTCGCGATCGTCAAGGCGCTGGTCGCCGAGGGTGGGCATGTCGTGGCCGGGGCCCGCCAGCGGTCGGATGAGCTCGACAACCTCGTCGACGAGGGCCACGTCTCCTTCGTCGCCGTCGACCTCGCTGATCGAGACGGCCCGAACGCATTGGTCGCGGCAGCGATGGAGAGACATCAGCGGATCGACGTGCTCGTCAACAACGTCGGCGCCGCAGCACCGAGAACGCAAGGCTTCCTCTCCGTGACCGACGATCAGTGGTTCGCCTCGATCACGCTGAACCTGATGGCCGCTGTACGCACGACTCGAGCGGCGCTGGTTCCGATGCTCGACGCAGGAAAGGGAGTCATCGTCACCACCAGCTCGGTCAACGCCTTCCTGCCCGACCCAGCGGTGATCGACTACGGGGCGGCCAAGGCCGCCCTGTCCAACTTCTGCAAGGCGATCTCGAAGGAGTTCGGTTCGCGCGGGATCCGGATCAACACCATCAGCCCGGGACCCGTCGCCACCGATCTGTGGCTCGGCGCATCGGGGGTTGCCGCGACTGTCGCCCGGGCCACTGGCTCGGACCCCGCGGCCGTCGCGGCCGGCGCGGCGGCCGCGAGCGTGACCGGCAGGTTCACGCAGCCAGCCGAGATAGGCCGCCTGGTGGCGTTCCTCGCGAGTGACGCCGCTGCCAACATCACGGGCGCAGACCTCACGATCGACGGCGGCCTCGTCACGACCCTCTGACCGAGATCACCCAGTAGCAGCTTCCAAGTCCCACCAACTCAGATCACCAGCGACGCGGCCCCAGCCGCTCACCTGGCTGCGACCTGTCCTCGCAGTCATCCTCGCCTGTGTCGCCGCCACGGGGAGGGTGCGCTGGCCTTGTGTTCGCGCTGCCCGCGGTCGCGATCACGCATTGGTTCCGCCCTGATCCGAAGCCGGTGTCACACATCCGGGCCGACCGGCGTCTTGATGTCCTACCCACCCCATGAGGAGGACGAGATGTCTGGAACGACCCGCATCCCCGCTGCCGAGATCACCGGCCCCAAGGGCCGGCTCATCAAGCGCTTCGCGCGCAGGACGCTGGGCACGGTGCCCACGTCGATCGGCGTCTACTGGCACCACCAGCAGGTGCTGATGGACATGGCGTCCGTCGGCAGGAAGGTCCAGAAGTGGGACCGGTGTGACGAGCAGCTCAAGTCGTTCGCGCACATGGTCGTGGCCTCGCGCGTCGGCTGCAGCTGGTGCCTCGACTTCAACTACTTCGAGGCCCACAACAAGGACCTCGACATGGACAAGGCCCGCGAGGTTCCGCGCTGGCGCGAGTCGGAGGTGTTCTCCCCGCTCGAGCAGGCAGTCCTCGAGTACGCCGAGGCGATGACCGAGACCCAGCCGACCGTGACCGACGACCTCGTCGAGTCGCTGGTGTCGCAGCTCGGCGAGGCCGGGGTGCTCGAGCTGACCGCGGTGGTCGCGTTCGCCAACTTCACCACCCGCGCCAACGTCGCGCTCGGCATCGAGTCCGACGGCTTCGCCGATGCGTGCGGCCTGAAGCCGTTGGCCCAGCCGACCACACCGCCGGTCGCCGTAGGCTCGTGACCGTGATCGAGGACCCGTTCGTCGCGCACCGCGGACTGCTCTTCACCGTCGCCTACGAGATGCTCGGCTCGGCCGCCGAGGCGGAGGACGTCGTCCAGGAGACGTGGATCCGCTGGGACGCGATCGGCGCGGAGGCGCGCGCAGAGGTGCGCGACCCCCGCGCGTTCCTGGTCCGGATGATCACCCGCAAGGCCCTCGACCAGCTCCGCGCCAACGCCCGGCGGCGCGAGCAGTACGTCGGCGAGTGGCTGCCCGAGCCGCTGCTGACGGCCCCGGACGTGGCCGAGGACGTCGAACTGGCTGAGAGCGTCTCGTTCGCGATGCTCACCGTGCTGGAGACGCTGACGCCGGTCGAGCGAGCCGTGTTCGTGCTGCGTGAGGTCTTCGACCTGCCGTACGCCGAGATCGCGGAGGCCGTCGGCAAGTCCCAGGCCGCGGTGCGCCAGATCGGTCACCGCGCCCGCGAGCACGTCRCATCCCGCCGGCCGCGCGTGGAGGTCCACCGCAGCGAGCAGCAGCAGGTCGTCGAACGGTTCCTCGCCGCGGTCACCCAGGGTGATCTACAGGGCCTCCTCGACGCCCTCGCCCCTGACGTTGTGCTCGTCGCCGACGGCGGAGGCATCGCCCAGGCGACGCTCAAGCCTGTCGTCGGGGCCAAGAAGGTCGCCAACCTGCTCCGCACCTTCGAGAAGTTCGGCGCCGGCGCCCGCATCGTCCCCGTCACCCTCAACGGCTCACCCGGCGCCAAGATCGTCGACGTCGCCGACGGCTACGACACCGCTATCAGCCTCGTCGTCGAGAACGGCCGCATCTCCCAGATCTACGCGATCCGCAACCCGGCCAAGCTCGGCGGCATCGACACCGAGGCGATGCTCAGCCGGTGATCCGAGGGCGGCTCGAGGGCGCTGATGGTCGCGGGCGGGCGGGCGGGCGGGTGAAGGCGCAGGTCAGCTGACGCAGAACTCGTTGCCCTCCGGGTCGCGCATGACGACGTAGTAGAACTCGTCACCTGGCTCATCGCCCTTCGTTCGCCGATCCACGCTTGCGCCGAGGCTCACGAGCGCGGCGACGCGAGCGTCGACGATCTCGACTCGACTCGCCATGGGCAACGTGTCGTCGCGGCCGGTGGGATACACGTCGAGGTGCAGCCGGGACGCACGATAGATCGGCGTCTCGCGATGCCAGACAGGTCACGTTCCGACTGGGCGCCGACACGGGGGGTCCCAGTGCGAGGTCGCCCGCGCCGCCATGCCGGAGGATGTTCCCGTGAGCCAGAACCCCGCGCAGGACCAGCTCTTCGGTCAGATGGCCGACGGACGCGACGTACGCCGCCTGACGATCGGCGCCGAGCCCGGGCCCGTGGTCGAGGTGCTGACCCTCGGCGCGGCCGTCCACCGGCTCACCGTGGCGTGCGGCGACGGCGAGCGGCGCAACGTCGTGCTCGGACATCCGGACGTCGCGGAGCGGCTCGCGAGCGGGGACTACATCGGCGGAGTCATCGGGCGCTACGCCAACCGCATCGCCGGCGGCCGCTTCACGCTCGACGGTCGGGACGTCGAGGTGCGCACCCACGACCGGGGCAACAGCCTGCACGGCGGGCCCGAGGGGTTCGACGTACGACTGTGGGACGTCGAGTCGCACGACGCCGATGAGCTGGTGCTGTCGCTGGTGAGCCCGGACGGCGATCAGGGGTTCCCGGGCACTGTGAGCGCCAGGGTCCGCTACCAGGTGAAGGGGCAGACCGTCCGGGGCACCCTGGAGGCGACGACCGACGCCGCCACCGTGGTCAACCTGACCAATCACGCCTACTTCAACCTCGACGGTGAGGGCGCCGGGACGATCGACGGCCACGAGCTGCTCGTCGAGGCCGACGACGTCACCCCGATCGACGGGACCGGCATCCCGTCCGGCGGCCACAGCCCGGTCGCCGGCACCCCCTTCGACTTCCGCACGACGAGGCCCATCGGACCGGCGCTGCGCACCGAGCACCCGCAGGTGGTCGACGCCCGCGGCATCGACCACAACTTCGTCGTGCGCGGCAGCGGGCTGCGTCGCGCTGCGAGCCTGCTGTCCACCAGGACGCGCACCTCCGTCGAGCTGTGGACCGACCAGCCGGGCCTGCAGGTCTACACCGGCAACTTCCTCGACGGCACCCGCCGCTCGACCAGCGGGGGCCGCTACCGCCAGGGCGACGGCGTCGCGCTCGAGCCGCAGCTCTTCCCCGACTCGCCCAACCGGCCCGAGTGGCCGTCGGCGACGCTGCGGCCTGGGGAGACGTACGACGCCCACCTCGAGTGGCGCTTCGGCACGACCTGACCCCGGGCGGCATAGTCGGCGGGGTGCGTGCGTTGAGGCACACCACACGTCCCCGACGAAGGAGAAGCGCGATGCGTGCCGTGGTCTACACCGAGACAGGCGACAGCTCGGTCCTCGAGGTGGTCGAGCGCGAGGCGGCCGACCCGGGCCCGGGCGAGGTCCGGGTGCGGATCGTCCGCGCCGGGGTCAACCCGACCGACTGGAAGTTCCGCGCCGGCGGCATGGGCGAGCTCGCCTTCCCCGAGGTCGTGCCCGGCCAGGACGGCTCCGGTGTCGTCGACGCCGTCGGACCCGACGTCGACGGGCTCGCGGTCGGCGACCGGGTCTGGACGATGCTCGCGCAGCACCGGCGCCCCGGCGGCACCGCGCAGGAGCTCGTCGTGCTTCCCGTCGGTCACCTGACCGTGCTGCCCGAGGGGGCGTCGTACGACGTGGGCGCCTCCCTCGGCGTCCCGGCGATCACCGCCCACCGCGCCCTGACCACCTCCGAGGACGGGCCCGAACGGCTCGCCCCGGGCGCCCTGTCCGGTCGGACGGTGCTCGTCGCCGGCGGTGCGGGCGCGGTCGGCAACGCCGCCATCCAGCTCGCGCGGTGGGCCGGCGCGACCGTCATCGCCACCGTCAGCAGCGACGACAAGGCCAGGCTCGCGACCGCCGCCGGTGCGCACCACACGGTGAACTACCGCGAGGGCGACACCGCCGACGCCGTCCGCGACCTGGCGCCCGACGGCGTCGACATCGTCGTCGAGGTGGCACCCGCGCAGAACCTGCAGCTCGACCTGCGCGTCATCAAGCCGCGCGGCACCATCGCGATCTACGCCAACAACGGCGGCGACGAGGTGAGCATCAGCGTGCGGGAGACCTTCTCGACCAACGCCCGCTTCCAGTGGGTGCTGCTCTACACGGTCGGGGAGGCGGCGCTGCGCGCGGCGGCCGACGACATCACGGCCGCGGTCGCCGACGGCGGCTACGGGGTCGGCGACGATCACGGCCTGCCGCTGCACCACTACCCGCTCGAGCGCACCGCCGAGGCCCACGCGTCCGTCGAGGACGGTGCGATCGGCAAGGTGCTGATCGACGTCAGCGACGCCTGACCAGCGCTGCGCCCGCGAGGCAGAGGAGGGCGGCGGTCAGGCAGGCGGTGACGGCACCGGCGACGTCGAGCCACACGTCGAAGGCGACCGCACCGACGGCCTGGCCGACCGCCAGCGCGACGAAGAGGACGGACGTCCCGCGCCCCGCCGCCTCGGGCCACACCTCCCGTGCCCACAGGATCAGCACGCCTGACAGGCACATGTAGCCGGCGCCGAAGCACGCCATGGCGACGTACGACGGCCACGCGAGGCCGAGGCCGACCGCGCTGGCCAGGGCGACGGAGGCGACGGCCACCGCGCCGACGGACCAGGTCCAGGCGCCCGCCAGCCCGCGGTGCTCGACGAGCCGGCCGGTCAGCGGGCCCAGGAGTCCGCCCAGGCCCAGCGCGATCCACAGGAACCCGACGCTGCCCTCGTCGACCGGCCCGGCGCCGGTCGCGACGAGCGGGCCGTAGGACCACAGGAGCGCCGAGCCGGCGCCGACGACCGCCGCCGCGACCGCCGGCGTCGCGAGGGGACGCCAGTCGTACGACGTCCCGGTGCCCGCTCCGGTCCTTTGCGCGCCGCCCGCGGCGCGACCACGCACGAGCAGGAGCACCCCACCCGTGGCGAGGGCGTTGAGCGCCGCCATGGTCCACCAGGCGCCGGCGGTGGACGGGACGGCGAGGGCGAGGGCACCGGCGACGACGACCCCGACCGCCGTCCCGGTGTTGACGAGCGACTGGGCCGTCGCGGCCGCGTGGGGTGGGGTGGCGGCGTCGACGAGGCGCACCAGGGCGGGCGACGCGAGGCCCGCCCCCGTGCCGCCGACGAAGACGAGGACGACGAACCAGCCCGGTGACGCGGTCGTCGCGACCCCGACGCACCCGAGTGCAGCGGTGGTCCCCGCGACCAGGACGGCGGCGCGGGGCCGGCGGTCCGAGACCCGGGCCGCGACTGCCGCGGCCAGCGAGTACGCGACGAACTGGGCCGCGGCCGCCCACCCGACGACCGGTGCCAGCTCGGGGCGCTCGGCGACGAGGCGCGGCGCGAAGAGACCGACCCCGAACCGCGCCATGCCGTACGTCGACGCGATCAGCAGGGTGCCCCCCAGCGCGACAGCGACGCTCCTCGCGGGGGAGCGCTGCTCGACGTCTGTCTCGGTGACCATAACGACCGTTCTACCATAACGAGCGTTATGCTCCAGATGTGGCCAGGACCGAGACCCGTGAGCGCATCCTCGACACCGCCGAGCGGCTCTTCTTCGTCGACGGCATCGGGGTGACCGGCGTCGACCGGGTCGCGGCGGAGGCGGGCGTCGCCATCGCCACGCTCTACCAGCACGTCGGCAGCAAGGACCGGCTGCTCGCGGCGGTGCTGGAGCGCCGGCTCGCGGCCTGGGCGGTCCAGTGGGAGGCATCGATCTCGGCAGCCGGCTCGCCGCGGGACCGGGTGCTCGCACTCTTCGACGCGCTGGTGGAGTTCCGCCGCTCGTCGGGCACGACCCAGTGGTGCTGCTTCCTCGCGACCGCGTCCGAGCGCCCGCGAGACGGGAGGGACGACCCCGTGCTGCGCCTCGTCGAGGCGGACACAACCGCCCTGGTGGAGCGGCTGCGCGAGCTCGTCGACGACGCGCGGATCGCCGATCCGGAGGGGACGGTCGCCCGGCTCCTCGTGGTCTACAACGGAGCGCTCGCCAGCCTCCTGCGCGGCGCGCCGGCCGATCCGCTGACCGAGGCGCGGGTCGTCGCGGACCTGGTCCTGCCGGCGGCCTGACCCGCCTCAGAACACCTGCGGCACGAAGGTCTGCTCGTGGAGCGGCGGGCGGACGTAGGGGATGTCGCGCACCTCGGGCAGCTCGACGCGCGGCGGCGCCACGTCCTCGTAGTCGAACTGCGAGAGCAGGTGGGTGATGCAGTTGAGCCTCGCCGCGCGCTTGTCGTCGGACGGGACGACGTACCAGGGCGCCTGCTTGATGTCGGTGTACTGGAAGGTGGTGTCCTTCGCCATCGAGTAGCGGACGTAGAGCTCACGCTCGGCGAGGTCCATGTCGGACAGCTTCCACCGCTTGAGCGGCTCGTCGTTGCGGGCCTCGAAGCGGCGCCGCTGCTCCTCGGCGCTCACGGAGAACCAGTACTTCAGGACCACGATCCCCGAGCGCACCAGCATCCGCTCGAACTCCGGGCAGCTGCGCAGGAACTCCTGGTGCTCGTCCTCGGTGCAGAAGCCCATCACCCACTCGACGTTCGAGCGGTTGTACCAGCTGCGGTCGAGCAGGACCATCTCCCCGCCGGCAGGCAGGTGCTCGACGTAGCGCTGGAAGTACCACTGGGTGCGCTCGCGGTCGGTCGGCCTCGGCAGCGCTGCGATCCGCACCGTGCGCGGGCTGGTGCGCTCGGTGATCCGCTTGATCACGCCGCCCTTGCCGGCCGAGCCGCGGCCCTCGAAGACAACGAGGACCTTGAGCCCCTGCGACTGGATCCAGTACTGCAGCAGCACCAGCTGCTCCTGCAGCCGCTCCATCTCGGTGTCGTACGCCTTGCCCCGCAGGCGCCCCGCGGAGTTGTAGCGCTCGTCGTCCCCGGCCATCGCCCCTCCGCTCGTCGTCCGGCGTGGTGGCACCGAGACTACGGTGCCGGGAGGTCAGGCGGCGAGACGGTTGAGCACGGTCGTCATGTCGTCCTCGGTGTCGCTGCCGATCTTCTCGAAGACGATCTTCATGACCGGGTCGGCGACCTTGGCCGCGCCCTTGAGCTCGATGACGGCCTCGTAGGTGATCCGGCTGCCCGGCCCGTCGGGGCTCGGCACGACCGTGATCGTGTCCACGGAGCGCGCGGTGTCGTTGTGGCCGACCAGCACGATCGTGTCGTCGGTCAGCTCCTGGAGCGTGTAGGTCAGCTCGGTCGTCACGCCGGCGATCTTCGAGACGTTGTGCCACGAGGAGCCCACCTGGACCGGGCCGGAGTCCTGCCGCGTGCACGACTCGGTGCCGGGGTCCCACTGCTCGGCGTTGCTGAAGTCCTTGAGGTAGTCGATGACGACTGCGGGTTGCGGGTGGACGTCGAAGGTGCGGCTGACGGTGGTCATGCCTTCGACAGTAGGCAGACCGTCGCGGACCGCAGACCGCCCGAAGGGGTGCGCGCTGCACCCTTGTCCGCGCCGGCCCGGATCGGGTCAGATGGGGCCCATGCCACGCGACCTGCCGGACCTGCCCGGAGCGGCCGACCACCTCGAGCTCTGCCTGCGCCTCGCCGAGGAGGCGCTCGGGGACGGCGACGGCGCGTTCGGCTCGGTGCTGGTCGACTCCTCGGGCGCGGTCCTGCGCACCGGGCGCAACCGCGAGGTGTCCGGCTCGGACCCGACCGCGCACCCCGAGCTCGAGCTCGCCCAGTGGGCCGCCGCCCACGTGCCCGAGGAGCAGCGCGGCGGCTGCGTCGTCTACACCTCGGGCGAGCACTGCCCGATGTGCGCCGCCGGCCACGCCTGGGTCGGGCTCGGGCCGATCGTGTACGCCGCCTCGTCCGCGCAGCTCTCGCAGTGGCGGGCCGGGTGGGGTCTGCCCGCCTCGCCGGTCGCAGCGCTGCCGATCACCGACGTCGCCCCGGGCGTGCCCGTCCACGGACCCGTGTCGCCGTACGACGACCGCGTCCGGGACCTGCACCGGCGCGGGCTCGACGGCGGCTGAGGCCGTCCTCAGGGCAGGATGGCGTCGACGTACCCGCCGTCGACCCGCAGCGCACCGCCCGTGGTGGCGGAGGCGAGCGGCGAGCTGAGGTAGGTCACCATCGCGGCGATCTCGTGGGGCTCGATGAGCCGCTGGAGGAGCGACTGCGGGCGGTGCTTCGTCATGAACTCGCGCTGCGCCTCGTCCCACGGCAGGTCGTCGCCGACCAGGCTGCGCACGAAGTCCTCGACACCACCGGTGTGGGTCGGACCGGCGATGACGGAGTTCACGGTCACGCCCGTCCCCGCGGCCTCCTTCGCGAAGCCGCGCGAGACGGCCAGCAGGGCCGTCTTGGACATGCCGTAGTGGATCATCTCGACCGGCGTCACGACCGCCGAGTCGCTGGCGATGTAGAGGATCCGGCCCCAGCCCCGCCGCGCCATCTCCGGCAGGTGGTGGCGGGTCAGCCGCACGCTCGCGAGGACGTTGACCTCGAAGAACCGCCGCCACTCCTCGTCCGTGATCTCCAGCGCCGGCCGGCTCTCGAAGATGCCGAGGTTGTTGACCAGCGCGTCGACCTCCGGCATCGCGTCGACCGCCGCGGCGAAGCCGTCGTCGGTGGCCACGTCGGCCACGACGGGTACGACGTCCGCGCCGGGGACCGCCGCCCGGAGCTCGTCGACCGCCCGGCCGACCGACTCCTCGGACCGCCCGTTGACGCCCACGCGGGCACCCGCGGACGCGAGGCCTTCGGCGATCGCCAGGCCGATGCCCTGGGTGGATCCGGTGACGAGCGCGCTCCTGCCGGCGAGGTCGATCTGCATGCGACCGACCGTAGCGCGGGCCGGAGGCCTGCCACGATGGGCGCCATGCCGGACACCGTCTTCACGGACGCACGCGTCTTCAACGGCTTCCGCCACCTCGGCGACGTCGGCGACGTGCTCGTGCGCGACGGCCGCGTCGTGGCGGTCGGCGGCTCGCTGCGCACGCCCGGCGCCGAGGTCGTCGACTGCGGCGGGGCGCTGCTCCTGCCGGGCTTCACCGACGCGCACGTCCACCCGGTGCAGGGCGGTCTCGAACGGCTGACGTGCGACCTCAGCGGCCTGCCGATCGACCGCGCCGCCTACCTCGCGCACGTGGCGTCGTACGCCGCCTCCCGGCCCGACCTCGACTGGGTGCAGGGCGGCGGCTGGGCGATGGCGGCCTTCCCCGGTGGCCTCCCGACCGCGGCGGAGCTCGACTCCGTCGTCGCCGACCGCCCGGCCGCGCTGGTCAACCGCGACCACCACGGGATGTGGGTCAACAGCCGCGCGCTCGAGGTCGCCGGCATCACCCGCGACACCCCCGACCCGGCCGACGGCCGCGTCGAGCGCGACGACTCGGGCGAGCCGACCGGCATGCTGCACGAAGGGGCGATGGGCCTGGCGCTCGCGGTGCTCCCGACGGCGACGCCGGACGAGCTCTACACCGGGCTGCTCGAGGGCCAGCGCCACCTGCTGTCGCTGGGGATCACCGGCTGGCAGGACGCGATCGTCGGTGCGTACGCCGGCATGCAGGACACCGGACCGACCTACCTGCGCGCCGCCCGCTCGGGCGACCTCGTCGCCTCGGTGGTGGGGGCGCTGTGGTGGGAGCGCGAGCGCGGGCTGGAGCAGGTCGCCGAGCTGGTGGAGAAGCGGACGGCGTACTCCCACGGGCGGTTCGCCGCGACCTCGGTCAAGATCATGCAGGACGGGGTCGCGGAGAACGGGACCGCGGCCCTCGTCGAGCCCTACCTCGACCGGTGCGGGCACGCGACGACCAACACCGGTCTCTCCTTCGTCGACCCGGGCGCGCTGCGCGGCATCGTCGGCGCCCTCGACGAGGCCGGCTTCCAGGTGCACGTCCACGGCCTCGGTGACCGCGGCGTCCGCGAGGCGCTCGACGCGCTCGAGGGCACCGAGCCGCTGCACCGCCACCAGGTCGCGCACCTCCAGCTGGTGCACCCGGCCGACGTGCCGCGGTTCGCCGAGCTGCAGGTCGCGGCCAACGTCCAGGCGCTCTGGGCCTGCTACGACGACCAGATGGTCGACCTCACCATCCCGTTCCTCGGCGAGGAGCGGGCGGCGCGGCAGTACCCCTTCGGCGACCTCCACCGCGCCGGCGCCCGCCTCGTCGCCGGCAGCGACTGGCCGGTCAGCACCCCGAACCCGCTCGAGGCGGTCCACGTCGCCGTCCACCGGATGGCCTACGGGGAACCCGGGCGTGCCGGGAGCGAGCCGTTCCTCCCCGACCAGGCCCTGTCCCTCGAGGTCGCCCTCGCGGCGTACACCTCCGGCTCGGCCTGGGTGTGCCACCGTGACGACGCCGGGATGGTCAAGCCCGGCGCGGTCGCGGACCTCGTCCTCCTCGACCGCGACCCCTTCGACGCCCCCGACGAGATCGGCGCCGCCCGGGTCGAGCGCGTCTGGATCGGGGGAGAGGTCGTCGCGGGCAGTCGCTAACCTCAAAGCCATGGCTCCGAACATCGCGACGAACACCGAGGTCGGGCTCGACGAGCTGCTCGAGTTCGTACGCCCGCGCCACCGCATGCTGCTCATCACCGAGCGCGCCGACGGCAGCCCGCAGGCGTCGCCGGTCAGCGGCGGCGTCGACGCCGGCGGACACATCGTCGTCGCCACCTACCCGCAGCGCGCGAAGACGAAGAACGCGCGGCACCGGCCGGGCGTCTCCGTCRTCGTCCTCTCCGACGAGTGGGACGACGCGTGGGTGCAGGTCGACGGCACGTGCGAGGTGCTCGACGCGAGCGAGGGGGAGGAGGCGCTCGACGCGTTCGTCGACTACTTCCGCTCCATCGCCGGCGAGCACTCCGACTGGGAGGAGTACCGGCAGGCGATGGTCGACCAGGGCAAGTCCCTGCTCCGGATCACGCCGACCCGCTGGGGCACCGTCTCCACCGGCGGCTTCCCGCCCGAGGTCGCCGCCCGCCGGTCCTGAACGCCGCCGAGACAGGGCGCCCGTTTCGCGCCGGATGTCACGATGAGGGGCATGCAGACCACCGCCCGTGAGCCCGCCTGGAAGGGTGCCGCGCTCGTCACCGGTGGGTTCGTCGTGCTGCTGTGGCTGCTCGAGATCTTCGACGCCGCGACGGGCAACCCGCTCGACGCGTACGGCATCCAGCCCCGCAGCGAGGACGGCCTGGTCGGGGTGGCGCTCGCGCCGACCCTGCACTTCGGCTTCGACCACCTGGTCAGCAACACCGTCCCGGTGCTGGTGCTCGGCTTCCTCACCCTCGCGACCGGGCTGGCCCGCGGGCTCGCCGCCACCGCGATCATCTGGGTCGTCGGCGGGCTCGGCGTCTGGCTCTTCGCGCAGCCGGGCAGCACCCACGCCGGCGCCTCGGTGCTGATCTTCGGGTGGATCGTCTACCTGATCGTCCGCGGCCTCCTCAACCGTCGCACCGTCGAGATCTTCATCGGGGTCGCGGTCTTCCTGCTCTACAGCGGCGCGCTGCTCGGTGTCCTGCCCGGCCAGCCGGGCGTCTCGTGGCAGGGCCACCTCTTCGGGGCCATCGGCGGGTTCATCGCCGCACGGGTGCTGACCACCCGCCAGCGGAGTGAGTCGAGCATCACGTACTGATCGGTAACGAACCCCGGACGGGTCCGTCGTCCGGCTCCTAGCCTGCCCGCCATGCGCGCTCCCGCCCTCCGCCCCCTCGCCCCCGCCGCACTCCTGGTCGTCCTGCTCGTCCCCGCCCTCACCGCCTGTGGCGGGGGTGCCGACGCCACCACCGAGGCGTCCGAGACGGCCTCGCGGGCCGAGGGCGAGGCGCTCGCCGACTGGCAGTCAGCGCTCGAGGACGAGCTCGGCACCGGCACCTTCGACTTCGCCGCCCTGCGGCAGACCGCGACCGCCGACTGCGTCCGCACCGACGCCGGCGACTGGACCGTCGAGCTGGCGCTCAGCGGCGACCTGTCCACCTCGAGCCTCACCCGCATCGGTCTCGAGCACGCCTGCGCCGACGTGGTCCCGGCCTTCGACGAGGCCGTGGCCACCGTCGAGGAGGCGGCCGACCCCCTCGACCTGGTCTGCGGCCCCGACGTCGAGCTCTCCGCCGAGGCAGCCCTCTCCGCCGACCTGGTCTGCGCCAACCGCTAGGACGACCTCACTCGGCGGCGCTCGGGCGCTTGAGGAGCGGCCGGGTCGCGGGACCCTCGAGCACCTCGCCGTCGGGCGAGAAGCGGGAGCCGTGCAGCGGGCAGTCCCACGTCTCCTCGGCGTCGTTCCACTTCAGCAGACCGCCGAGGTGGGTGCAGACGCCGACGATGCCGCACTGGTTGGCCTGGGCCGGTCCGGCGTTGCCGGGCAGCCGCTCGCGAGCGGTGCGCACGGCCCCGGTGACGACAGCGGCGCCGACGCCGAGGTTGATCCGGGCGATCTCGGCGGCGTTGGAGGCCGACGGCGACCGGCCGCTGAGGGTCTGCGCCCACCACGGCAGGTCGCCGAGGATGTCGGAGGAGATCGCGCGGGCGGCCACGACCGCGTTGGTCATACCCCACTTCTCGTAGCCGGTGGCGACGTGGATCCGGTCGCCGCCCCGCCGCAGCGGTCCGACGTACGGCACACCGTCGGGGCTGCTGTAGTCCTGGGCCGACCAGTGGTGCGTCTCGGTGGTGGCGGGGTACCACTTCGCCGCCCACCCCCGGAGCCGCTCGAGGTGCACGAGGTGGGAGTCCGTACGACCGACCACGTGGCCGGCGCCGCCCACGACGAGCGTGCCGCCGGGGGCATCGCGCACCGACCGGGCGTCGGACCCGGCCGAGAGGTACATCCCCTCCATCGGCCCGGCGCCGTCGAGGGCCAGCACGTAGGAGCGTTGCGGCTCGAGCCGGGCGAAGTGCAGCCCGCGGTCGAGGATCGGGGTGCCGGTGGCGAGCACGAGGTGGTCGGTGGTCAGCGTCTCGCCGCCCTCGAGGCGGACGGTCGGCCGCCCGCCCTTCGAGACCGATCGCACGCGCTGGCCCTGGTGCAGGGTGCCGCCGTGGGCGCGCAGCTGCTCGGCGAGCGCCGCGAGGACGTCCATGGCGTCGAGCTGGGCCTGGTCGGCGAGGGTCGTCGCGGCCACGTGGGGGAAGGGCACGTCGAGGGTGTCGCGCCACTCGACGGCCAGGCCGAGCGCGGCGGCGGCCCGGTGCTCCTTCTCGACCGACGAGCGCTCCTGCTCGTCGGCGGCGTACGTCACCGCGGTGCGGCGCTGGTAGGGGACGGCGTGGTCGTCGCAGAACCGCAGCAGCCACTCCATGCCCTCGCGGTTGGCGTCGACGTAGGCCGCCGCGACCTCCTCGGACCGGTGGCTGCGGATGCGGGACAGGTGCGTGCCCTGGAGCAGCGAGACCTTGCCGGTGGTGCGGCCGGTGGTGACCGCGCCGACCTGGCGGGCCTCGACGCACGCGACCCGCAGCCCGGCGCGGGCGAGCAGGAGGCTGGTGGTCAGGCCGGTCAGCCCGGCACCCACGACGAGGGCGTCCAGGGCATCCCCGGAGCCGGGCAGCGGGTCGTCGGCGATCGGCGACGCCCGGTCGAGCCAGAGCGAGGTCACGACTCGTCCTCCTCGGCGTCGTCGTCGGTGGGACTCTCCTCGGCGTTCACCGGGTCGGTGTCGAGGTGGGTCTGCGGGTCGGTCCAGGGCTCCTGCGACCGGTCGTCGGACGGACTCATCTCTTCCTCCTGGGGGGGGTGCGGGGACGTCTCAGGTCGCGGTTCCCGTACCCCGTCGGCCGGCTCTCAGTCGGGGGGCGTATGCACTCCACCCCTGAGGGGTACACCTCAGTCGCGCCGGGGTTGTCCCGCCACGACCCCGGCGACCAACGCGAGACCCGCCGGTCTTGACCTCCCGTACGCCGTGCGAGGTGACTCCGGCGGGTTTCGTACGTGCCCACCACGTGTCCCGCGGCTGATCAGGTCGTCGAGCCACCCGGCAGCGTCAGCGCTCGGCCCTCGAGGTGGTCGAGCAGGTCGCGCGGGCCGTCGTAGACCCGCGACGCGCCTGAGGAGCTGAGCCGCTCGGCACTGACGCCGCCGCTGCGCAGCCCGAGGCACGGCACCCCGGCGGCCTCGGCGGACAGCACGTCCCAGACGGCGTCGCCGATGACGATCGCCTGGCCGCCACCGGCCCGTTCGATCGCGAGCTCGACCATGTCTGGCGCGGGCTTGGTCGCGGCGTCGTCGGATCCGGTCACGACCGCCGTCAGGTGGTGGCGTACGCCGACGAGCTCGAGCAGGTCGTCGACGAGGTCGGCCTCCGACGAGCTGGCCAGCACGAGCCGGTGCCCGTGGCCTGCGAGCGCCTCCACCAGGTCGGCGGCCCCGTCGAGGGCGCACACCGTGCGGAGGTACGAGCGGAAGTAGTCGTCGTGCAACCTGCGGACGTCCTCGCCCACGGCTGCCTCGGCCGGGTCCCCGGCGACCTGGGCGACCACCCGGTCGCCACCCATCCCGATCGTCTCGTGGATGCGTGCTGCGCTCACGTGCAGGCCGACGTCGTGGAACGCCGCGTGCCAGGCGACGACGTGCTGGTAGACCGAGTCGACGAGCGTGCCGTCCAGGTCGAGGACCACGATGGGAAGGTGTCGGTTCTCCGCGCTCACGGCCGCGTCGTACCCCGCGGGACGGGGCACCATGCGTCACCGCCCGCGCGGGTGTGGTGTGGTCTTTGCCGTCGGAGGAGCATCAAGGGCTCAGGCAACACCGATGTGTCGAGGGGATCGTCATGGAGCTGCTGCCGCAGAGTCGGGAGGCGTTGGACGAGTACGTGACGGCGTCCATCGATGACATGGAAGGCCTGCTGCGGGTGATCGAGGGCTGGGCCGTGCGCTCGGTGCCGGACTGCGTCGCGCTCAGTGTCACCCTGCTCGACGAGGACCTGACCTTCACCCTGGTCGACCGGGACGCGACCAGCGTGCCTGCGCAGGACGAGGTCCCGGCGTACGAGACCCGCGAGGCCGGCCCCGGTCCGCCACCGGGCGAGGCCCATCCCCTCGACGAGCTGGACTGGGCCGACATGGCCCGCGAGCGGGCGTTCGGCTCCATCGCCAGCACCGTGTGCCTGCCGGTCGTCGAGCAGGGACGCGCGGTGCTCAACATCGACCTCTACGCCTCCACGGCCCACGCGTTCAGCGACCGGATCGAGGGCCTCGTCGAGGCGCTGGGCGCATGGCAGGCGGGCGCGGTCACCAACGCAGACCTCGGGTTCGAGACCCTCCGCCGCGCGCAGCACGCACCCGCCAAGCTCCGCGAGCAGCGCCTCATCGACGTGGCCGTGGGCCTCGTCGCGGCGCGGATGGCGGTCACCACCGACATGGCGGCAGTGATGCTGAGTGAGGCCGCCGAGCGTGCCGGCGTCTCCGAGTCCGACGCGGCCTGCGTGGCCCGGGTGCTGCTGGCCTAGGAATGGCCCAGGACTTCACCTTCCGGGGCGCATGCGCCCCGCCCATCGGGGTACTGAACGCCCATGCAACGACCTATTGCCCCCGTCACCCGCCACGTCAAGGTGGCGATCATGGAGGAGAGCGAGCTCGTCGTCCACGGCCTCCGCGCCATGCTCGAGCCCCACTCCGCGCTGATCACCGTGGTGGCACACCGGGCCGACGGTCCGGCTCCCCTGTGCGACCTCACGCTCTACGAACCCCACCGCCGCACCGCCGGCGTACGCCCCGCCCCGCAGCGCTTCCCGACCCGCATGGTCGCCTTCGGCTGGGACTGCAGCCCCGAGGCGGTCTCCACCGAGATGTCGCGCGGAGCTGCCGGCTTCGTCAGCAAGTGGCTGCCGGCCCGGCGCCTCGTGTGGAACCTGCTCCAGGTCGCCGACGGCCGCGTCGTCGTCGACGCGTGGACCGGCCAGGCCGAGGCGGAGAAGGCGGCGGCCGAGAAGTGGCCGCTGACCCAGCGCGAGACCGAGGTGCTCTCGATGATCGCGGCCGGCAAGGCCAACCGCGACATCGCCGAGGAGACCAACCTGAGCATCAACTCGGTGAAGTCCTACATCCGTGGCGCCTACTCCAAGATCGAGGTGACCTCGCGCTCGCAGGCCGTGCTCTGGGCCATCCAGCACGGGCTGCTGATGTCCCACGAACCGGAGCAGCAGACCCGTCCCCGCGTGAGCGCCTACGCCGGGCGCTGATGACCCGCTTCGGCTACTTCCTCTCCTGCGAGGAGTACACCCCCGACGAGCTGCTCGAGCAGGCGCGGCTCGCCGAGCGGGCGGGGTTCGACAGCCTGTGGATCAGCGACCACTTCCACCCGTGGAACAACGCCCAGGGGCAGTCGCCGTTCGTGTGGTCGATGATCGGGGCGGTTGCGCAGGTGTGCGACCTCCCGGTCACCACCGCCGTCACCTGCCCGACGGTGCGCACCCACCCGGCGATCGTCGCGCAGGCGGCGGCCACGTCCGCCGTGCTGCTCGGCGAGGGCCGCTTCACCCTCGGCGTGGGCACCGGTGAGGCGCTCAACGAGCACGTCCTCGGCGACGTGTGGCCCCACGCCGAGCTGCGGCTCGAGATGCTCGAGGAGGCCGTGGAGGTGATCCGCGCGCTGTGGACGGGCGAGGTGGTGTCCCGAGAGGGGCGGCACTACACCGTCGACACGGCCCGCATCTACACGCTGCCCGACCAGCCGCCGCCGATCTACATGAGCGCCTTCGGCCCGAAGGCGCTCGACGTGGCGGGCCGCATCGCCGACGGCTTCATTACCACCCAGCCCGACGCCGAGGCGGTGCAGACGTTCCGTGCCGCCAGGGGCGCCGACGCCCCGACGCAGGCGGGCTTCAAGGTCGCGTGGGGTCCCACCCGCGACGAGGCGATCGACGCGGCGTACGAGCTGTGGCCGAACTCCGGTGTCCCGGGCGAGCTCAGCCAGGTGCTGCCCAGCCCGCAGCACTTCGAGCAGGCCAGCGAGCTGGTCACGCGCGAGGCGTTCGCCGAGAAGGGCGCCTTCGGGCCCGACGTCGCCGAGCACGTGGAGGCCTACGCGCCGTTCGTCGACGCCGGCTTCGACGAGGTGTACGTCGCCAACATGGGACCGCACTACGCCGACCTGATCGCGGCCTACGGGTCCGACGTGCTCCCGCAGCTGCGCGGCTCGCGCTAGCTCCTCGCCGCCCTCAGTCGTCGTACTCGGGGTCGCCCTCGACGTCCGCCGGCTTCGCCTCGTGGCCCTCGCGCCCGCGGGTGCGTCGCAGCTCCTTCATCTCCGCCTCGAAGACGTGGCGCTGCCCGTCCATCAGCTCGTCGAGGGCGCGCTGGTGCAGGGCCTTCGCGCGGTCGTAGAAGCCGTCGTCGAAGGCCTCGACCATCTGGAAGGACCACATCCCCGGCAGCGGGTTCTGGCCGAGCACGTCGCGGTCCATCGCGTCGGCGATGTCGTCATGGCCGGCCTCGCGCACGAGCTCCTCGGCCTCCTCGAACGTCGACTCGGCGCTGCCCATGAGGCGGTGGAAGGCGTAGAGGTGGCCACGCGCGTCCTCGACGTGGTCGAGGGCCGCAGAGAGCTTGCCAACCGCCTCGACGGTCGCGTCGGTGACCCCGTCGGGCCGGCGGTGCTCGGGGGAGGGCTGGTCGTCCATGCTCCGAGGTTCACAGACGGCGAGGGGAGGCACCACCTGCCAACGGGCGGGTCGTCCGCGGCCGGGCCGCGGTCAGGCCCGGGGGACGCATGGACGGCGCCGTCCGGGGGCACTGGCTGTCCACGCATTCCCACCGAATCAGAGGCAGTACGACCGACCGAGGAGGTCACCGCTCGATGAAGGCAGTCACGTGGCAGGGCAAGCAGGACATGCAGGTCGAGGAGGTCCCGGACCCGGTCATCGAGGAACGCACGGACGTCGTCATCGAGGTGACGTCGACCGGGCTGTGCGGGTCCGACCTGCACCTCTACGACCCGCTGGCCCCGTTCATGACGACGGGCGACATCGTCGGGCACGAGCCGATGGGCATCGTGCGCGAGGTCGGGTCCGCAGTCACGACCCTGGTCGCCGGCGACCGCGTGGTGGTGCCGTTCAACATCAGCTGCGGCACCTGCTGGATGTGCACGCGCGGCCTCCACAGCCAGTGCGAGACCACCCAGAACCGCGACACCGGCACCGGCGCGAGCCTGCTCGGCTACAGCAAGCTCTACGGGCAGGTGCCCGGTGGGCAGGCCGAGCTGCTGCGGGTGCAGTTCGGCGACACGCTGCCGATCAAGGTGCCGCACGGCCCGGTGGACGACCGCTTCCTGTTCCTCTCGGACGTGCTGCCCACTGCGTGGCAGGCCGTCGAGTACGCCGACGTCGAGGACGGCGGCACGCTCCTGGTCGTCGGCTCCGGCCCGATCGGAGACATGGCGGCCCGGATCGCCCTGCACCGCGGCCTGCGGGTCATCGTCGTCGACTCCGTGCGTGAGCGGCTCGCCCGCGTGCACGGCCGCGGCGCCGAGACGATCGACTTCACCGAGGTCGACGGGGTGGGCGACGCCGTCCGCCAGCTCACCGACGGCCGCGGCGCCGACGGCGTGATCGACGCCGTCGGGATGGAGGCGCACGGCTCGCCGGTCGCCGAGACCGCGCAGAAGGCGCTCGGCCTGCTCCCCAAGAAGGTGCAGGAGAAGGTGATGCTCAACTTCGGCGTCGACCGCCTCGCCGCCCTCATGAGCTGCATCGACAGCGTCCGCCGCGGCGGCACCATCAGCATCTCCGGCGTGTACGGCGCCCCCACCGACCCGCTGCCCATGTTCCAGCTGTTCGACAAGCAGGTGCAGGTGCGGATGGGCCAGGCCAACGTCCGCCGCTGGAGCGACGACATCCTCTCGCTGCTCGAGCAGGAGGAGGACGTGCTGGGCGTCGAGTCGTTCGCCACGCACCACCTGCCGCTCGACGACGCCCCCGAGGCCTACCGCAAGTTCCGCGACAAGGAGGACGGCATGGTGAAGGTGGTGTTCCAGCCGTGAGACTGCCCAAGCCGCGCGGCGGGCTGAGCGAGTGGCTCGTCGCCCGGCTCGCCGACCCGGAGCTCAGCGGGTCGGCACCCGGGGCGGACTCGTGGGACGACGAGTCGATCTCGCTCTGGACGCTGCACGAGCTGTCGTTCCGCGGCTTCGAGGACGCCGACGACCGCGCCGAGTGGGACCCCGACCTGCTCGGCGTACGCCGTGACCTCGAGACCGCCCTCGAGGACCGGCTGCGCGCGCGGTGGACGGAGGCCGGCGTCGACGCGACGCCGGCCMCCGCCGACGTACCCACCGCCCTCGAGGACCTCGTCGCCGCGGACGACGGGCCGTCGCTGGCCGACTTCGTGCGCCGGCGCGCCGACCGCGACCAGGTGCTCGAGCTGCTGCGGCAGCGCTCGGTCTACCACCTCAAGGAGTCCGACCCGTCGGCCTTCGTCGTGCCGCGGCTGCCCGTGCGGGCCAAGGCCGCGCTGATGGCGCTGCAGTTCGACGAGTACGGCGACGGCGACCCCAACCGGCTGCACTCCCACCTCTTTGCGCGCGGACTCGAGGCCGTCGGGCTGCGGGCGGAGTACGGCGCCTACGTCGACGACGCCGTCCCGGAGAACCTCGAGATGAACAACGCCGGCTCCCTCTTCGGCCTGCACCGCCGGCTGCGCGGCGCGGCGATGGGGCACCTCGCGGCGTTCGAGATGACCAGCTCGCTGCCCTCGCGCAAGATGGTGCAGGGGCTCGACCGGCTCGGGCTCGAGGGCCCGATGTCCGACTACTACGACGAGCACGTCGAGGCCGACGCGATCCACGAGCACCTCGCCGCGCGCGACATCTGCGGCACCCTCGCGGACGACGAGCCCGACCAGGCGGCCGAGATCCTCTTCGGCGCCTTCACCTGCCTCGACGTCGAGGCACGCTTCGCGACCGCGATGCTCGGGGCGTGGGAGGACCAGCGGTGAGCGACCGCGACTTCGACCACCCCGACGTCGTGCTCGTGCCGCACGGCCCGATGCTGCTCCGCGGCGCCGAGTCCGTGCAGGACCTCGAGGGCACCGTCCACGCGGTCGACCGCCCCGTCGTCGCCCTCTGCCGCTGCGAGAAGTCGAGCCGCCTGCCCTGGTGCGACGGGACCCACAAGGTCATCCCGCGCAGCTGAACTCCCGCCGCTGAGCGGTGCGTGAGCCACATTCCTACGGCGGGAAATGTGGCTGGGACACCGCCCGCGGGCGTGTCGTACGACGGCGGGCTCGGGGCGGTGCGTGAGCCACATTCCTGAGCGCTCGAGTGTGGCTGGGACACCGCCCGCGGGCGTGTCGTACGACCTCAGGCCCGGTCGATGCGGGCGAGCACCCCGCGCACCTGTTGGCGCACCTCGACCATCGCGAGCCGGCCCTCGGCGAAGCAGGGTTCGCGGCGCAGAGCCTCGGTCTGGGCGCGGGTGCCGAGCTGGAGCACGGCCGAGCCGCCGGGGGAGAGGTGGTCGTCGATGACCGCGAGGCAGGCGCGGGCGACGTCGAGGCCGTCGTCGCCACCGTCGATGGCGGTGAGCGGGTCCTCGGGGTAGCGCGACGTCTGCTCGCGCGGCACCCAGGGCGGGTCGGCGATGATCACCGGGAACGTCTCCTCGGGCGCAAGCGCCTCCTCCAGCCGCCCCTCGCGCACCTCGACCCGCTCGGCCATCCCGGCGGCGGTCGCGTTGGCACGGGCGTAGTCGCACGCCACGGGGTTCGCGTCGACGCAGAGCAGCCGGCGGCCGGAGGCGGCGACCGCGAGCAGGCCGATGTGCCCGGCACCGGCGCACAGCTCGAGGACCGTCCCGCCGGGCGCGGTGGTCATCAGGTCGGCGGCCCAGTCCGACTGGGCGGCGGTCCACTCGCGCGGCCGCAGGACGCGGTCGTCGTACGCGATCGTGAGGGTGCCGAAGGCGAGGTGCTCGGTCATCTGCGGATCCTTCGGTGCCAGAGGGCGGCGCGGGCAGCGTTGGCGCCGGCCGCGCCGTGGACGCCGCCGCCGGGGTGCGCGGAGGCGGAGGCGAGGTAGAGCCCCGGCAGGCCGGTCGACGCGCGGCCGCGCATCGCCGGGACGGGCCGGAAGACCAGCTCCTGGTGCAGCTGCGACGTGCCGCCGTTCACGGCGCCGCCGACCAGGTTGGCGTTGCGGGCCTCGAGCTCGTGGGGCCCGAGCACGCGGCGCTCGAGGACCAGGTCGCCGAACCCGGGCGCGCGCGCCTCGATCCGCGCCTGCATGCGGTCGGCGAAGCGTTGCGTGTCGTCGTGGCCCCACGCGCCGGTGACCTCGTCAGCGGCGTCGCGGCGGGTCTCCGTGGGCTGCGGGACGTGCGTGTAGGCCCAGAACGACTCGGTGCCGGCGGGCGACCGGGTGGGGTCGCTCGACGTCATCTGGCCGGTCAGCAGGAACGGCCGGTCCGGCACCACGCCCGACGACACCTGCGCCAGGGTCTGGGTCATCTCCTCGACGGAGTCCGCGATGTGCACCGTGCCCGGCGCGCGATCTGGCCGGTTGGTCCACGGGACGGGGCCGGAGAGCGCCCAGTCCACCTTGACGGTGCCGGGGTCGAGCTCGAAGTCGCGCATCCCGCGCACGACGCGCGCGGGCAGGTGCTCCTCGGCGACCAGCCGGCCGAAGAGGTGGGTGGCCGACACGTCGGCGAGCACGGCGCGGGTGGCGTACGACTGCCCGTCACGGGTGCGTACGCCGGCCACGCGGCCGTCGCGGACGTCGACGGCCGTCACCTCGGCGTCGGTCACCAGCTCCGCGCCGAGGGAGGTGCAGCGGGCGACGAGGGCGTCGGTGAGCTGCTGGGCGCCGCCCCGGGGGACGGGGAAGCCGACCGTCTGGCCGAGCATCGTCATCAGCACGCCGAAGACCCCCGAGCCGGGCGAGGAGAGCGGGAAGTCGGCGTGGCCGGCGTTGCCGTTGAGCAGCAGCTGGGCGGCGGGGCCGGCGAAGAGCTCGCGGCCGAGCGAGGCGACCGGGGTCGCCAGCCGCCGGACGGTGTCGAGGCCGCCGGTCCGGGCCAGCGCCGGCACCAGCCGGGCTCCCGCGCGCACCGGCGGGAAGGGCGAGGTGAGCCCGTCGACGAGCGCCGGGCCGATGCGGTCCCAGGTGCGGCACAGCTCGAGCCAGGTGTCGCCGTCGCCCGCGTGGAGCTTGTCGAGACCGGCGGCCGTGTCGTGGCGGTCGCGGTGCAGGACCGCCCACTGCCCGTCGCCGAAGGGGTGGCCGAGCACGGCCGGGGCATGCTCCCACGTCAGCCCGTGCTCCTCCAGCCGCAGGCCGGTCATCGCGCGCGAGGCCACGGCCAGCGGGTAGAACGCGCTGAACGTGTCGTGGACGAAGTCGGGGTGCACCTCGCGGTCACTGCGGACCGCGCCGCCCGGCGTGGCCTGCGCCTCGAGCACCAGCACCCGCCAACCKGCGTCGACCAACAGGTTGGCGGCGACCAGCCCGTTGGGGCCGGCGCCGACCACGACGGCGTCGTACGTGCCCGGCGAGCCGGCGCTCACTGCGTCCGGCCCTCCACCACGAAGGCCAGACGTCGCAGGGTCTCGATGTTGCGCCAGTGCAGCTGCACGTCGCGCAGCGGCTTCGGCACCAGGAGCCCGGGACCGGCCGTCGCGTCCTCGACGATCGTCACGACCGTGGCGTCGCCGTCGGGTTGCAGCGAGATGTCGACGTGGGCCTGACCGGCGGGCCAGCCGCGGGCGAGCAGCAGGACCCGCTTGCCCTCCTCGACCTCGACGACCTCCGTGGTGTCGTCGATCAGCAGCGGCCAGGTGCCGACGCTGTGGTGCAGCTTCGAGCCGACGGCGGGCCATGACTCGTCGACGTCGCGCATCCGGGACGCACCGACGACGAAGAGGGGGTAGAGCCATCCGTCGGCCAGCACCTCCCACACCTGCTCGGGCGTGGCGGACACGGATCGGGTCGTCGTGCTCATGGTGTCGTCTCCTTCGTGCTGCTCGGCGGTGTCTCCCGGGTCCAGTGCCCATCCTCGCGGCGCACCAGTCCCCGACGCTCGAACTCCTCCAGCCAGCCCGTCATCGGCCACTCGCCCCACCGCTCGTGGAAGAGCCGGCCGTTGCGCAAGATGTCGTCGAGGTGCTCGACCGGAGGGCTGCTGACCGGGTGGTGCTGGTGGTAGGCGCGGGCGCCGCCGACCCAGCCGAGGCCGATGCCGCGGGCGATCGCCGTACGACCCAGGTCGGTGTCCTCGCCGCCGTAGCCGGTGTAGTCCTCGCAGAAGCCGCCGAGGCGCTCCCACGTGCGCGGGTCGACGGCGAAGGACAGCGACCAGAAGAGGTCGGGGTCGTCGGACTCCAGCAGCTCGCCGGGCGCAGGGTTCGGTCGCGCCGGGTGCGGGTCGTCCCAGTCCGCGAGGTCGGCCGGGTCGTCGGGGTAGCCGCCCGGGGGGCGGGGCGGGAGGTAGGTCACCGGGCCTGACCAGATGCGCTCCGGTCGCGCCGCGACCACGTCGGCGTACGACGCCACGAGGCCGGCCCCGGCCACGCAGTCGACGTCGAGGAGCACGACCGCGTCGGCTCCGGCGTCGATCGCGGTGCGGACGCCGAGGTTGCGGGCGGCGGCCAGCGGCAGGCCGCCCGCGGGTCCGCGACCGACGGCGACGACCTCGCGGGTGAGTCCGTCGACCTGCTCCTCGACGATGGCGGGGTCGTCCATCGCGACGGCGAGGTAGTGGTCGGGCCGGACGGTGCCGCGGGCGAGCGAGCGGTGCTGCGCGGCGAGGTGCTCGTGCCGGCCGTGGGCGATCGTGACGACGGCGACGCGGGTCATCGGGCGGTCCGGTCGACGAGGCGCGCGCGGGTCTCCAGGACCACCCCGGCGAACCGGTCGGCGGCCCGGCCGTCGCACCACTCCGCCCAGCGGCGGGGGTCGAGAGCGGCCGCCCGGTCGAGCACGCCGGCCCACTCGCCGGCGGCGGGCCAGGCGGGCCGGACGACGGCCGGCCAGCCGTCGGCCAGCACGGTGCCGGTGGTCTGCTGCTCGTCGTGGGGTCGACGCTGCGGCAGGACGACCGCGGGTCGGCGGGCCGCGGCCGTCTCGGCGAGCGCGTTCTGCMCGGCGTGGGTGACCACCACGTCCGCGCCGGCGAGCACCGCCGACGGGTCGGCGACCCAGCTGCTGCGGTCGGCGCCGAGCACGTGCCAGCGCCAGTCGGGGGTGGCCGCCTGCGCGAGGCGTACGTCGTCGGCGGTGACGTCGTGACCACCCGAACCCAGCAGCAGGGCGACCGTACGACCGGCCGCCCCGGCCGCATGCTCCGGCTCCGTGCGCACCGGGTGGCGGGACAGCGCCCCCACCGGCACGAGCCGCTCGCGCAGGTCGTTGGGCAGCCCGGGCGTCATGTCGCGCGCCGCGCGCGGCCAGAAGCCGACCAGCGCCTCGGCGACTCCGAAGCCCAGGAGGTGGGCGCGGTCGTCGCGCCGTCCGGGGAGGACCACGCCGACTGCGGGGATCCCGTGGAGGCGGGCGAGGAGCAGCACCTCGACGGAGACGTCGACGACGATCAGGTCGGGGCGGGCGGTCTCCAGCCACGCGCTGAGGGTGGCGGCCCGGGAGCGGGTGCCGTCGTGCAGGAGGGGAGCCCAGTGCAGGTGGCCGTGCGCGGAGACGTCGCGGGGGTCGCCGTCGTCGTCGCGGGGCAGCCGCACCCAGTCCCCGTCCCAGCCGTCGGGCCGCGGCAGGGACGACAGCCCGGTCACGGCGACGCCGTCGCGCCGCAGCCGGGTGGCGAGCACCTGGGCACGGTGGCAGTGCCCGCTGCCGACGTGGTGCACGTAGTAGCCGACGACCCCTGTGGCGCCGTCGCGGGTCACGCCGCGTCGTCCTGGCGGGTGAGCTCGGCGTAGATGTCGAGGTAGCTCTCGACCATCGCGTCGGCGCTGCACGTCGACTCCGCGTAGGCGCGCACGCCGTCCCGGTCGAGCCGTGCCGCGGCCACGACGCCCTCGGCGAGGGCCGCTGTGTCACCGGGCGCGGCGAGCACGCCGCCCTGCGGCGACACGACCTGGCTGAGGCCACCGCGGGCGAAGGTCGCGACGGGGGTGCCGCTGGCCATGGCCTCGGCGGCGACGAGGCCGTAGGGCTCGTCCCACATGGGCGTCACCACCGCCACCGACGCCTGCCGCAGCAGGGCGGACAGGTCGCGCTGCGCGAGGTGCCCGGCGTAGTGGGCGTCGTCGCCCAGCAGCGGCGCCACCTCACGGTCGAAGTAGGTCTGGTCCTGCACGGGCCCGGCCAGCACGAGCGGCACGCCCGCGATCCGGCAGGCCTCGATCGCGAGGTGGGGCGCCTTCTCCGGAACGATCCGGCCCGACCACACGGCCGGGCCGCCGCCGGGTCCGGCCGGCCAGTCGCGCAGGTCGAGCCCGTTGAGCACGACCTCGCTGTCGACCGCGTGGCGCCACGACCTGGCCGTCCACTCGCTCACCGCCACGAAGCGCGGCGGGCGCGAGCACAGCGCCAGCGCCGACTCGATCATCGGCAGCGGCGGCGTGTGGAGGGTGGTGACCATCGGGACGTCGACCGCCGGAGCCATCGCGATCGGCAGGTGGTGGAGGCTGTTGTTGTGCACGATGTCGTACTCCTCGGCGCCGGTGCGCGCGAGGGAGAGCATCAGGGCGAGGTAGGCGTGGTGCTCGGCCAGCCACCCCGGTCCGGGCGCGAACCTGTCGGCCATCGCGACGGAGCTGACCTGCACCGTCGACAGGGGCAACAGGCGCACCGGGAGCGACGTGTCCGACCCGGGACCGGCGAAGAGCGTGACGTCGTGGCCCCGCTCGGCCAGGCCGCGCGCGGTCGTCCAGGTCATCGACTCGAGGCCACCGGCGAAGGGTTCGCGGATGGGGAAGCGGCTGGAGGCGATGAGGCAGATCCTCACCGTCGACCACCCACGACCGCGTCGTACACCCGGGCGTGGGTGGCGGCGACCTGTGCCCGCTGGAGCCGTCGTGCGTCCACGTCGATCGGGGCGGGTGCGTGGCTGGCGTGGACCTCACGCACGGCCGCCACGAGGCTGGCCGCGTCGAAGTGGTCCTCGTCGTGCTCGTAGGTCAGCACCGGTCCCTGGTCGGCGTAGTAGCCGCACGAGGGGGCGATGACGGCGGCCCCGAGGTCGCGGCAGGCCTCGAGCCAGCCGCTGTGGGTGCCGAAGCGGTAGGGCAGCACCGACACGTCGAGGTCGGCCAGGTAGGCCCACAGCGCGTCGTCGTCGAGGAAGTCGTGGATGCGCAGGTCGACCTCGCCGCGGGCGGCGTGGTGCTGGAGCGCCTCGGCCAGCTCGGCGTCGTACCTCGGGCCGTCGGGGAGCAGCACGTCACGGTGCCCGTTGACCTGCAGCACCGCGCCCGGCAGGTCGCGGACCGCGTCGACGAGCACGGGGAGCAGCGGGTGGGGGTGCATGCCGGCGCGCAGGCTCTTCACGTGCAGGCCGATGCGGAGCTCGCGGTCGCGCGGCCCACGTCCTCGCATCCCGCGACTGGCGGCGGCGCGGCGCATCACGTCGAGGGGTACGACGTGGGGGTGCGGCACCACGACCGCCTCACGGCCCCACCGGGCGCGGATCTCGGCGGYGGCGCCCTGCGTGAGCGTGATCAGCGCGTCGGCGGCCGGCACCAGCACGTCGAGGTGGCGGTCGTGCGCCTCGCGGTCGAGGTGGTGGGGGTTGCGCAGGTCGTGGACGGTGAAGACCAGCGGCTTGCCACGCCGGCGGAGCGCGGCGACCAGCTCCTCGAGGTCCGCGGGGCTGCGGGCGTCGAAGCCGAAGTGGAGGTGGAAGACGTCGAAGTCGTGGTCCTCGACCCAGGCGGCGTCGAGCATCACCGGGGGCCACCACTGCTGCGTGGTGGCCGCGCCCGGAGGCGTGGGGTCGGGCAGGCGCACCGGACCCGAGCCGTCCTCGGGCGCGAGGTGACGGACGTACACGTGGTTGGCAGGCACCGAGGCGATGACGAGGCGCCCGGCACGCGGACGCGGCACGGACGACGCCGTGCGCGCCCCCGTGGTCATGTCGGAGGTGGTCACGCGCAGAAGTACCCGCAGGGTTGGGGCTCATGCGCACGGGCGTGCCCCGGAGGGCGGACCACCTCCCTTGGGAGGAGCCTCGTCAGGCCGGGAGCGCGCCGGTCTCGAGGACGTGCTCCGACACGACCCCGATCTTGGTACGACGGCTGCGCGCGGCGGTGCGCAGCGCGTTGAACGCGCCGACCGCGTCCAGCGAGTCCTTCGCCATCAGGTAGCCGACGGCTCGCTCGATGAGCACGCGGTAGTCGAGGGCGTACTGCAGCTGGCGGGCCAGCTCGCCGGCCGTGTGGGCCTGGAGCGCGGCGCCCAGGGTCGTGGCGATGATCTCGGCATACCTGCCGAGCGCCGCTGCCTCGCTGTCGTCCCAGTCATGGGGGTGACTCTTGTAGACGTCGAGCGTGCCGACCGGCACGCCCCCCAGCAGCACCGGCGTGCCGAGCACGGCGCGCACCGGCTGGTCGGCCATCGCGCTCGCAAGCGTGGGCCAGCGATCGGACTCCGCTGTCACGTCGCGGCTGGTGACCACCCGCCCCTGGACGAACGCCTCGGTGCACGGGCCCTCGCCCGCCTCGGCCTCGGTCTGCTCCAGGAGACGGCCCGGGCCGTCGCTCGCCGCGGCGTAGACGAGGATGTCCTGCTCGTCGGCGATGAGCACCCCGGCGCCGTCCACGCCGAACAGGTCGACGCAGGCGGCGACCACCACCTGGAGCGCCGAGGTGATGCTGCCGTCGTCCTCACGGGGCTGGGACAGCCGGCGCAGGCTGTCGGCCAGCGCGGCGTCGTCGATGTTCATGGGGTGGATTATCCCTGAGCCGTCGGCCCTCCGGGCCAGCCCGACGCCGGAAGGTGCTCGACGAACCTCTCCAGGGCCTTGCGGTCCTCGGGTCCGGCGGTGCCGTCGTGGGTCGCCACGAGGACCCGCGCGACGGTGCGGACCTTGGTGTTGCTGTCCTGCGAGACGCGCAGCAACGTGCGCCACGCCTGTTCTGTGCTGCAGCTGAAGCGCGCCGACACGAGGCCGATGGCCATGCCGATGTCGCGCTGCGACTTGACGGCTTCGTGCAGGTGCGCGACCTCGTCGCGCAGCGCATCGGCGTGGGGGGCCGGCTCGCCCGGAGATAGGGGTGTCCCAGACATCGTCACCTCTTGCATGACGTAGGTCCGCGGACACAGGGCGGAGATCGACGGTTTGTGCGGGTCCACCCTACAGGCTGTGCTCCAGCCCTCCCGATGGGCGGGAAGCCGGATCCTGGGTTACGCTCGATCCGACTCAAGCCGTCGGGTCGTCCGCACGCTCCACCAGGAGGTGCTGCATGCCGCACACGCGTTCACGGCGTGGCCTGCCCGATGCCTTCGAGTTCGAGGGATCCGGCGATGCCGCGCGCGACTGGCTCGACCAGGCGTTCGGGGCACAGCTCCGGCTCGCGGGGGACCTCGGTACGGTCCGCCACCAGCGTGCCGACCACGGCACCGTCGCCTTCGACCACCTGACCATCGGCGGTCCGGTCACCTTCGACGCCGACCCCATGCCGGCGCTCGTCGTGGTCGACGTGCTCGGCGGGAGCGTCTCCTACACCCGCGACGGCGTGACCGACGTCGCCCGCGACGGCGAGACGATCCTGGCGGCGGGCTGGGACATGCCGTTCAGCGGGAGCGGTGAGGGCTACGACATCCGCACCACGAGCATCGCAGGCGACCTCCTCGCGGCGGCTGTCGCCGAGATCGACCCCGAGCGGTCCGGCCCCCAGGTGAGCTTCCGGTCCTTCGTCCCGCACTCGAGAGCGGCAGCCGCGCGGTGGCGCGCCACCGTGGACGAGCTCGCCGCCCACTACCCCGAGGTGACGGCGGCGCTCGGGCACGCCGACGCGTCCATGCTCCTCGGCCACACCCTTCTCGACACGTTTCCCAACGACGTCGTCGACGGCGTCACCCGCGCGGGGGCGCGCGGCGAGCTCTACGGCGACAGCCCGTCCGCCGTACGCCGTGCCCTCAGCGTCATCGAGGACCGCGAGCACGAGGAGCTCACGCTGGAGCAGCTGGCGGGGGCGGTCGCGGTCACGCCGCGGGCCCTGCAGTACGCCTTCCGCAAGGAGCTCGGCTGCACGCCGCAGGACTACCTGCGGCGGGTGCGTCTCGACCTCGCGCGCCAGTCGCTGCGCGACGGCTCAGCGCAGTCGGTCGGCGACGCCGCCGCCCGGTTCGGCTTCTTCAACCCGGGCAGGTTCGCCTCGGACTACCGCCAGGTCTTCGACGAGAACCCAGGACAGACGTTGCTCCGTCCCCCGTCCTGAGGGGTGGCTTCGCTTTGCGGCTGTCCGACTGGTCCAGACCATGCGAAGGTGGAACCTGATCGTCTTGCTGGAGACCACGGCAGGCACCATCAACACCAGGAAGCGAGCCGTGGTTTCCATGACTGTCGCCCCTGTACGCCCCTCTGGACACACCCCCGTCCAGTCCCGCCCCATCCAGTTCCGCTCGGCCCAGCCCCTCGAGGGCAAGGCACGAGCCCGGCGCACCGATGCCATCGTCCGCGACCTCCGTGAGGTCAGCCATGAGGCCGACACCGATGAGCTGACCCGTCAGCTGATCGAGACCAACGCGGCCGTGGCCCGCAGCATGGCCTCCCGCTACCGCAACCGCGGCATCGACCTCGACGACCTCGAGCAGGTGGCGCTGCTCGGGCTGACCAAGGCCGCGCAGCGCTTCGACCCCAACGCCGGTCACGACTTCCTGTCGTTCGCCGTGCCCACCGTCCGCGGTGAGCTGCGCCGACACTTCCGTGACTCGGGATGGATGGTGCGTCCGCCCCGGCGGGTGCAGGACCTCCAGACCCGCATCGCCTCGGCCCAGGAGGAGCTCGAGTCGCGGTTGGGCCGATCGCCCCGACCCAGCGAGATCGCCACCCACCTCGGTGAGGACACGTCCGACATCGTGGAGGCGCTCGCCGCGGACGGGTGCTTCACGCCCACCTCGCTGGATGCCCGGGTCGCGGACGGCTCGTCGTCGCTCGGCGACCTGCTGGGCCACGAGGACCGCGCGCTCGCCCAGGCGGAGGCCAAGGTCATGCTCGACCCGCTGATGCGCGGCCTCACCGGGCGCGACCGGCGCATCGTCCGGCTGCGCTACTACCAGGAGCAGACGCAGCAGGAGATCGCCGAGTCCGTCGGCCTGACCCAGGCGCAGGTGTCGCGGGTCCTCACGCGGATCCTGACCGACCTCAAGGCCGGTCTGGTCGAGCGGCCGCCGGCCGCCTGAGGTCCAGCGAGGTCGTTGCGGGTCGCCGTGCCACCATGGCGCGGTGACCTCCTCCCTCGCTGTCGGTTACAAGGCCTCGGCCGAGCAGTTCGGCCCGCGCGAGCTCGTCGAGCTCGGGGTGCGCGCCGAGGACGCCGGCCTGGACAGTGTCTGGGTCAGCGACCACCTGCAGCCGTGGCGCCACGAGGGCGGCCACGCGCCCAGCGCCCTCGCGGCGCTGGCGGCCCTCGGTGAGCGCACCGACCGCGTCGTGCTCGGGACGAGCGTCCTGACGCCGACGTTCCGCTACAACCCGGCCGTGCTCGCCCAGCAGCTCGCCACCATCGCCCTGCTCAACCCGGACCGCGTGGTGCTCGGCGTCGGCACGGGCGAGGCGCTCAACGAGATCTCCGTCGGCCTCCCGGACTGGCCCGACTTCAAGGAGCGCTGGGCCCGCCTGCGGGAGGCCGTACGCCTCATGCGCGAGCTCTGGGCCGGCGAACGGGTCACCTTCGACGGCGACTACTACCGCACCGTCGACGCCACGATCTACGACCGCCCCGACGGCGGCGTCCCGATCTGGGTGGCGGCCGGCGGGCCGCAGATGGCGAAGTACGCCGGACGCGTGGGCGACGGCTTCATCTGCACCAGCGGCAAGGGCATGGACCTCTACACCGACAAGCTGCTGCCCGCCGTCGACGAGGGTCTCGCCGCGTCGGACCAGTCAGCGCGCGACTTCACCCGGATGATCGAGATCAAGCTGTCGTACGCCTCTCACCGCGAGGAGGCGCTCGAGAACACCCGCTTCTGGGCGCCGCTGTCGCTCAGCGCCGAGGACAAGCACCGGCTCCACGACCCGGTCGAGATGGCCGCGGCCGCCGACCGCCTGCCGATCGAGCAGGTGGCCTCGCGCTGGATCATCGCCACCTCGCCGTCCGAGGTGGTCGAGGCGGTCCGGCCCTACGTCGACGCGGGCTTCAACCACCTCGTCCTCCACGGCCCCGGACACGATCAGGAGCAGTTCCTCGCCGACCTCGGCGAGCACGTGGCCCCGGCCATCCGCGCGCTCCGCGACTGACTCGTGAGGTCGGGCCGGCGGGCGGGCCGCGGCTACGGCGCCGGCCGGACGAAGTCGGGCTCGATCTCGACCACGGCGAGGGCCCAGATGACCGCGACGTTCAGGCCGATGAGGGTGATCGCCCAGAACGGGTAGTAGGGCAGCCACATGAAGTTGGCCGCCATCGCCAGGACGGCGACCACGATCCCTGCCCATCGGGCCCACGCGGCCCCGGTGAACAGGAACGCACCTACCGCCATCAGGACGACCCCGATGAGCAGGTGCACCCATCCCCAGGTCGTGAGGTCGAAGTGGTACGTGTACTCAGGCCCCCTGACCACGATGTCGTCGTTGGCCAGGGCGGCGATGGCCTGCAGGATCTGGAACAGCCCGACGGTCAGCAGCATGGCGGCCGCGAAGAGCATCAGCCCGGAGGCCCAGGCGTTGCGGGTGGAGTAGGTCGACGTCGTCATGTGCACCTTCCAGGTCGTAGCCCCCGGCGGGGGCGATGGGTCGAGAGGAGCGGCGGGTCAGCCCGCAGCGGTGTAGCCGGCCGGGTCGCGGTTCGGGACGGGCGCGCGCATGCCGAGGCCGATCAGGGTGAACACGATGCCGACCCCGAAGGCCATGAACGCGACGCCGAACGCGACCACCGAGGTGAACAGCGAGGCCTGCAGGAACGCGGAGTCCATCGCGGTCGCCCGGTTGGGGTCTTCCTTGTCGAGCTCGGAGTAGGTGAGGCCGCCGGTGATGGCCTTGGTGTGCTTGTCGATTACGTCGGCCTGGCAGAAGGCGGAGAAGGGTCCGTTGACCTCGTCGCCCGCGAGGCAGTTGGCGTCGTCCGACACCACGATCTTCTGCTCCGACAGGGTGTTGCTGACGACCACCCAGGTAGCGATTCCTGCAACGGCCATCACGATCCCCACCACGATGGCGACCAACGAAGCTGTCTTGCGCATGTCATCCCCTCCTGTGCCCACACCTCCGCTCTGGGCGGGAGGTGTCGAGTCCCCTCACCGTGGCCGTCCTCGCCGGGGCGCTGCTTCACCCGGACAGGGTGACCTTGGCCCTGCGCGGCGGCGCGGTCCCGCTTGGACAGGGACTCTGGGGAGCTTCGACGCTAGGTCGACGAGCGGGTCTCGAGCAGACGGCGCACGACCCGCTCGATCAAGGCGTAGTCGACCTCGGGGTACGGCACCTTGAGCGTGCCTTTCGCTCCGGCATAAGGCACGAGGTCGTCGTCCAGATCAGAGTCGCCTGCTGGTGGCAGGGGATAGAGCGAGACGTGCTGCTTCCACGCCGCCACGTGAACGAGGGAAACGCCTTCAACCTGCCAGGTCGGCATGTCGTAGCGGATCACGCGATCGGCTCCGGGCACCACCAGCAGCACGCGCCGTTCGATCTCCTCCACCACCTCCCTCTGCTCAGCGGGCAGCGAGGCGAGGTAGTCGTCGACCGACGCGAACTTCGGCATGAGGGCAGTATGGCTCGACGGCGACGGCAACGTCGGTCCCGTTCATGTGAACCAGACGACCTACGGAGTCCGGTTCCGGCCGCTGGTCGGAACCGGACTCTCGTCAGTCCTGTGCGGCTACTGCACCACGACCTGGCCGACCATGCCCATCCCGGCATGGATGAGGCAGACGTACGAGTAGGTGCCCGCCTTGGTGAACTTCACCGTGAACGTGCTCGGCGGCGGTCCGAAGCCCGGAGGCAGGATCACCCCGGAGCTGAGGGCGGCACCCTGGAAGTTCGTCGGGTCGCCGGTCGGCGCGAACGGGTTGGCCGGGGGCGGGCCGAACGTGATCGTGTGCGGGACCGGGAACGCGTTCCTCGCCATGTCGAAGGTGACGCTGTCGCCGACCTTCACCACGACGTTGGCAGCGATGAACCGGTTGACCTGCACGCGCATGTCGGCGGCGCCCGCGAACACGTGGTGGGAGTCAGCGGCGCCCATTGCTGCGTCCCACAGGTCGAGCCCGTGCTCGATGTCCGCGTTCGACGCCTTGGTGGTCATCGCGTTGTAGTCGGCCTGCGTGTGCGGGTAGGGAGTGCCGGCCTTGCGCACCACGACGACCGCCTTCATGGCCTTGCCGTGGACGTAGCACAGGTAGTGGTACTTGCCCGGCTGCTTGAACTTCAGGTCGTACGTCTTGACCGCGTCCGGGAAGAGGGCGTCGGGTGCTGGGGCCATGATCCCGGAGCTGCGGAACTTCCCGGGCTTGGAGATCGTGCCCTGCGACGTCGGCGCGGTCATGTACGTGGTCGTGGGACTGAACGCGACCGCGGGGTGCGCGTCGTCGATGAACGACACCGTGTGCGGCTCCATCGACTTGGAGACCCAGTGCACCGTGTCGCCGGCGTTGATCCAGATCTTCGTCGGCCCGTACGCCATCGTCTGGATGGCCCCTGAGCTCGACTCTGCGCCGACCATGACGTTCCAGGTCTTGGCCTTGGTAGTGGACGCGGCGTGGGCGTTGCTGGCCAGCAGTGCAGGCATGGCGGCAAGCAACAGGGCGAACACCGCGAGGAACACCGAGGACCTCCTCGGTCGAGCGGACATCGGGGGCATGCTCAACTCCTTCGCAGTTGGATAACCTCCTCACTCTCCTCGCGGCATCGGTCCCCGACAACCGACCATCGCCGGAGGCATAGACCAGCTCAGGAGTCGAAACCCAGCCCGGCCCGGTCGAGCACCCGCAGGAAGCCGTTGCGGCGCCCCTCGCGGTGGTCGGCGCGGTCGAGCGACCAGCGGGTGAGGTTGATGCCGGCCGAGGCGAGCGGCTCCGGCGGGAAGGGCAGCGGACGTTCGCGCACCATCCGCAGCTCGGTGCGCTCGGTCGGCCGACCGCTGAGGAGGTCGAGCAGCACCTCGGCCGCCCAGCGGGTGGCGCCGACACCCAGCCCGGTGAAGCCGGCGGCATGGGCGACCCGGCCACCGTGGGTGGTGCCGTAGAACGCGGCGAACTGCGTGGACGTGTCGATCGCGCCGGCCCAGCGGTGCGTGAAGCGGACACCCTCGAGCTGGGGGAAGGTCGCGAGGAAATGGGCGGCGAGGCGCTCGTGGCTCTCGGGCCGGTCCTCGTGGCGCGGGTGCAGCCGCCCGCCCGCGGGGTAGACGGCGTCGTACCCGCCCCACAGCACGCGGTCGTCGGCGGTGAGCCGGGCGTAGTGGAACTGGTTGGCGAGGTCGCCGAGCCCCTGCCGCCCGGCCCAGCCGATCGAGGCGCGCTGGTCGGCGGTGAGCGGCTCGGTGACGAGCACGTAGTCGTAGACCGGCACGGTCATCAGCCGGTTGCGGCGCAGCAGGGCCGGGAAGACGCCGGTCGCGAGCACGACGTGGTCGGACGTGACGGTCGCGCGGTCGGTGGCGACCTCGACGACGTCGCCCTCGCGCCGGATCGCGGTCACGGCCGAGTGCTCGTGCACCTCCACGCCGAGGTCTGCGGCTGCCCGCGCCAGCCCGAGCGCGAGCCGGGCCGGGTGGACCAGGGCGGTGGTGTCGGGAGCGAGTCCGCCGGCCAGGAAGAGCGGGCTGTCGATCGCCTTTCGGGCCTGTTCGCCGTCGAGGAAGCATGGCGAGTCGCGCAGCCACTCGACCTGGTGGTCCTCGACGGCGACCGACAGTGCGCCGGTCCGCTCCCACTCGCAGGCCAGGCCGAGGTCGCGCACGTCGGCCTCGAACGCGTCGAGGTTGGCCGCGCCCAGCCGTTCGAGGACGTCGTACTCCTCGGGCCAGCGCGAGCGACCGTTGTCCTCGCCGTGCGTCAGCGACGCCTCGCAGAAGCCGCCGTTGCGCCCCGACGCCGCCCACCCGACGGTCTGCGCCTCCAGCAGCACGACGCGGCGGCCGGGGTCGCGACGCTTGGCGTGGACCGCCRCCCAGAGGCCGAGGTAGCCGCCGCCGACGACGGTGAGGTCGGCGCGGGTCGGGGCGGTCAGCGGGTCGTACGCCGGCGCCGCGCCGACGTCGTCGAGCCAGAACACCGCCGGCACGCTGTCGGCCAGCGACTCCGCCACGAGCCGCGGGTCCGGGGCGTGCCGCTCGTAGGCGGTGAGGTGAGCGGTCACCGGGCGTCGGGCGTCAGCCGGCGGCCGCGGCCAGGGCGGCGTCGAGGATCGCGAGACCCTCGCGCGCCTCCTCGTCGGTCGTGGTGAGCGGCGGCACGACGTGGATGCGGTTGTAGTTGACGAAGGGCAGCATCCCTCGCTCCTGGCAGCCCTTCACGACCGCGGCCACCTCCGGGCTCGATCCGCCGTACGGCGCCAGCGGCTCACGGGTCTCCCGGTCGCTGACCAGCTCGAGCGCCCAGAAGGCGCCGGTGCCGCGCACCTCGCCGATCCACTCGTGCCGGTCGGCGAGCTCGCGGAGGCCGGGACCGAGCACCTCGGCGCCGAGGCGGTCGGCGCGACCGACGACGTCGTCGTCCTCCATCGCGCGGATCGTCGCCACCGCCGCGGCGCACGCCAGCGGGTGGCCGGAGTAGGTGAGCCCGCCGGGGTAGGTGCGGTGGGCGAAGGTCGCGTGGATCTCGTCGCTGATCGCGACGCCACCCAGCGGGACGTAGCCGGAGTTCACGCCCTTGGCGAAGGTGATCAGGTCAGGGGTGATCCCGCCGTGCTCGACGGCGAACCACCGCCCGGCGCGGCCGAAGCCCGACATCACCTCGTCGGCGACGAGCACGATGCCGTGGCGGTCGCAGATCTCCCGCACGCCTGCGAGGTAGCCCGGCGGCGGCACCATGATCCCCGCGGTGCCGGGGATGGCCTCGAGCACGATCGCGGCGATGGTCGACGGGCCCTCGAGGGCGACGACCTGCTCGAGGTGCTCGAGCGCCCGCTCGCACTCCTCGGCCTCGGTGGTCGCGTGGAAGGCGCTGCGGTAGAGGAACGGGCCGAAGAAGTGGACCGTGCCGGCCGAGCCGTGGTCGCTGGCCCACCGACGCGGGTCGCCGGTCATGTTGACCGCGAGGTGGGTGCCGCCGTGATAGCTGCGGTAGGTCGTCAGCACCTTGTGGCGGCCGGTGTGCAGCCGCGCCATGCGTACGGCGTGCTCGTTGGCGTCGGCACCGCCGTTGGTGAAGAAGACGTGGTCGAGGTCGCCGGGGGTGTGGCTCGCGACCAGCCGGGCGGCCTCGGACCGGGTGCCGTTGGCCACCGCCGGGGCGATCGTGCACAGGTGCTCGGCCTGCTCCCTGATCGCGGCGACGATGCGCGGGTGCTGGTGGCCGAGGTTGGTGAAGACCAGCTGCGAGGAGAAGTCGAGGTAGCGCCTGCCGTCGCCGTCCCACACGTGGCTGCCCTCGGCGCGGGTGACGACCATCGGGCTGATCTCGGCCTGGGCCGACCAGGAGTGGAAGACGTGCGCGCGGTCGAGCTCGTAGGCCCGCCCGGCGTCGTACGTGCTGGCCAGGTCGCTCGTGGTGGAGAGGACGTCAGTCATTGCGCGGGAATCCCAGCTCGAGGCCGCCCTCGGGGCGGTTGGCGGGGTCGATCCACCGGGTGGTGACGACCTTGCCGCGGGTGAAGAAGTGGACACCCTCGGTGCCGTGGGCGTGGGTGTCGCCGAAGAGCGAGCGCTTCCAGCCGCCGAAGGAGTAGTAGGCGACCGGCACCGGGACGGGCACGTTGACGCCGATCATCCCGACCGTCACGTCGGCCTCGAAGCGGCGGGCCGCGCCACCGTCGTTGGTGAAGACGGCGGTCCCGTTGCCGTACTCGTTGGCGTTGACCAGCGCGACCGCCTCCTCGTACGACTTCGCGCGGACCACCGACAGGACGGGGCCGAAGATCTCCTCGCGGTAGACGTCCATGTCGGGGGTGACGTCGTCGAAGAGCGTCGGGCCGAGCCAGAAGCCCTCCTCCCCGCCGCGGGCCGCGACGTCGCGGCCGTCGACGACCACCWTCGCGCCGGCGGCCTCGCCGGAGTCGATGAACGAGCTGACCCTGTCGCGGTGGGCCTTCGTGACGAGCGGCCCCATGTCGGCCTCCTTCGCCTCTCCGGTGGCCTCGCGGCCGCCGTCGCCGATCAGCAGGGTGCGGGTGCGGTCGGCGATCCGGGCGACGAGCTCGTCGCCGATCGGGTCGACCGCGACGAGGACGCTGATCGCCATGCAGCGCTCGCCCGCGCTGCCGTAGCCCGCGTTGACCGCCGAGTCCGCGGCGAGGTCGAGGTCGGCGTCGGGCAGCACGACCATGTGGTTCTTGGCGCCGCCGAGGGCCTGGACGCGCTTGCCGTGCCGGCTCGCGGTCGCGTAGACGTACTCCGCGATCGGCGTGGAGCCGACGAAGCTGATGGCCTGCACGTCGGGGCTGGTGAGCAGCGCGTCGACGGCGGTCTTGTCGCCGTGCAGGACGTTGAAGACGCCGTCGGGGAGCCCGGCCTCCTGCCACAGCGCGGCGATCCAGCTCGCCGCGCTCGGGTCCTTCTCGCTCGGCTTGAGCACGACGGCGTTGCCCGCCGCGATCGCGATGGGGAAGAACCACATCGGGACCATCGCCGGGAAGTTGAAGGGGCTGATGATGCCCACCACGCCGAGCGGGACGCGCTTGGAGTGCACGTCGATGCCGGTCGAGGCCTCCTCGCTGTGGCCGCCCTTGAGCAGGTGGGAGATGCCGCACGCGAACTCCACCACCTCGAGCCCACGGGCGATCTCGCCCATCGCGTCGGAGTGCACCTTGCCGTGCTCGGCGGTGATGATCGCGGCGAGCTCGTCCTTGCGGGCGTTGAGCAGCTCGCGGAAGGAGAAGAGCACCTGCGTACGACGTGCCAGCGACGTCGTGCCCCAGGCCCGGGCGGCGCGCGACGCGGCGGCGATGACGTGGGCGGCGTCGGCCTCGCTCGCGAGCGCGACGCGACCGGTGACGCGACCGGTCGCGGGGTTGGTCACGTCGGCCCAGCCGGTGGGGGAGCCGGTCAGGGGCGAGCCGTCGACCCAGTGCACGATCTCGACGGGGACCTCGTGGGGAGTGGCGGTGGTCATGCGGCTCATCCTGCTCGGCGTACGACACGTCGGCGGGTGTCGGATCGTCGGCATCGGACGCGGCGGCCGGACACTTCGTCACCCCGTGCGCGCGTAGGCTGGGCGCCGTGGTCGACGTGACGCCGGGAGTGACGCTCCGCGAGGCGCTGGAGCTCCCCACCTTCCGCCGCGCCGCACCCGAGGTGCTCGCCGGCGCCGCCGGGACGGACCGGGCGATCCGATGGGTGCACGCCACCGAGCGCGCCGACGTGCGCCAGCTGCTCCGCGCGGGCGACCTCCTGCTCACCATGGGCACCGGCCTGCCGGGCGACGACGACGCGGCCGGGCTGGTGTCGTTCGTCGACGAGCTCGCCGACGTCGGCAGTGCGGGAGTGGTCGTCGAGCTCGGCCGGCGGTGGGGGTCCGCGCTGCCCGACGCCCTGGTCGACGCCTGCGAGCGGCACGGCCTGCCCCTGGTCGTGCTGGCCCGGGAGACCCGGTTCGCGGCGCTCGCGCAGGAGATCGGCGAGCGCGTGGTCGACCAGCAGCTCGCCGAGCTGCGCGAGGCGCAGCGCGTGCACGAGACCTTCACCGAGCTCAGCAACGAGCTGGCCAGCCCCGTCGAGGTCCTCCGGGCCGTGCAGCGTCTCGCCGATGCGCCCGTGGTCGTGGAGAACGCCCAGCACCGGCCGCTCGACTACTTCGCCGGGCCGGACGAGGACGACGGCTTCCTCGACGGGTGGCCGGCCCGCTCGCGCCGCGTCGAGGTGGCCGGCCGCACCGGCTGGGACGCCGCCAACGGCTGGCTGGTGACCAGGCTCGGCACGGCCGACCGGACCTGGGGTCGGCTGGTCATCGGGTCGCCGCAGGCGCCGTCGCAGCGGCTGGTCGCCGTCGCCGAGCGCGCCGCGTCGGCCCTCGCGCTGCACCGGCTGCACGACCGCGACCGCGGCACCCTCATGCGTCGCACGCACCTCGAGCTGCTCACCGGGCTGGCCGAGGACCCCGGCTCCGACGACGTACGACGTCGCTGCGAGCTCGCCGGCTTCCCGGTGCACCGTCGCAGCCTCACCGGCGTCGTCGTGCGCGGCCGGGTGGGCAGCGTGGCGCCCGTGGACCTGGACGAGGTGGCCGCCACGGTCGTCCGGGCCGCGCACGCGCTGCGGGTGCCGGCGCTGGTGTGCGAGGTCGAGCGCGACCTGCGGGTGCTCGTGTCGACCACCCCCGGCGCGGACGCCGACGAGCTGGTCGACCGGCTGGCCGCGCGCGTGCTGGCCCACCACGACGTCGTCGTCGCTGCGGGCCGCACCGCACCCGACCGCACCGGCGTCGCCCGCACGGTCGCCGAGGCCGGGCAGGTCGCCGACGCCGCACCGCAGGCGCGGCGCGAGCAGGACCCCGACGTGCACCGGCTCGCCGACCTGCACCTGCGCGGCCTGCTGGCGCTGCTGGGCGAGGACGAGCGCGTCCGGCTCTTCGTCGAGCGCGAGCTCGGGCCGCTGCAGGAGCACGACCGGGCCGACGGGTCCCGGACCGAGCTCCTCGCCGCCCTGCGTGCGCTGCTGCTGCACCCATCCAGCAAGACCGAGGCGGCCGCCAGCCTGCACCTGTCGCGGGCCGCCTTCTACGACCGGCTGGCGCGGATCGAGGCGGTCCTCGACGCCGACCTCGACGATCCCGACGTCCGCGTCTCGCTCCACGTCGCGCTCGTGGCAGACGAACTGTTGGCCGGACGGTCGAAGTGACGACAGATCGTCGGCCCACGGGTGCCCCGCCGCTGGGGACGATGCAGGACATGACCCGCGTGACCACCCGTGTCCTGGACGTCGCCACCACCGTGCCGACCACGCCGCTCGACCCCGGCACCGTCGTCGACGGGGCCCCCGCGGCCGGCTCGCGCGCGCTCGCCGCGGTCTCCGGGGTCGAGGTCGGCGTGTGGGAGATGACGCCGGGCACCGCGACCGACGTCGAGGTCGACGAGGTGTTCGTCGTGCTGTCCGGCTCGGGCACGGTGTCCTTCGACGACGACGGCGAGCAGGTCGACCTCGCGCCCGGCAGCGTCGTACGCCTGCGGGCCGGCGAGCGCACCACCTGGGTCGTCCGCGAGACCATCCGCAAGATCTACGTCGCCTGAGCACCGGAGGAGTCCCCATGACCGAGCCCACCGACCAGACGGTCCGCAACTTCATCGACGGCGAGCTCGTCGCGTCGGCGACCACCGACTTCATCGACCTCGTCGACCCGGTGACCGGCGAGCCCGACGGTCGCTCACCGATCTCGACGCACGAGGAGGTCGACCGGGCGTACGCCGCTGCCGAGCGCGCGTCGACCACGTGGAAGCGGCTCACCCCCGGGGCGCGACAGGCGTACCTCCTCGACCTCGCCACCGCGATCGCCGGGCGACGCGACGAGATCAGCGCGGTGCAGGCCCGCGACACCGGCCAGCCGGTGCGCTACATCGCCAGCGAGGAGGTCGACCAGGGGGTCGACCAGCTGCGGTTCTTCGCCGGCGCGGCGAGGCTGCTGGAGGGGAAGTCGTMAGGGGAGTACCTCGAGGGCCACACCTCGGCGATCCGCCGTGAGCCCATCGGCGTCGTCGGACAGGTGACGCCGTGGAACTACCCGTTCGCGATGGCGATCTGGAAGGTCGCGCCCGCCCTCGCCGCCGGCAACACGGTCGTGCTCAAGCCCAGCGACACCACGCCCCGGTCCACCGTGCTGCTCGCCGAGATCGCCGGCGGCGTGCTGCCTCCCGGGGTGCTCAACGTCGTCAACGGCGACGCCTCGACCGGTCGCTACCTCGTCGAGCACCCGACGCCCGGACTGGTCGCCATCACCGGCTCAGTGCGGGCCGGCACCGAGGTCGCGCTGTCGGCGGCGAAGTCCCTCAAGCGCGTGCACCTCGAGCTCGGCGGCAAGGCGCCCGTCGTCGTGATGCCGGACGCCGACCTTCCTCGCGCCGCGGAGATGATCGCCGCGGCGGCCTACTTCAACGCCGGCCAGGACTGCACCGCCGCCACCCGCGTCATCGCGCACAGCAGCGTCCACGACGAGCTGGCCGACCTGCTCGTGAAGGCGGCGGAGGGCACGACCCCCGGCGCGCCGTCGGACGAGGAGGCGGAGTACGGGCCGCTCAACAACGCCGGCCACCTCGCGAAGGTCGAGGCGTTCCTCGCCGAGCTGCCCGACCACGCGACCGTCCGCACCGGGGGGAGCCGGCACGGCGAGGCGGGGTTCTTCTTCGCCCCCACCGTCGTCACCGGCGTACGCCAGGACGACCGCATCGTGCAGGAGGAGGTCTTCGGACCGGTGCTCACCGTGCAGTCCTTCGACGACGAGGCCGACGCGGTCGCGATGGCCAACGGCGTCCCCTACGGGCTCGCTGCCAGCGTGTGGACCCGCGACGTCGGCGTCGCCGACCGGCTCACCCGCGAGCTCGACTTCGGATGCGTGTGGGTCAACACCCACATCCCGTTCGTCTCGGAGATGCCGCACGGCGGCTTCGGCGCCTCCGGCTACGGCAAGGACCTGTCGGGCTACGGCTTCGACGACTACACGCGCATCAAGCACGTGATGACGGCGCACTACTGACGGCCTGCTGCAGCCCCGGCGGCTACTCCTCCGGCACGCCCACGTCGAACACGTCGAGCAGCTGCGCGAGCGTGCGGTAGTAGCCGACGAGCACGACCAGCTCGGTGAGGGTCGTCGTGCCCAGCGCGGCGGCGTACGCACCGTAGGTCTGGTCGTCCATCCGGGCGCCCGTGCCGGCGTCGGCCACCAGTCGCCGACAGAGCTCGTGCGCGGCGTGCTCGTGGGGGTCCGCCGAGGTGAAGGAGCCGTCRGCGAGAGCGGCCAGCTCGTCCTCGGCGAGCCCGGCCGCCCGCCCGACGCGCTCGTGGGCGTACGCCTCGAACTCGCTGCCGGTCGCGCTCGCGACGGCCAGGATCGCGATCTCGCGCGTGCGGGCGCTGAGGCCGGTGGCGTAACGGATCGCGGATCCGAGCTCCTGCAGCGGGGCGCCGAGCGCCGGCTCGTGCAGCATCACCCCGAACGGGCCGGTCAGCGAGCCGTCCTCCTGGACGAGCGGGAAGTGCTGCGGGCCGTTCCCGCGCGGTCCGCCGAGGATCTGCTCGCGCAGCGCACGCTGCGCGTCGCCCAGCTCGGCGGGGGTCAGGTCGGGCAGGCGCACGCGGTCTCCTGCTGGTGGGGTGGGTGCCGTCGTGCGCGACCGTACCGGGGGTGGCGCCGGCCGCCCCCGGCACGGAGTCAGGTGCGCGTCACTTCTTGAAGGCGTCCTTGACGTTCTCGCCGGCCTGCTTGAGGTCGGCAGCGGACTGGTCCTTCTTGCCCTCGGCCTTCAGCTTGTCGTCGTTCGTGGCCTCGCCCGCGACCTCCTTGGCCTTGCCGGCGATGTCCTGAGCAGCGTTCCTGGCCTTGTCGGCGATACCCATGAGGGCCTCCTTCGATCGGTGTTGTCCCTCGTTGGTCGTGCCGTCGAGCCCGATCGTCACGCGGATGTGCGGACTTCTTGCGTCGGGCCTCCGCGGGCGGGCCGTCCGCGGTCGCCTGTCATGTGAAGGTGGAACCTCCCCGAGCTCTGGCTCCACCTGCATGGGGACGGTGGGCGCCACCGTGGACGCGCGGGGTCGATGTCAACATGTGGGGAACCAGATGCCGGCCCACTGGCCCGATCGGCATGCATCTCGTTCCCCAACCGGGCTGAGGAGGTTCGCGTCCACCGTGGACGCGCGGCTCCGGGGAACCGTCGGGCTGCCGATTGGCTCACGTATGGCGAAGACCAGAGGCGGTCGGGGCAGACTGGGACCCATGCGCTTCACCGAGCACGAGCTGACCGTCGCCGTCACCGCCGCCGCCAAGATCGTGGCCGGCGGCAAGGTCGGCCGCCGCGCCAAGGGGGAGGAGGCGTGGGAGTCGATGAGCAAGATCGACCGCTACCACCTCCTCGAGGCGGTGGGCAGCCAGGTGCTGCCCGTGCTGCTCGCGCTGCCCGACGTGGAGGTGGCCTCCGGCACCCGCCCCACCTTCACCGACGCCCAGATCGGGGAGGCGGTGGAGCAGACGCTCGGCGAGACCGGGGTGGGCCGGCTGCGCCAGAAGGTCACGGTGGCCGCCCGTCTCACGCTCGTGCGCACGGCGCTCGCGCAGCTCCCGGTGCGCCAGGACCCCGACGCGCTCATCGTGCCCGACTCGCTCGACGGCCTGTGACGGGGACCACGCCCTGAGAACCCTGAGGACGGCGCTCAGGTTGGGTGCGTACCGTCGGGTGCGATGACTTCCACGATGACTTCCCTGTTCAGCACGCGCGCGCGCACGGCCCTCGGCGCCCTCTCGGTCGCCGCCGTCCTCACCCTCTCCGCCTGCGGCGGCTCGGACTCCTCCGACTCAGACGCCGGCAAGGACGCCTCCAAGGACGCCTCGTCGAGCGCGTCGCCGTCGGCCGGTGCCTCGGACGGCGCCGCCGAGGGCCCCCAGCCTGACCTCGACGCCATTCCCGACGTCGTGGCCGAGGTCAACGGCGAGGAGGTGACCAAGGAGGAGTTCGTCCCGATCTACGAGGCGGCCTTCCAGCAGGCGGCCGCCCAGGCCCAGATGGGTGGCGAGGACCCCGACGAGGAGGCGCTCCGCAAGGAGACCGCCGACAACCTCGTCGACACCGAGCTGCTGCTCCAGGAGGCCGAGTCCCGCGGGCTCGAGGTCTCCGACGAGGCCGTCGAGGCCGAGCTCACCAGTCTGGCCGAGCAGAACGGCATGAAGACGGCCGACGAGCTGCTCAAGGCGGTCGAGGCGCAGGGCGTCAGCGCCGACCAGGCGCGCGAGCAGGTCGAGACTCAGGCGATGGTCGAGCAGCTCGTCGAGGACGAGAACGGCCCCATCGAGCCGACCGACAAGGAGCTGCGCAAGCTCTACGACCAGGTCAAGAAGCAGCAGGCGGCCTCGGGCGGTGGCGGCCAGGAGATCCCGCCGTTCGCCCAGGTGCGTGACCAGCTCGCGGAGCAGGCGTCGAGCCAGGAGACCGGCAAGGTCGCGACGGCGCTGGTGAAGGACCTCCGCAAGGACGCGGACATCACCATCAACCTCTGATCAACCTCTGATCGACCCCCTGCCGAGGAAGCCCGCCAGGAGCTCCCGGAACGCCGACGGCTGCTCCAGCGGCGGTGCGTGACCACAGCGGCCGAGGACGTGGAGTCGTACGTCGGCGAGGTGGTCGAGGAGCGGCAGCGCGGCTGTCCGCAGCGGCGTCAGCCGGTCCTGCGCCCCGTGGACCAGCAGCACCGGTGCGCGCACGGCGGACAGGGTGGTGGCGGACAGGGTGAGGTCGTCGACCCAGCGGGTGCGGGGCGGGGGGAACAACACCGCGAACGACTCCGCACCGGCTTCCATCGCGTCCGCCCGCCCGGCGACCGCCTCCTCGGTGACGAGTGACTGGTCGAGGACGAGGCGGCCCAGCATGTCGCGGGCGCCGGCGCGGCCGGGAGCGGCTGCCCACACGGCGTTGAGGTCGGCGGACAGCGGCGCGCCGGGAGCGCCCATGGTGGCGACGGCGACGACGCGGGTGACCTGGCGTGGACGGGCGGCCGCCAGGGCGAGCGCGACGGCGCCGCCCATGGAGTGGCCCACGACGGCGTACGACGTCTCGCCGAGGGCATCCATGAGGCCGGCCGCCTGGTCCGTCCAGGCCCGCATGCCCCCCGACGTCCCGGGAGGCAGCGGCGTGCTGCCGAAACCGGCCTGGTCGGGGGCCACCACGCGGTGCGATTCGGCGAGGGCCGCGGCGGTCGCCGCCCACGCGCCGGCACCCGTGGTGCCGGGCCCCGACCCGTGCAGCATCAGCACGGCGGGCCCGGCTCCGGCATCGAGCACCTGCACGGGCGAGCCGGCGACCTCGACGGTGCGGTGGCCCGTCACCGCGCCGTCGAGGACGCCCGGGTGGAGGCGGTCATGCCGACGCGTCGCCGATGGACTTGTCGAAGACCTCCATCATGGCCCGGCCGAACTGCGGCATGTCGGGCCAACCGCGGCAGGAGACGAGGTTGCCGTCCACGCAGTCCGGGGCGTCGACGACCGTCGCGCCGGCGTTCTCCATGTCGCCGGTGATGGGCGGGAAGCACGCGGTCCGGCGCCCCTTGAGCAGGCCGTAGACGGCGGGGACCTGCGCGCCGTGGCAGACCAGCGCGATGGGCAGGTCGCGGGCGAAGAAGTGCTCGGTGATGCGGCGCACGTCGGCGTCGACGCGGATCCACTCGGGGGCTCGGCCGCCCGGGATGATCAGRGCGTCGTAGCGCTCCACGTCGACCTCGGCCCAGGTGAGGTCGACCGGCAGCTTGCGGCCGTTCTTCTCGACGTAGGCGTCGCAGTTGGGGTCGAACTCGTGGATCACGAGCTGGATGTCGCGCGTCGTCAACGAGGCGACGTCGACGTCCCACCCGCCCTCCTGCACGCGGTAGTAGGGGTACATGGTGTCGAGCTCTTCGGCGGCGTCGCCGGTCATGAGCAGTGCTCTGGGCACCTGGATCTCCTCGCACTCTGCAGCGGGTGGGCTGACGGCTGATCCCATCGGATCGGATTGGATCGGGTGGCCTAGGATTCCGCCGACCGCGGGCTGCCGTCAAGACCCTGTCCGGACCGGCCCGCCTCCTCGGACTCGTCGAACAGCCGCCGGAAGCGGTCGCGCGACAGCAGGATGTGGCGCCGCATGGCGTACGCCGCCGCGTCGGGGTCGCGCGCGGCGATGGCGCTGAGGACCTCCTCGTGCTCGCCCATCGCCAGGAAGGTCACCTCGGCGTCGTAGAGCAGCCGGAAGAGGTGCACGTGCGTGTGCAGCCGCGCCAGCGCCTCGCGGACCACCTGGTTGCCGGCGCTGTCGGCGACGAGGTCGTGGAAGGCGGCGTCGCGCAGGCCGAAGGCGCCGTAGGCGACGTGCCGGTCCCCCTCGCCCAGCTCGGCCATCTCGTCGAGCATCAGCCGCAGGCCGCTGACCTGCTCGGACGAGGCGCGTTCGGCCGCGTGGCGCGCGGCGGCAGGCTCGAGGAGGAGGCGGATCTCCACCATGTCCTCGAAGCGTTCGCGCGTGATCTGCGGCGGGATCCGGTAGCCGGCGTGCGGCACGCGGACGACGAGGCCGTCGGCCTCCATCCGGTTGAGCGCGTCGCGGATCGGTGTCTGGGAGACGCGCAGCTCGCGCGCCAGCGCGTCGATCGTCACCCGCGATCCCGGCTCGATGCGCAGCGACATCAGCTGCCCCAGGAGGGTGTCGTAGACCTCGTCGGCCAGGCGGCCGCGCGTGCGGTCCACGCGGAGCCCGTCGCCGGTGGCCGGGGCCCACGGCCCGCCGGCCTGGCCCGTCGTCGCCTCGCTCATGTCCCCGTCCATGTCCTGGTCCCTTCTCCCGCGTGTCGAGCCCGGACCTGTTGACAGCGGCCGGTGCCGTGGCTCATGCTCTCGCACCAATCGGATCGTATAGGAAATGGGTCCGCTGGCAAGGCCACTGGTCAGCCGCCCACCACCTTCCACCCGGTCCCGATCCCCATCCCTCCTCCCCTCGGAGCACCCATGAGCTTGCTCGGCGTCCTGCGCGGTCCCCGCCAGGTCCTGTTCGGAGCCGGGCAGCGCCATGCGCTCGGGACGGTCGTCTCGGCACTGGGCTCGCGCGCCCTGGTCTGCACCGACGCCCGGTTCGGAGCGACCCCGGAGTTCGCCCAGCTCGTCCGGCTGCTCGAGGACGCCGGCGTGCAGGTGACGTCGTACACCGAGGTGGAGCCGGACGTCCCGGTGCACCAGGTCGTCCGGTGCGCCGAGCTCGCCGCGGCAGCCGACCCCGACGTCGTCGTCGGGATGGGAGGGGGCAGCTGCCTCGACCTGGCCAAGGCCGTGGCCGTGCTGCTCACCCACGGCGGGACGCCCGCCGACTACTACGGCGAGCTCCGGGTGCCCGGGCCGGTGGTGCCGGTCGTCGCGCTGCCCACCACGGCGGGCACGGGGTCGGAGGTGACGCCGGTGGCGGTGCTCACCGACCCCGACCGGATCAGCAAGGTGGGGATCTCCAGTCCCTACCTGATCCCGCACGCCGCCGTCTGCGACCCGGAGCTCACGGTCGGCTGCCCGGCCCCGCTCACGGCGAGCGCGGGTGCGGACGCCCTCTCCCACGTCGTCGAGGCCTTCACCGCGATCCGCCGGCCGGTGACGTCCGAGCTCGCCACCGAGCGGGTCTTCGTCGGCAAGAACGAGCTGACCGACACGTACGCGCTGCTCGGTGTGCGCCTGATCGCCGGGAGCCTGCACCGCGCGTGGTCCGCCCCCGACGACGTCGAGGCCCGCGAGGCGATGATGCTCGGTGCGACCGCCGGCGGGTTCGCCCTCGGCACGGCCGGTACGGCGGCGGCGCACGCCATCCAGTACCCGGTCGGAGCCCTCACCCACACCCCGCACGGCGTGGGGGTCGGCGCCCTCCTGCCCTACGTCATGGAGTTCAACCGACCGGCCCGGGTCCCCGAGCTGGCGGCCGTGGCCGTCGCGATGGGCGCCTCGCCCGACTGGTCGGCCGAGGACCTCGCCGACGAGGCGATCGACCGGGTGACCGCCCTGCTGGCCTCGGTGGGGATCCCCGCCACCCTGGCCGAGCTCGGGCTGCCGGCCGACCAGCTGCGGTGGACGGCCGAGCAGGCGGCAGGCGCCGAACGGCTGGTCGCCAACAACCCGCGGCCGCTCGACGTCGACGCGCTCGAGCACATCGTGCGCGCCGCCCACGCCGGCGACCGCGCGGCGCTGCGCGAGGCCGTGCCGACACCTGCCGGGCTCGCTGCGACGGGAGGTGCGTGATGACGGTCGTGGACGAGGTGCTGCGCCCGGTCGCCGACGTGATCGACGTACCGACGGACCTGTTCGTGGCGGGCACCTGGCGTCCCGCCGCCGCCGGCCGTCGACTGGAGGTGGCCGACCCGGCCACGGGCTCGGTGCTCGCCACGGTGGCGGACGCGGACACCGACGACGCGACCGCGGCCGTCGACGCCGCCGCCGCGGCGGCCGCCGACTGGGCGGCGACGTCGCCCCGCTCGCGCGCGGACCTCCTGATGCGCGCGTTCCACCTGATGCAGGAGCGGAGCGAGGAGCTCGCGCTGCTGATCTCCCTCGAGAACGGCAAGTCGTTGGCCGACGCCCGCGGCGAGGTGGCCTACGCGGCGGAGTTCTTCCGCTGGTACGCCGAGGAGGGCGTGCGGCTGCGGGGGCAGGTCGGCCACGCGCCCAGCGGGGCCAACCGGCTGATGGTGACCTACCAGCCGGTCGGCGTCAGCGTGCTCGTCACGCCCTGGAACTTCCCCGCGGCGATGGCCACGCGCAAGATCGCGCCGGCCCTCGCGGCGGGGTGCACGACGGTCCTCAAGCCGGCGGCGGAGACACCCCTGACCGCACTGGCCGTGGCCGCGCTCCTGGAGGAGGTCGGGCTGCCCGCCGGCGTGCTGAACGTCGTCACGACGTCGCGCCCGGGCCCGGTCGTGGAGACCATGTTGACGGACCGGCGCACGCGCATGGTGTCGTTCACCGGCTCCACCGAGGTCGGCCGGGTGCTGCTCCGCACCGCGGCCGACCACGTCCTCAAGTGCGCGATGGAGCTCGGCGGCAACGCCCCCTTCGTGGTGCTGGCCGACGCCGACGTCGACGCGGCGCTCGACGGGGCGATGGTCGCCAAGATGCGCAACGGCGGCCAGGCCTGCACCGCCGCCAACCGCTTCTACGTGCACGACTCGGTCCACGACGCCTTCGTCGAGGGCCTCATCGCCCGGATGGCCGCGATCCGGGTCGGCCCCGGCACGGACGAGGCCACCCAGTGCGGTCCCCTGATCAACGACCACGCCGTCCGCAAGGTCGACCTCCTGGTCCGCGACGCCGTCCGGCGCGGCGCCCGCGCCATGATCGGCGGCCGCGCCCCGGACGGACCTGGTTCGTTCTACCCGCCCACCGTGCTGGTCGACGTACCCCTCGACGCGCAGGTCCTGCACGAGGAGGTCTTCGGGCCGGTCGCGCCCGTCGTCCGCTTCGACCGCGAGGAGGACCTGCTGCCCCTGGTCAACGACACCGACCTCGGCCTCGTCAGCTACCTCTACACCCGCGACCTCGCCCGTGGGCTCCACCTCGCGGAGCGCCTCGAGAGCGGGATGGTCGGGCTCAACCGCGGGCTCGTCTCGGACCCCGCCGCCCCCTTCGGCGGCACCAAGCAGAGCGGACTCGGCCGCGAGGGCAGCACCGAGGGACTGCTCGAGTTCATGGAGGCCCAGTACGTCGCCACGTCCTGGTAGCCCACCACTTCTTCAGCAGCGTCGACCGTCTCGGCACCAGCCCAGCACCACCCGATAACCCACCCCGAGCAGGAAGCAGGAAGCAGATGCGGTACCTACAGCGAGCGGGACGCAGGTCCCTCCCCGGCCGGCAGGCACGCCTGGCCACGGCGGCCATCCTGATGGCGACGGCCCTCGCGGCCTGCGGCGGCGGTGACGGCGACGGTGGCGGCAGTGCCGAGGCAGCGAGCGGCGCCAAGGCGCCGGCCACGATCCCCGAGCTCACCGACGACCCCCTCACGCTCAGCTTCATCTGGTTCGAGTGGCCGCCGGCCCAGGCGCTGGAGGACTTCGCCAACGCGGAGTACACCAAGGAGCGGCCCAACGTGACCATCGAGGTCAACACGGTGCCCAACGCCAACTGGCACGACGCGATGTTCACGCAGTTCGCCGCGCGGCAGACCGACTTCGACATCCCGATCCTGGACTCCCAGCACATCGGTGAGGCCGTCACCAACGGCAACATCCTCGACCTCACCGACTTCGTCGACGAGAACATCGAGGTCGACGCCTACGACCCCTACCTGCTGGCGGCGTACGGCCAGTACCCGCAGGCCGAGACGGGCCAGCGCGACGAGGACGCGAGCCTCTACGGCCTGCCGCTGCTCGGCGACACGTGGACGATGATCTACCGCAAGGACCTCATCGGCGACGAGCCCCCGAAGACGTGGGACGAGATGATCGACGCCGCCAGGACGTGCCAGGACGAGAACCCGGGCGTCAGCGGGCTCGCCTTCCACCAGGCCAACGGCTCCGACGCCGCAGCCGTCACCTACAACACGGTCAACGGTGTCTACGGCGGCAACCTCTGGAACGCCGAGGACAAGACGATCGAGGGCGTCATCAACGACGAGGCCGGCCAGAAGGCCATGGACGTCCTCGTCAACGAGATGAAGCCGCTGACCGCGAAGGGCTCGGGCAACTGGTTCATCGACGAGGTCAACGCCGCGGTCGCGCAGGGCAAGGCCTGCATCGCGTTCCAGTGGATCGCCGCCGCCGGGGGCCTGGTCGACCCGGCACAGTCGACGCTCGGCACGACCGAGGACGAGATCCTCGACAAGCTCGGCTTCGCCACCCTGCCGACCCAGGAGGCCGACGTCGTGCCGCTCGGCGGGATGGGCATGCACGTCTCCGCCTACGCGCCTGCCGATCGGCAGGCCGAGGCGCTCAACTTCATGAAGTGGTTCGAGCAGGAGGACATCCAGAAGAAGTGGGCCGCGGCCGGCGGCGTGCCGGCGCGCACAGACGCGCTCGAGTCCCCGGAGTTCCTCGAGGCCGGACCGTTCAACCAGGTGTACGCCGACTCGGTGTCCCGCATGCGCGACATGTGGAACGTGCCGGAGTACGCCCGCCTGATCGACATCGAGAACACCAACGTCAACGCCGCGCTCAACGGGGCCAAGGACCCCGAGGAGGCGCTCGACGACATCGCCGAGCAGCAGCAGCAGGTGCTCGACTCCAGCGGTGGCGGGCTGTGAGCCGACCCCGATGACCACCACGACCGACCACCCGGTGCAGGAGGCGTCCGCGGCGTCGCCGCCTGCACCGGGACGGTCCCCCCGCCTCACCGACCGCCGGCTGGCGCTGGTGTTCATCTCACCGGCCATGCTGCTGCTGCTGACGATGTCGGTGTTCCCGCTGCTGTGGGCGCTCTACCTGTCCTTCACCGACTACTCCGCCACGCGCGACGCGCCGGCCGACTTCGTCGGGTTCGAGAACTACACCACCATCCTCACGTCCCCGGAGGTCTGGCAACGGGCCCTCACGACACTGGTCTACGTCACCGGCGCCGTGGCGCTGCAGACCGTGCTGGGCTTCGGCATCGCCTACCTGATCTCGCGGCGGACCCGCGGTCGAGGGGTGCTGACCACCCTGTTCCTCGTCCCGATGATGCTGTCGCCGGTCGTGGTGGGCCTGTTCTGGAAGTTCATGCTCGACGCCCAGTTCGGGGTGATCAACTCCATGCTCGGCTCGCTCGGCTTCGGGCAGGTGGAGTGGCTCACCCGGCAGAGGACGGCGTTGTTCTCGCTGATCGTGGTCGACACGTGGCAGTGGACGCCGTTCATCATGCTCATCGCGCTCGCCGGCCTCACCGCGGTCCCGAAGTACCTCTACGAGGCCGCGTCCATCGACCGCGCGTCGGAGTGGTTCCGCTTCCGCCACATCACCCTGCCCATGGTGTGGCCGCTGCTGCTCATCGCGGTCATGTTCCGTGCCATCGAGGCATTCCGGCTGTTCGACCTCGTCTACATCCTCACCAGCGGAGGCCCCGGGGTCTCCACCGAGACGTTGTCGTTCCACGTCTACAAGGTCGCGTTCCTCGGCTTCAACACCGGGCTCGCGTCGGCGTACGGGATCCTCATGGTCCTCGTCGTCATCGTCCTGGCGCAGCTCTACCTGCGCTACCTGAACAAGCTCAAGGAGGGGTGATGGCCATCTCCATCGACGAGGCCGTGCCCGGCCCCGCCACGGACGACGCGCCGGCGGAGCGTCGCCGCGGCGGTCGGGGCCGGATGGTGGTCGAGGTCCTGCTCCTCACCGCGCTGGCGGTGGCCATGCTCTTCCCGGTGCTGTGGATGCTCGAGACGTCCATCAAGGAGAACCGCGACGTCTACGCCGTGCCCGCGAAGTTCTTCGGCTTCGACATCACCCTGGACCACTACAAGGACGTGTTCGTCGCGCGGGGCGGCGGCCAGTCGGACCTGTCCGGGTCGTTCCTCAACTCGGTGATCGTGGCCGGCGCGTCGACCGTGCTGGCCACCGTGCTGGGAGTCCCCGCGGCGTGGGCCTACTCGCGGTTCACCCTGAAGGCGAAGAAGGACCAGCTGTTCTTCATCCTGTCGACCCGCTTCATGCCGCCCGTGGTCGTGGTGATCCCGATCTTCCTCATGTACCGCGAGCTCGGGCTCATCGACAGCAAGCTCGGCCTCGTCCTCATCTACGCCGCGTTCAACGTGCCGTTCACGATCTGGATGATGAAGGGGTTCGTCGACGAGGTCCCCGCGGAGTACGAGGACGCGGCGATGCTCGACGGCTACACCCGTCTGCAGGCGTTCTGGCGCGTCACGCTGCMGCTGCTCGTGCCGGGCATCGCTGCGACGGCGGTCTTCGCCCTGATCTTCTCGTGGAACGAGTTCGTCTTCGCCATCTTCCTCACCTCCAGCCAGGAGGTGCGCACGGCACCACCCGCCATCGCCGGCCTGATCGGCGGCACCACCGTGGACTGGGGCCTGGTCGCGGCGTCGGCGGTGGTGTTCGCGCTGCCGGTGCTGGTGTTCGCCTACCTCGTGCGCAAGCACCTCGTCGCGGGCGTGACCCTCGGGGCGGTGCGACGCTGATGGCCGGCATCGAGGTGACCTCACTGCACAAGCGCTACCCCGACGGCACCGTCGCGGTGGAGCACGTGGACCTGTCGATCGGTGACGGCGAGCTGTTCGTGATGCTCGGCCCGTCCGGATGCGGCAAGACGACGACCCTGCGTGCGATGGCCGGCCTGGAGCGGCAGACCTCCGGCGACATCCGCATCGGCCGGACGCTCGTCAACGACCTGCCGCCGGCGGAGCGCGACATCGCCATGGTCTTCCAGTTCTACGCGCTCTACCCGCACCTCAAGACCCGCGACAACCTCGCCTTCCCGCTCCGAGCCGAGGGCAAGCCCGAGAAGGAGGTCAGGGAGCGGGTCGCCGAGGTGGCGCGGATGATGCAGCTCGAGCGACTGCTCGACCGCAAGCCGCAGCGCCTCTCGGGCGGCGAGCAGCAGCGCGTCGCCCTGGCCCGCGCCCTCGTCCGCCGGCCGCGGGCCTTCTTGATGGACGAGCCGCTGACGAACCTCGACGCGGAGCTGCGTGCGGACGTGCGCACCGAGATCAAGCACCTGCAGGCCGAGCTCGGGACGACGATGGTCTACGTCACCCACGACCAGGTGGAGGCCATGTCGCTCGGGCACCGAATCGCGATCCTCAACAAGGGCCGCGTCGAGCAGGTCGGCACGCCCCTCGAGGTCTACGACCGCCCGGCGAGCCTGTTCTGCGCCGCCTTCATCGGCTCGCCGCCGATGAACCTCATCGAGGTGCAGGTGGAGGAGGGTGCGCTGCACGGGCCCGGCGGGCTCGTGCTCACGCCGCCGGAGGGCCTGCCGCGCGACCGCTCGCTCGTCGCCGGCGTACGACCGGAGGCGCTCGAGGTGACCGCACCCGGCGCGGAGCACACGGTGCCGGCGCGGGTCGTCTCCGCCGAGGCGCTGGGCGACGAGATCATCTACGTCGTCGACCACGGCGGCGCTGCCGACGTCCGGGTCCGGATGCCACCGACGGTGCGCTTCGCTGCCGAGGACCGGGTCGGGCTGCGCCACGCCGGCGGGACCCCGCCGGTCTACGACACGAGCACGGAAGAGCTGGTGGCCTGATGGGAACCGTGGAAGCGCACGGGCTGCGCAAGTCGTTCGGCGACGTCCAGGCCCTCGACGGGGTCGACCTCGACGTGCCGGACGGATCGTTCTTCGTGGTGCTCGGCCCGTCCGGGGCCGGCAAGACGACGACCCTGCGCGCGATCGCCGGCCTCGAGAAGCTCGACGGCGGATCGGTGCACCTCGACGGCCGGGACGCGACCGCCGACACCCCGGCCGCCCGCGACCTCGCGATGGTCTTCCAGAGCTACGCGCTCTACCCGCGGCGAACGGCGTACGACAACATCGCCTCGCCGCTGCGGGCCCGCAAGACCTCCTCGAGCGACATCGCGGCCGCGGTCCAGCAGGTCTCGGCCCTGCTGCACATCGAGCGACTGCTGCAGCGCCGTCCCGCGCAGATGTCGGGCGGTGAGATGCAGCGCGTCGCGCTGGCGCGGGCCCTGGTCCGTCGCCCGCGGGCGTTCCTCATGGACGAGCCGCTCACCAACCTCGACCTCAAGCTGCGGGTGGAGATGCGCACCGAGCTCACCCGGATCCACCGGACCCTCGGCGGGACCTTCCTCTACGTGACCAACGACCAGGTCGAGGCGCTGTCGATGGCCGACCACATCGCGGTGCTCCGCGACGGGAGGGTGCAGCAGGTCGGCACGCCGACCGAGGTCTACGAGCGGCCCGCCAACAAGTGGGTCGCCGGTTTCGTCGGCAGCCCCCGCATCAGCCTGCTCGCCTGCCGGGCCGAGGGCGACCGGCTGGTCGGGGCGGAGGGCTGGTCCCTGCCGCGACCGCGGTGGACCACCGCCGAGGACGGACGGCCGCTGCTCCTCGGCCTGCGTGCCGAGGACGTGTCGGTCGAGAAGCGTGGTGAGACGGCGCTGGCCGGCGAGCTCTACGGCCTCGAGCCGCTCGGCGACCGCACCGTCGTCGACGTCAAGGTCGGCTCGGAGACGGTGAAGGTGAAGGCCAGACCCACCGTGACCGGTACGCCGGGGGAGCGGGTGTCGGTCACGGTCGACCTCGACCGCGCCCACATCTTCGACGCCGGCACCGGGCTGGCGCTCTCCACCACGGGGCGGTAGCCGACCGCACGGACCTCCGCTCAGCCCGCCCCGCTCCCCATGCCGGGCAGGGCGAGCAGGGTGTCGACGGCGGTGAGGAACTCGCCCCGGTTGAACGGCTTCGGCAGGAAGTGTCGGTGCTCGTCACCGACGTCGAGGTCGCCCGACATGATGAGCACCTTGGTGGACGGGCTGGTGCGGCGCAGCTCGTCGGCGACCGCGAGGCCGGTCATCCGCGGCATGTGGTGGTCGATGACGACGAGGTCGAATCTCTCCGTCGCCGTGTGCGCGAGGACCTCGGCGCCGTCCCCGGCGGTGGTCACGACGTGACCGGCGCGCTCAAGCACGTGGCCGATGAAGTCGCGGATGTCCGGCTCGTCGTCCGCGACGAGGCTGCGCAGGGCCATGGGACCGAGTGTGGACCCCCGGGGGTGCTGGTGTCCTGCCGTGGCGCGATTCTGGGGCGGATGTGAGCGGATCGTGCGGTGTGGGGTGCGCCGAACCTCGCTCGGGGGACTGTGAGCGGCCTTAGTCTTTGCGCATGACGAGGGCCCTGTCGCCGGCGCGGGCCGCAGCCTTCGCCACGGCGTACGCCCTGCTGACCCTCATCGGGCGGGCCACTGCCACAGAGGGTCAGGTCGTCAGCCTCATCTGGCCGGGCTCGGGTGTCGCCCTCCTCTGGCTGCTCGCCGAGTCGCCGCGCCACGTCCTGCGCGTGCTCGTCCCGCTGATGGCCATCCACTTCGGCGTGGTCCTCGCGACCGGGGTGTCGCCGCTCCTCGGCTTCTTCGGGGCTGCGTCGGTGACGCTGCAGACCGCCGTCACCGGACTCCTGCTGCGGCGCTGGTGCCCGACGATGCTCGGCGCCGGTGGTACCGCCAGCATCCGCTCGCCGCGCAACCTGGCGGCCATGGCGGGGGCAGCGGCCATCGGCTGCGCCCTGGGTGCGGCGATCGGGACGCTCGGGGTGTGGCTCGACGACGCGCCGGTGACGGTCCTGACCCCCATTGCCTGGTTCGCCCGGCACATCGCCGGCGTCCTCACCGTCGGGGCCGTCGGTCACCTGGCCTGGGAGTGGCGCACCCAGACGATCCCGGACCGTGTCCACGGTGGCTCGCGCACCGAGTGGGTGGTGCTCTGGGTCGTCTCGGTCACCGCGACGGTCCTGCTGTTCGTGCAGCCCTACCCGGTCGTCTTCCTCATCATCGGCTTCGCGGTGTGGTCGGCCGCCCGGTTCCCGACGTTCCCCGCCGCGCTGCACTGCCTGGTCCTCGGCGGCATCGCGCTCTGGCTGAGCCTCACCGGGCACGGCCCGTTCGACGCGATCAAGGACCCGGTGGCCGAGGTGCTGGTCTCGCAGCTCTTCATGGTCGCCGTGCTGCTCACCGGGCTGGCGGTGGGCGCGCTCGGTGACCGGGTCGACGAGTCGTACGCCGCCGCGACCGCGGCCCGCGCAGAGTCGACCGAGCAGGCCGAGCTGCTCGCCGAGATGACCGAGAGCATGGACGAGGGGCTCGTCGTGCTCGACACCGACGGCGGGGTCGAGCGCAGCAACGGCGCCAGCCGGCGGCTGGCGCACCGGGTGAGCCTGGCGACCACCGACGCCGAGGCGCTGGCCGAGCTGGTCGGCCTGCTGCTGGACCCCGACCCGTCCGCCACCGGCGCGATGCGTGCCGAGCTGGGCGTCGGCGACGTCGTCATCTCGTTGAGCAGCGGTGAGGAGGTCGTCCTCGCCGTCTCCCGCGCGACGCTCTCCCGTGCGAACGGTCGCCCCGGCGTCCTGCTCGTGCTGCGCGAGGTGACCGAGCACCGCTCCGGCCTGCGGCCGCTCGCGGGCTTCGCGTCGACGGCCGCCCACGACCTGCGCGGTCCGCTCTCGGCGATCCGCTCCTGGGTCGGCCTCGCAGCCGACGACCTCGAGCCCGACTCCCCGGCCGCGGAGCCGCTGCGCCGCGCCGAACGGGCGTCGAAGCAGATGGGGGAGCTCATCGGCGACCTGCTCGAGCACGCCCTCGCGGAGTCGGGTGAGCTCGCCGCCCGCGAGGTGCCCCTGACCGGCCCCGACGGGGTGCTGGACCAGGTCTCCGGGCTGCTCGGCCCCGACGACGTGCTCACCGCTGATCCCGACCTGCCGTCGGTGCGCGCCGACCCGGTGGCGGTGCGGCAGCTGTTCGGCAACCTGGTCGGCAACGCGGTGAAGTACGCCCGGCCCGGCGAGCCCGCGACCATCGCCGTCCGTGCGCGGCGCAAGGGATCGCGCGTCGTGGTCGAGATCGAGGACCGCGGCGTTGGGGTCGAGGACTCCGAGCGGTCGCTGATCTTCCAGCGCTTCCACCGCAGCGGCGCCGTACGCGCGCACTTCCGGGGGACCGGGATGGGGCTCTCGATCTGCCAGACCATCGTGCAGCGCCACGGCGGCACCATCGAGTGCCTCACGACCCCGCCGGGGAGCGGGACGGTCTTCCGGTTCGACCTGCCGGCGGCCGAGCCCGCCCTCGGCGGTCCGACCCCCGGCTGACCGACCCCGCCGGCCCGTCCGAGGCGGGAGGTTCGACCGCTCGCTCCCGTGGCACCATCTCACCGTGAGGTCTTCGGGGGCGGCGGTCTGCGGCGTGCTGCTGCTCGGCGCGCTGGTGACCGGGTGCACCGACGACGCGGACGGGTCCGCCGGGCCCGCGGGCCGGGTGGACGACGGGTCATGGCGCACCAGCACGGCGCCGGTCGACGCGTCGGGCCTGTCCTGGGCCGTCGGCTCGACGGTCCACCTCGCGGACGGCACCACCGTGGACACGGGCCGCCCGCCGCGGGCCTACGTCGTCGCGGGTGACGGGGTGTACTTCGTGCCGGCCGACGACGACGCATCCGCCGGCGACTCGGCGTTCACCGGCGCGGACCTGTGGTTCGTGCGCCCGGGAGCGGACCCCGGGTCGACCGGGCTCGAGGTCGCCGGGACGGGCCTTGCGCGCACTCCCGACGGGTCACGCCTCGTGGTGCTCGACGCGGACCACGACGAGGGCACCGCAGTGATGCGGTTCCTCGACCTGTCGTCCGGCGAGGAGACCACGTCCGAGGACGGGATGGACACCTCCGGCATCGACGACCCGGTCGACCACCTGCTGGAGGCGGAGGTGGAGATCCTCGCCGTCGACGACGAGCGCGTGCGCGCCCGCGTCATCGAGGGCGAGGAGGTCTACGACCTCCGCACCGGAGAGGGTGCGCCTGCGAGCGACGACGAGCCTCCGCTCGTGCGTGACGCGCTGACCAGCCCCGACGGGACATGGCGCATCGAGAAGCCCGACTCGGGCCCCGACCGCGTCGTCGACGCCGACGGACGGGCCGTCGACCTCCAGGTCCCGCAGGAGCGGTGGAACCTGTCCTGGTGGGCCGACGCCGACACCGTGGCCGGCACCGTGATCACCGGACCGGGCACCGGCAAGAAGACCACCGAGGGCGACACGGTCACCCTCCTGTCGTGCGCGGTCGCCACCGGTGAGTGCACGGTTCACGAGGGCTCGGCCGGCGAGACCGTGCTGTTCCCGCTGCGGTCCTCCGTGGCCGCGATCATGCTCCAGGGCGGGGGGTGAGAGGCGATGACCGATCCGGAGATCGAGCACCGGCGGCTGGTGTCGGGCGACGCAGCCGCCGTGCGTGGGGTGGTCGACGCCCTCGACGGCGTCCTGCACACGATGGTCGGCGTGCGGCAGGACCTCGCCGCCGCTGCGGAGGTCCCGGTCTGGTCGGGACTGGCCGCGATGGCGTTCGCCGTCCGGGCCGCGGGCCTGCGGCAGGGACTGGGCGTGACCCGCGCGACGCTGGTGCGCGGGCGCGGAGCCCTCGAGACGGCCGCCGCGGCCTACGAGTCCGCCGAGGACCGGCCGATCACTACATCTCCTTCTGGCGAAACCGGCCCTCGGGGCTGCCGCCGGCGATCGAGGAGATCTTCGCCCGCGTGGTCAACGCCCGCCTGCTGTCGGTCGGCTCCTCCTACAACCAGCAGCTCGCCGGAGTAGAGGCGGTCCTGCGCGGCGAGGACGTCGACCTCGACGACCTCGACGACGAGACCCGCAAGTGGGTCGAGGAGGGGATGGCGAAGAACGAGGGGTGGCTCGAGGGCAACGCCAGCGAGCTCGGGCCGATCATCCCCAACACCGCGGCCACCGGCGACGGCAGGGGTTGGATCCCGCAGGGCCTGGGCTACGACCCGGCGACCGGGACGCTGCTCCAGTCCTACTACACGAAGGACGGTGAGGGGCACGGCGATGCGTCCTACCTCGCCCTGATCGACGAGGCGACCGGCGCAGAGGTCGGCGAGGTGACCCTCGGCGACACCCATCTCGATGCGGACGGCAACCCCGTCAGCGGCGGCAAGCCCACGCACGCCGGCGGTGTCAGCGTGCGCGGCGACGACGTCTACGTCGTCGACAACGGCGAGGTCTACACCTACTCCCTGGCGGCCCTGCAGGCCGCGTCGCACGGCGAGACCGTCCCGCAGAAGGCGCCCCCGCAGACCGGCCTCGACGGCGGGTCGTACTCAGCGGTCAAGGGCGGGAGGCTCTACCTCGGTGACCACGAGAAGGACGAGCTCCACGTCTACGAGCAGGACTCCTCCGGGCAGTGGGTGAAGGTCGACACCGTCGACACGCCGCCCCACTGCCAGGGCGTCCTGGTCCGCGACGGGGAGTACGTCTTCAGCGCCTCCTCGGGCCGCCACGAGGACCACAGCCAGCTCTACGTGCAGGACCTCGACGGCAACCGCAGCGAGCCCTACGACCTGCCGAGCATGTCGCAGGGCGTGGTCGAGGTCGACGGACAGCTCGTGGTGACCTACGAGTCGGGAGCCGAGGAGTTCGACCACGCGATCACTGGGACCTCTGGCTGGTGGTGGCTGCGCGACGACTACGGCGACCTCTGGGCCAACCCCCACATGACCCGCACCCCGCTGTCCGAGCTGGGTCTTTCGGAGGACGTCGACGTGGAGCCCGGCACCCTGCTGGGTGCGGCCGCCGAGCTCTCTGCCCTCGTCGGGCCCGTGAAGGCCGCGGCCGACGAGGTCCGCAGCCTGCGGGTCCCGGCCGGGGCGCTCGGCGAGGTGCCACGCGCCGCCACGCTCGCCGCGACGGTCGAGGGCCTGCTGGGTGCTGCCGCGAGCAGCCTGGGCACGGGCGCCAGCGCGATCTCGGCGGCGTCGGAGCTGCTCACGACGACCTCGCACGACTACGCACGGACCGACGACCACGTGGCCGTCGGCTTCCGGGGCGTCACGCCCGGCTGAGCCGCCACCGCCTCACACGTTGCGGCGGTACTGGCCCCCGACCTCGAAGAACGCCTCGGTGACCTGCTGGAGCGAGCAGACGCGAGCGGCGTCCATCAGCACGGCGAAGACGTTGTCGCCCGAGATGGCGGCGTCCTTGAGCCGGGCGAGCGCCTCCTGCGCCTCGGCGCCGTGCTCGGCCTGGAAGCCGCGCACGCGGGCGAGCTGCGACTCCTTCTCGGACTCGGTCGCCCGGGCCAGCTCGACCTCCTTGGGCTGCGCGTCGGCGGCCGACTCCTTGACGAAGGTGTTCACGCCGATGATCGGCAGCGAGCCGTCGTGCTTGCGGTGCTCGTAGAGCATCGACTCGTCCTGGATCCGGCCGCGCTGGTAGCCCGTCTCCATCGCGCCGAGCACGCCGCCGCGCTCGTTGATCGAGTCGAACTCGGCCAGCACGGCCGCCTCGACGAGGTCGGTGAGGTCGTCGATGACGTAGGAGCCCTGGAGCGGGTTCTCGTTCATCGCCAGGCCCCACTCGCGGTTGATGATCAGCTGGATCGCCAGCGCGCGGCGCACCGACTCCTCGGTCGGGGTCGTCACCGCCTCGTCGTACGCGTTGGTGTGGAGGCTGTTGGCGTTGTCGTAGATCGCGATGAGCGCCTGCAGCGTGGTGCGGATGTCGTTGAAGTCCATCTCCTGCGCGTGCAGCGACCGACCGCTCGTCTGGACGTGGTACTTCAGCTTCTGCGAGCGCTCCGAGGCGCCGTACTTCTCCTTCATCGTGACCGCCCAGATGCGGCGGGCGACGCGGCCGAGGACGCTGTACTCCGGGTCCATTCCGTTGGAGAAGAAGAACGACAGGTTGGGCGCGAAGTCGTCGATCTTCATGCCGCGTGCGAGGTAGGCCTCGACGTAGGTGAAGCCGTTGGCGAGGGTGAAGGCGAGCTGGCTGATGGGGTTCGCCCCGGCCTCGGCGATGTGGTAGCCGGAGATCGACACCGAGTAGAAGTTGCGCACCTGCTGCTCGATGAACCACTCCTGGATGTCCGCCATCATCCGCAGACAGAACTCCGTGGAGAACAGCGCCGTGTTCTGGCCCTGGTCCTCCTTGAGGATGTCGGCCTGCACGGTGCCGCGGACGTTGGCGAGGGCGTACGCCGCCACGCTCGCGCGCTCCTCGGCCGACGGCTCGCGGCCCTCCCGCTCGCGGAACGCCTCGACCTGCTGGTCGATGGCGGTGTTGAGGAAGAACGCCAGGACGGTGGGGGCGGGGCCGTTGATGGTGAGGGACACCGACGTCGTCGGGGCGACGAGGTCGAAGCCGTCGAAGAGCTCCTTCATGTCGTCGAGCGTCGCCACGCTGACGCCGGACGTGCCGACCTTGCCGTAGACGTCGGGGCGCGGGTCGGGGTCGCGGCCGTAGAGCGTCACCGAGTCGAACGCCGTCGACAGGCGGGTCGCGTCGGTGCCCTCGGAGAGGATCTTGAAGCGGCGGTTGGTGCGCGCGGGATCGCCCTCGCCGGCGAACATCCGCGCCGGGTCCTCGTTGTCGCGCTTGAAGGGGAAGACGCCGGCGGTGAAGGGGAAGTAGCCGGGCAGGTTCTCGTTGCGCCAGAAGCGCACGAGCTCGCCGTGGTCGGTGAAGCGGGGGAGCGCGACGCGCGGGATCTTGTTGCCGCTCAGCGACTCCCGGGTCAGCTTGGTGGTGATCTCGCGGTCGCGCACTACCACGACCTGCTCGTCGCCGGAGTAGGACTCCACGACGGCGGGCCAGCGCTCGACCTGGTCGGCCACCTCGTGCGGGACGGCCTTGCGCGCCTGCTCGAGGAGGGCGGCCACGCCGCCCGCGTCGCCGTCGGCCAGCTGGTCGGCGACGTACTGCACGCGCTGGAGGTTGCGCGCCGCCTCGGCCAGCTCTGTCGTACGACCGTGGTAGCCGCGGACGGTCTCGGTGATCTCCGAGAGGTAGCGGACGCGGTCGGCGGGCACGACCTGGCGGATGCCGGAGGAGTGGCGGACGTCGACGTGGGGGAGCGTGCCGTCGGTCACCTCGAGCCCGGCGCCGGCGAGCTCGGCGCGCAGGTGCTGGTAGAGCGCGGTGACGCCGTCGTCGTTGAAGGTCGCGGCGCTGGTGCCGAAGACCGGCATGTCGTGCGGCTGCTTGCCGAAGGCACCGCGGTTGCGGACGAGCTGGCGGCCGACGTCGCGCAGCGCGTCCTTGGCGCCGCGGCGCTCGAACTTGTTGATCGCCACACTGTCGGCGAAGTCGAGCATGTCGATCTTCTCGAGCTGCGAGGCGGCGCCGAACTCCGGCGTCATGACGTAGAGGGAGTGGTCGACCAGCGGCACGATGCCGGCGTCGCCCTGCCCGATGCCGGGGGTCTCGACGATGACGAGGTCGTTGCCGGCGGCCTTCATCACCGCGATCACGTCGGCGAGGTGCTCGGGAACCTCGTGCGCGCCGCGCGTGGCCAGCGAGCGGAAGAACACGCGGTCGCCGTCGAGGGAGTTGGCGCGGATCCGGTCGCCGAGCAGCGCGCCGCCGCCCTTGCGCCGGGTCGGGTCGACCGCGATGACCGCGATGCGGAGCTTGTCCTGCTGGTCGGTGCGGAAGCGGCGGACGATCTCGTCGGTGAGGCTCGACTTGCCCGAGCCGCCGGTGCCGGTGATCCCGAGCACGGGTACGACGCGGCTCGCGGCCGCGCGGCGTACGTCCCCGATCAGCGACTCGTCGAGGCGGCCGCCCTCGGCGCCGGTGATCGCGCGGGCGACGGCGAACCGGTCGCCCGAGAGCACCTGCTCGACCGTGACCTGGCGGTCGGCCCACAGATCGACGTCGCAGTCGGCGACGACGGAGTTGATCATCCCGACGAGGCCCATCTTCTGGCCGTCCTCGGGGGAGAAGATCGTGACGCCGGAGTCGCGCAGCCGCTGGATCTCCTTCGGCACGATGACGCCGCCACCACCGCCCACCACGCGCACGTGGCCCGCGCCCGCGGCGCGCAGCGATTCGACGAGGTACTCGAAGTACTCCACGTGGCCGCCCTGGTAGGACGACACCGCGACGCCCTGGACGTCCTCCTCCAGTGCGGCGTCGACGACCTCCTGCACCGAGCGGTTGTGGCCGAGGTGGATGACCTCGCAGCCCTGGCTCATGAAGATCCGCCGCATGATGTTGATCGAGGCGTCGTGGCCGTCGAACAGCGCGGACGCCGTGACGAGGCGGATCGGGTGCGTGGGGGTGTGAAGGTCGGCCATGAGCCGATAGTAGGACTTCCAACTAATACTCGCGAGTCACCAGGTTGTCCCCGGCGCGATCCCCGGATATCCGGGGAACTTCACACTTGTCGGCCGAAACTTCAGCCGACAAGCGGGAACATCACCGGATATCCGGGGAAGTTCCCCGCGCCAGCTCAGACGTCGCCCAGCCCCGACCGCAGGCCGGTCAGCCGGTCGGTGAGCTCGCGTACGTCGCCCTCGGGCAGCCCGGGGGTCTCGAAGACCTTGCGGTTGAGGGCGTGCGTGGCCTCCTCGACCGCGTCGCGGCCGGCGTCCGTCAGCACCGCCCGCACGACACGCTTGTCCTCGTCGCTGCGCACGCGCTCGACGTAGCCCTGGGTCACCAGGCGGTCGACCGCGCTGGTGACGCTGGTCGGGTGCACCTGCAGCAGCGACCCGAGCCGCGACATCGGCATCGCGGCGCCGCGGCTGAAGGACAGCAGCCGCAGCACCTCGTAGCGGGCGAACGTCAACCCGCGCGGGCGCAGCACGGCGTCGATGCGTTCCATCAGCAGCTGCTGGGCGCGCACGACCGAGGTCACCATCGCCATTCCGTCGGCGGCATCGGCCCAGCCGTGGGCCACCCACTGCCGGTGGGCCTCGCTGATCGGGTCGCGCGTCATGGGACGGGAGGCTACCCAGCCAGGCCGGTCAGCACGGCGTGCGCCTCGACCATCGCCGGGCCGTACCACGTGAGCAGCCGCCCCGACACCAGCCGCGTCGGCGTGCGAAGCGCCTCGGGGCCGTCGTCGGCGGTGAAGACGTAGGGCTCGTCCGGGAGCAGCACGACGTCCGCGCCGACGCCGTCGATGTCGTCCGGGGTCACCGTCGGGTAGCGCCCCTCCCTCGCTGCCGGACCGTGGGCCAGCACGTTCGTCAGCCCGGCCCGGGTGAGGAGGTCGTCGGTGTAGGTCTGCGACCCGACGACCATCCACGGGTCGCGCCAGATCGGCACGGCGACGCGGAGGCGCGGGGCGGCGGGGGCGGACCACAGGGCGCGGGCATCGACCAGCCACGTGGGGTCCGGCAGCCCGAGGGCCTCGTGGAGCAGCCGCGACATCGAGTCGAGCGACTCCTCGACGGTCTCGATCCGCGTCACCCACACCGCGACACCGGCGTCGCGGAGTCGACGTACGTCGAGCTCGCGGTTCTCCTCCTTGTTGGCCACGACGAGGTCGGGGGAGAGGGCCCGGATCGCCGCGAGGTCGGGGTTCTTGGTGCCGCGCACGCGGGCGACGTCGAGGTCCGCGGGGTGGGTGCACCAGTCGGTCGCACCGACGAGCCGGTCGGGTGCCGTGACCGCGAGCGCCTCGGTCAGCGACGGCACGAGCGAGACCACCCGCGTCGCCGGCACCGGCAGCGGTACGTCGGCCCCGAGGTCGTCGCGCATGTGCCCGAGGCTAGCCACCCCCGTCGCACGGTGGGGTTCGCACCACCGGGTGAGGAGCGCCGGGTGGTCGGCGTGGTGGAGTTGTCCCATGAGCAAGCACGCCCGTCCCCGGGGGCTGCCGGTGGACGGCGTGGAGCGGCCCACGGCCGACGGCTGGACCTTCCCGGCGCGCAACCCCGCGACGGCGGAGCCGCTGTGGGACGTGCCCGACGCCGGGCCCGCCGACGCCCGCGACGCGGTCACCGCCGCGCGCCGCGCCTTCAACGCGACGCAGTGGAGCACCGACGCCGACCTGCGCGCCGACGCCGTACGACGTCTCGCCGCCGCGGTCGCCGAGCACGCCGACGACCTGGTCGCGCTGATGGCGGCCGAGACCGGGGTGCCGGTCGCGCTGCGGTCAGCCCATCTCGACGACGCGGTCGCCGCGATGGCGTCCGGGACGGCGTCCGACCCGCGGCGAGGACCGGCCGGCGTCACGGTCGTCGTCACGCCCGCCACCTCACCCCTGTCCGTCGCGCTCGCGGAGATCGGTCGCGTGCTCGCCGACGGCGGGACCGTCGTGCTGAAGCCCGCGCCGGAGGCCGCGACCGCCGCGCTCGAGCTCGGCCGGATCGCTCTCGACGTGCTGCCGCGAGGCGTGCTCAACGTCGTCACCACCCGCGACGTCGACGTCGCCATCGGGCTCAGCCTCGACGAGCGCGTCGACGCGGTCTCCCTCACCGGGTCGCCCTTCGTGGCCGAGCGGATGCAGGTCGCCGGTGAGCGGGCCGGCAAGCGCGTCCGCCTCGACGTCGGCGGGCCGCGCACGGTCCGGGTGGCCGACGACGCCGACCTCGCGGCGGTCGTCTCCGCGGCGGCGTACGACGTCGCAGCCAACGCCGGACAGGGCTGCGGGCTCCCGACGAGCGTCGTCGTGCCCGTGCACCGGCACGCCGAGGCGCTGCAGGCCGCCGTCGCCGCCATGGAGGACGTCGCGGTCGGTGACCCGACCGACCCCGCCACCCGGTGCGGGCCGCTGCGCTCGGTCGTCGCCCGCGACCGGGTGCGCCGCTACGTCGACCTCGGTCGTGCGGAGGGCGGCGACGTCGCCCTCGGCGGTCAGCCGCTCGACCGGCCCGGTTGGTGGTTCGCGCCGACGGTCGTCGGCGGTGTCGCCCCCGGATCGCGGCTGGTCCGCGAGGAGGTGCTCGGCCCGGTGCTGATGGTGGTCCCGGCGGGCTGACCCGCGGGCGCGGCGCTCACTCCTCCTCGTCGAGGTGCGGGTCGGCGAGCAGGTACTGGGTGAGCTTTCCCTGGTGGGTGCGGTCGTGGTGGCGTGCGGGCTCGGGGACCATGCGACCCTCCGCGGCGTCCCAGAAGCGGTCGATGCGCCGCGCCACCGCCCGGGCGAGGTGACCCGCGACGCCCTGGTGCGGGATCCACGGGTGCGGGCGGGTGGGCGAGGCGAGCTCGGCGTGGTGGAGACGGGTGCCGAGATCCTCGGTGCCGTGGTCCTCGTCGAGCAGCGCCTCGGCGAGCCGGAGCTCGAGCGCGCACACCGTGCCGAGCTCGCGGCGCACCTCCGCCCAGATCTCGGGCCACGGCCGGCTGACGGCATAGAACGAGCCGTAGAGCCGGGCCTTCACCTGGCCGAGGGCCTCCTCGTAGGTGCGGCTCGCGGCGAGGTACTCGTGGGCGAGGTCGTGGCCCCCGGGGAGGTGGCGCACGAGGGGGGCGATCGCGTCGACCATCGCCGCGTTGTGGCGGCTGGCGATGGCGAGGAAGGTGTCGATCGCGGTGTAGTGGTCGCGGGGGTGACGCCGGTCGCCGCGCGCGCTGCTGGCCAGGTCGAGGCGGTACTGGAGGTCGTGGTGGGTCGTGGCGAGGTCGTGGGCGAGGGTGATCACGGCGATCATCTCCTTCGAAGAGCCGTGTCCCTCCAGTCTCGCTCGCCCGGCACCGATCACAAGGTGGAGGGACGCCCCTCGCGGGCCATCGGCACGTGCATGACGCCGTCCTCGTCGAACTCCGGACCCGTCACCGCGAAGCCGTAGCCCTCGTAGAAGGCGGTGAGCCCGGTCTGGGCGTCGAGGCGCACCTCGCGGTTGCCGCAGAGGGCCATCGCCTCGTCCATCATCACGGCCGCCAGGCCACGCCCCCGGGCGGCGGGGGCGACCACCACGCGGCCGATCCGCGACCACCCGCCGTCGTCGAGCACGCGCAGGGTGCCGATCACCGCGTCCTCGTCGTCGAGGAGCACCAGGTGGCGGGTCGGGTCCTCGAGGTCACGGCCGTCGAGGTCGGGGTAGGGGCAGTCCTGCTCCACGACGAAGACCTGCTGGCGCAGCCGCCACACGTCGTACGCCGTGCGCACTGGCAGCTCGTCGAAGCCGGCGACCAGCACCCTCACCGGAGGAACTCCGTCACCTGGCGGAAGGCGCGGGCGCTCTCGGGGACGAAGGGGAGCAGGCCGTAGACGTGGATCAGGTCCGGCTCCTCGATCGCGGTGAGGTCCCAGCCGGCATCCGCGCCCCGACGCGCCAGCAGGCGGCAGCCGGGGGCGAGCAGGTCGCGGGTACCGTAGAGCATCAGGGCCCGCGGCAGCCCGGTGAGGTCGCCGAGCGCGGGCGACACCTCGGGACGGTCGAGGCCGTCGGCCGACCCCGCCCACCACGCGGCGTACGCCTGCACCTTGCCGATGAACAGCCACGGGTCGAGCGCGTCGGCGGCGAAGGTCTCCGGCGTCGAGGTGGTGAGGTCCACCCACGGCGCGTGCATCACGAGCGACGACGCCTGCGCCAGTCCGCGGTCGCGCATCGACAGCGCCATCGACAGCGCGAGCCCACCGCCGGCGGAGTCGCCGGCGAGCACCGCGCCGCCCTCCGAGCCCGCCCACCGCGCGGCGTCGTCGACGAGTGCGTCGTGGGAGTCCTTCCACGTGTGCTCGGGCGCGAGCGGGTAGTCGGGCATCACCACCCGGGCGCCGATCGCGTCGGCCAGGCGGGTGGCGTAGCGGACGTGGAAGGGGTCGATCGGCGCCATGTAGCCGCCGCCGTGCACGTAGTAGAGCGTCCGCGTCACCGCCCGGCCGCGTGGGGTGAGGAGGTGGCACGGGAAGCCGATGTCGGTGACCGTGGCCTCCCACCGCTTCGCGAAGCGAGGGACCGCGCGGGTCGGCAGCGTCCGGTCGAGGGTGGCGTGCCAGGCCTCGACGCGTGCCCGCTCGGTCGGCTCGTCGTCGAGCTCGCGCGAGCGGCGCAGCGCGGGCACCAGGCGGGCGAGGAGGTCGTGGCGGCGGCTCGGCATGGGAGGCAGCGTAGGGGGAGGCTAGGGTTGGACCACGAAGACAGGGGAGCACGTGCAGGCGTGCTGAGAGTGCGGACCAGCCGCAGACCCTCCGAACCTGATCCGGTTAGCACCGGCGCAAGGGAGTCACACATGTTGCACGTACGCGTCCGCGCTGCCCTCACGGCCTCGAGCCTCGCCTCCGTGGCGGCGCTGTCCCTGGTGGGCTGCAGCCTCGCCGGGGGTGGCGGTGACGGGTCGACCGCCACCGAGCCGTCGGCCTCCTCCGCGGGGGCCGAGCAGGGCGGCGGCACCGTCGTCCTGGCCACCCACGAGTCCTTCCACCTGCCCAAGAAGCTGGTGAAGGCGTTCGAGACCGAGACCGGCTACGACCTCGAGGTCCGCGCCGCGGGCGACGCCGGCACGCTGGCCACCAAGCTCAGCCTCACCGCCGACAACCCGGTCGCCGACGCGGCGTTCGGCATCGACAACACCTTCGCGTCCCGCCCGCTCGGCGAGGGCGCGTTCGCCGAGGTCACGACCACGGCGACCCCGCCGGCGGAGTACGCCCTGCCCGAGGGCGGCGACCGGCTGGTGCCGATCGACTCGGCCAACGTGTGCGTCAACGTCGACACCGCGTGGTTCGAGCAGGAGGGCCTCGAGCCGCCGCGCACCCTCGAGGACCTCACAGACGACCGCTACCGCGACCTCTTCGTGACGCCGGGCGCCTCGACCAGCAGCCCCGGGATGGCCTTCTTCCTGGCGACGGTCGCCGCCTTCGGCGACTCGTGGCCCGACTACTGGACCGAGCTGCTCGACAACGGCACCAAGGTCGTCGACGGGTGGGAGGACGCCTACTACGGCGACTTCACCGCCGCCGCCGACAACGGCACCCGCCCGATCGTCGTGTCCTACGACTCCTCCCCGGCCTTCACCGTGAGCGGCGGCAGGACCACGACGGCGGCGCTGCTCGACACGTGCTTCCGGCAGGTGGAGTACGCCGGTGTGCTGGAGGGTGCCGACAACCCCGACGGCGCCGCGGCCCTGGTCGACTGGATGCTCACCGACGAGGTGCAGAGCGCGCTGCCGGAGTCGATGTACGTCTTCCCGGTGATGCCGGGCGCCACCGTCCCCGAGGACTGGGCCGAGTTCGCGCCGCAGCCGATTGACCCCTTCGAGGTGGACCCCGCCGAGATCGACGCGAACCGCGAGCAGTGGCTGACCGACTGGACGGACGTCATCTCCCGGTGAGTCCCGCCACGTCCGGGTTCGTTCCTCGCCCGGCCACTCGACCACCGAGGGCTTTGCGCCGGATCGCCGGCCTGCTCGCCCTCGCGGCCGCGCCGGTCCTGGTGCTGGGCGTGCTCTTCGTCCTGCCGGTGGCCGGCATGGTGGCCGAGGGGTTCGTGGTGGACGGGCGCTTCGCGCCGGGCGCGGTGCTCGACGTCCTGGCGCGGCCTCGCGTGCACCGGGTCGCCTGGTTCACCGTGTGGACCTCCGGGCTCGCGACGCTGCTCGCGGTCGCCGTCGGGCTGCCGGCGGCGTACGCCCTGCACCGGCTCGCGCTGCCGGGCCGCACGGCGGTGCGCGCGGCGCTGCTGGTGCCGTTCGTGCTCCCGACGGTCGTCGTCGGTGTCGCCTTCCGCCAGCTGCTGGGGGAGGGCGGCCCGCTGGGGTTCCTCGGCCTCGACGGCACGCCGATCGCCATCGTCTGCGGGCTGGTCTTCTTCAACGTCGCCGTCGTGGTGCGCACCGTCGGGGTCGCGTGGGAGTCGCTCGACCCGCGGCCCGGGCAGGCCGCGGCTGCGCTGGGTGCCTCGCCGTGGCAGGTGCTGCGCACCGTGACCCTGCCGGCTCTGCGGCCCGCCATCGTCGGCTCCGCGAGCATCGTCTTCCTCTTCTGCGCGACCGCCTTCGGCATCGTGCTCACCCTCGGCGGGGTCCGCTACTCGACGGTCGAGACCGAGATCTACCTGCTCACCACCACCGTCTTCGACCTGCAGGCCGCGGCCGCGCTGTCCGTGCTGCAGATCGTGGTCGTCGTCGGCCTGCTCGCCCTGTCCGCACGGCTGCGGGCGACCCCGGACCCGACGGCCCAGCGCGTGGTGACGCCCGTGCGGGCCGTACGCCGCTCCGACGCGCCCGTCGTCGTCGCGACGCTGCTGGTGCTGGCGGCGATGCTCGTGCCGATCCTCACGCTCGTGCTCGGGTCACTGAGCGTCGGCGACGGCTGGGGCCTGGACAACTACCGTGCGCTCACCACCGCCGGCGACGACCAGGTCCTCCTCGTGCCGGTCACCGCCGCACTCGCGACGAGCCTGCGCACCGCGGTCGACGCCATGTGGATGGCGCTCCTCGTCGGTGGCGTGGTGTCGCTGATCGTGACGCGCCGCTCGCACTCGGTCGGCGAGCGGCGGGTGCGCTCGACCCTCGACGGCTTCTTCATGCTTCCCCTGGGCGTGAGCGCGGTGACGCTCGGCTTCGGCTGGTTGATCACCCTCGACGAACCGCCGCTCGACCTCCGCGACTCGCCGCTGCTCGTGCCGATGGCCCAGGCGCTGGTCGCCCTGCCGCTCGTCGTGCGCACCCTCGCCCCCGTGCTGGGCGGGATCGACGACCGACAGCGCCAGGCCGCCGCCTCGCTGGGCGCCTCCCCGTGGCGGACGCTGCTCACCGTCGACCTGCCGGTGGTCTGGAAGCCGATGCTCGCCGCGTGCGGCTTCGCCTTCGCGGTGTCGCTGGGGGAGTTCGGCGCGACGTCCTTCCTGGCCCGCGACACCAACCCGACCCTGCCTATCGTGATCTTCCGGCTGATCGGGCATCCCGGGGAGATGAACTACGGCATGGCCCTGGCCGCCTCGGTCGTGCTCGCCGTCGTCACGGCCGTCGTGGTCCTGGCCGTCGAGCGCCTGCGCGTGCCGGGTGTGGGAGCGTTCTGAGGTGCTGGCACTGCGGGACGTGACCGTGCGCTACGGCGACACCGCGGCCGTCGACGACGTGTCGCTCGAGCTCGCATCGGGACAGGTGCTCGCCGTGCTCGGCCCCTCGGGCTGCGGGAAGTCCACCCTGCTGCGCGCCGTCGCGGGCCTCGAGCCGCTCGCGTCCGGCTCGATCGCGTGGGACGGCGCCGACCTGGCCGGCACGCCCACCCACAAGCGCGGCTTCGCGCTGATGTTCCAGGACGGCCAGCTCTTCGCCCACCTGACCGTCGCCCGCAACGTCGCCTACGCGCTCCGGCTCCGTCGTACGCCGTCGGCGCGCGTCGCCGCGCGGGTGCGCGAGCTGCTCGACCTCGTCGGGCTGTCGGGGTACGACGACCGGCTTCCCGGCACGCTGTCCGGGGGAGAGCGGCAGCGGGTCGCCCTCGCCCGGGCGCTGGCCGTCGAGCCGCGGCTGATCCTGCTCGACGAGCCGCTGTCGGCGCTCGACGCCTCCCTGCGCGAGCGCCTGGCCGGCGACCTGCGGTCGATCCTGCACGCGGCGGGGACGACCGCCCTGCTGGTCACCCACGACCACGAGGAGGCCTTCGCGCTGGCCGACCGGCTGGCCGTGATGCGTGGCGGGCGCGTCGTGCAGCACGGCGCGATCGACGAGGTGTGGCGCGAGCCGGTCGACGAGGAGACCGCCCTGTTCCTCGGCTACGCGCGGGTGGTGCGCGACGATGCTGCCCACCGTGTGCTGGCCGCCGCCGCGCTGCCGCCGGCGTACGCCGTCGCGCTCCGCCGCTCCGCCCTGGTCGTCGACGACGCCGGTTCCCTGCACGCCGTCGTGGAGTCCGCACGCGTGACGCCGGAGCTGGTCCGGCTGGTCGTCCGCGTCGAGGGCGTCGGCATCGTGGACGCCGTCGCTCCGCTCGGCGGCCGGGTGGCCCCCGGCGACGAGGTGTCGCTGCGCGTCGACGTGACGCGTCTCGCTGTGCTGCCGATCACCCGGTGACGGTGGCGCGTCCCTACACTGACGTGCGTGTACAGACCGGCCTATGCCCTGCTCGTGGGAGTCGCCGCCACCATGGGCGCGCTGGCTGTCACGGCCGCGCTCGTGCTCGACCGCCCTCTGGTCGACCCGGAGGGCTTCCTCGGTCCGTCGTGGCTGCGGCTGCCGCTGCTGATCCTCGGCGCGTTCCTGCTCGACATCCTGCCCCGGACGCTGTGGTACTCGCGGATGAACCCGGCGCTGATGCGCGACATCGCGCGCACGCGGATCCGCGAGCACTGGGACCGCGAGCGCATCACTCTGGTGGTGCTCGGGCTCGTGTCCTTCTACATCACCTACGTCTGCTACCGGAACCTCAAGTCGTTCCTCCCCTTCATCATGGGCGAGGACAAGTACGACCGCGAGCTGCACCTGGTCGACCGGGCGCTGATGTTCGGCCACGAGCCGGCGACGATCCTGCACACGGTCTTCGGCACCGGGTTCTCCGCCCACATCCTGTCCACGATCTACCTGTGGTTCCTGCCGCTCGTGCCGCTGGCGCTCGCCGCCTGGCTGGTGTGGTCGCGCAACATCACCTTCGGCTACTGGTTCGCCACCTCGCAGTGCCTGGCCTGGTCGCTCGGCACCGCGTCCTACTTCGCGCTGCCGACCCTCGGTCCCGGCTTCCAGTACAGCTACCTCTACGCAGACCTCCCCGACACCGGGTCGAGCGCGTTGATGGAGTCCCTGTTCTACGGACGCAAGGGGGTGATCCGCGACGGCGCGGAAGGAGCCGTGCAATCCGTGGCCGGCTTCGCCTCGCTCCACGTCGCGATCACCCTGCTCGTCGCGCTGATGGTGCAGTACACGCTCCGCAACAAGGTCCTGCACATCGTGTTCTGGACCAACTTCGCCATCACCGTCGTGGCGACCCTCTACTTCGGCTGGCACTACATCGCCGACGACCTCGCCGGCGTTGTGATCGCCCTCTTCTCCTTCTGGCTCGGCGGGCTCGCGAGCGGGCAGAAGTTCGATCGACATGGCTTGGCGAGCCATCCGACCTCGACGACCAGCCAGGTTCCCGTCGACGCCGAGTGACCGGCGTACGCCCTCGTCCCTCGTTGCCCCCGCGATCCCCGGATATCCGGGGAACCCACCCAGCGGGCCATAGAACTACATCAATGTAGTTCGCAAGCCGACACGCCGTGCGAAGGTGAAAAAGTTGAGGAAACTGTTCCCAGTGTGACGAAAGTTCACTAACGTGCCTCGAGTTGCCCGTGCGAAGGGGAAGTCGCACGGGCCCGAGACCACCCAGGGAGCCCCGTGCCCGTCGCAGCACCGCACGACCACGAGCCACGACGGCGTACGACGTCGCGCTGGGCGAGCGCGGTCGTCCTCGTCGCGGGTTTGGCCGTCGGCGGCGGGCACGCGGCGTACGCCGACGACGACCCGACGCCCAGCGAGTCCGACGTCGCGGCCGCGAAGGGCCGGGCCGACGCCAAGGGGCGCGACGTCGCCACCGTGCAGGCCGACCTGATCCGCGCCAACCTCGCGCTCGAGACCGCCGGTGACCGCGCCGCCCAGGCCGCCGAGGCGTGGAACGGCGCCCGCTGGCGTGCCGAGCAGGCGCGGGCCGACGCCGACGAGGCCGAGGACGCCGCCGAGGCAGCGCGCGAGGACGTCGAGTCGCAGCGCGAGCTCTACGCCGCGACGGTCGTGCAGTCCTACGAGGACGGCACCCAGGTACAGGGACTCTCGGCGATCGTCGAGGCCGACGGGGTCGAGTCGCTGATCGACCGCACGGTCACGATGGGCAACACCTCCGACGCGCTCAACCACCAGTACGACTCCTTCCTCGCCTCGTCGGCCGTCGCCGACGTCACCGCCTCGACCGCCACCCAGGCCTCCGAGCGGGCCGAGGTCGCCGAGGCGGAGGCCGAGGAGGCGTACGCCGCCGCCGGGGCTGCCGAGGCCGCCGCCGGCGCCGAGGCGCAGTCGGTGTCCGCCACCAAGGCCGACCTGATCGCCGAGCTCGCCGAGCTCGAGGGGATCAGCGTCCGCCTGGCCGAGAAGCGGCAGTCCGCGCTCGAGCGGGAAGCCGCCGAGGCGGCAGCGGCCGCAGCGCAGGCGCAGGCCGAGGCCGCAGCCCAGGCCGCAGCAGAGGCGCAGGCCCAGGCGCAGGCCCAGGCGGACGCCCAGGCCCAGGCGCAGGCCCAGGCGGAGCAGGAGCAGCAGTCCACGCCGACGCCCGCACCGACTCCGACCAGCACGCCGACCACGAAGCCCACGCCCACACCCACACCCACGCCGTCCGCGACGCCTACGCCTACGCCGACGCCGACCGAGACGCCGACGGCGACCGCAACGCCGACCCCAACGCCGACAGAGACCCCGACCCCAACACCGACCCCGGTACCGGCTCCGACCCCGGTACCGACTCCCACCACGCTGCCCACCACGCCGCCCACCCCGCCGCCGCCGGTGTCGACCGGCGCCTCGGCAGCGATCGCCTTCGCCGCCGCACAGATCGGCGACCCGTACAAGTGGGGCGCCTCGGGCCCGAACGCCTGGGACTGCTCGGGCCTCACCGCGGGCGCGTGGGCGGCTGCCGGCAAGGCGCTGCCGCACTACTCGGTCGCGCAGTACACCCAGTCGACGAAGATCACCGCCGGTCAGCTCGCACCGGGAGACCTGGTCTTCTGGGGGGCCTCGAGCAGCCCGGGCTCGATCTACCACGTCGCCCTCTACATCGGCGACGGCCAGATCATCCACGCCCCGCGCACGGGCCGGCCGGTGAGCCAGGAGTCGATGTACTACTGGCGGGCGCCGAACTTCTTCGCCCGCCCTTGATCGTCGGACTTGTCGTCCGAAGCTCCCGCTTGGCGTCCGAAGTTTCGGCCGACAAGCGGGAAGTTCCCCGGATATCCGGGGATCGCGTCAGCGGACCTTGCGTGCCAGCCGCGCGGCCAGCTCGCCGGGGTCCAGCTGCCCGTCGAGGATGAGACGGGTCGGCCAGGCTGACGTGTCGATGCCCGACAGCTCCTCGAAGAGCGCGAGGTCCTTGGCGTAGACCTCGGCGACGTGCGCGAGGTCGTCCCCGGTGGGAGCGGTGCCGGGCACCTGCTCGGCGCCGGCGTGCCAGTTCTGGAGCGGCGGCACCTGCTCGAAGCGGGGCAGGTCGAGGAAGTCGGTGGTGCGGTCGACCGTGGCGGAGAAGTCGCCGAGCATCGCGCGCAGCTCGATCAGCAGCCACTGCCGCCGGTCGAAGAGCTCGAAGCCGCGCTGCAGCTGCTCGCCGTAGAACCCGCGCGCCAGGCCGGTCATGTGTCGCCACCGCATGGTGCGTACGTCGTCGGGCACCTCGTCGGGCAGCGAGGTGTGCGGCCACTCGGTGAGGAAGTCCGGCCAGTCGGGCCACGCGAGGTTGCGCGAGCGCAGCATCACCCAGTGGGAGAACAGCCGCTCGAGAGGGTCGCGGAACACCGCGACGAGCGGCATGTCCGGCTTGTAGGCGCGCATCCGCTCCAACGCGTGCGGCCAGTAGAGGTAGGTGGGCGAGGCGTCGCCGAGCAGCCGGTGCACGCGGGCGCGACGCGGCGCGGTGTAGTCGCGGTCGTAGTCCGGGGCCGACCAGTCGACGGTCTCGTCGTCGAAGTAGTGGCGCTCCTTGTCGGGCGCCTGGCACACGAGCCGGTGCTGGTTCAGCGTGACCGCCAGCGTCGACGTGCCGCCCTTCTGCACGCCCACGACGGCGAAGTTGTAGGGCATCGACCCCAACGTCTCGCCCTGAGGGGTGGCATCCGACACGTTCATCGCGGTGAACCTACAGGGATGGCTACCGTTGGCGACATGGCCACCGACCAGGTCCCGCCCATTGCCGACGAGCTGCCCACGCCTCTGCCGGAGACGGCTCCGGCCCGCGTCGAGGACGACGGCGTCCACGCCGACGACTCGGGCTACCGGCAGCCGGAGGTCGACGTCGACGCGATGCGCAGGCTGCTCGACGGCCGCTACGGCGAGGTCCGCGACCTCGTGCGCGACAACCTCACCGAGCACGCGCAGATCCTGCTCGACCAGGAGCAGATGACCACCGCCGACTTCCGCGAGCGCGTCCGGGACGTCGTGGTGTTGATGGCCGAGACCGGCCAGACCGGCATGGGCTTCCCGGAGGAGTACGGCGGGGGCGGCGACATCGGCGCCTCGATCGCCGCCTTCGAGACCCTCGCCCTCGGCGACCTGTCGGTGCTGGTGAAGGTCGGCGTGCAGTTCGGCCTCTTCGGCGGCGCCATCCTGCAGCTGGGCACGAAGCACCACCACGACGCCTACCTCGCCGACCTCGTGAGCGGCCGCACGATGGGCTGCTTCGCGATGACCGAGAGCGGTCACGGCTCCAACGTGCAGGCGCTGGGCACCGTGGCGACGTACGACGCCGAGGCGCAGGAGTTCGTGATCACGACGCCCGACGACACCAGCCGCAAGGACTACATCGGCAACGCGGCGGCCCACGCCGAGCTGGCCGTCGTGTTCGCCCAGCTCGAGGTCGGCGGCGAGCGGCACGGCGTGCACGCCTTCGTCGTCCCGGTCCGCGAGGACGGCCGGGTGCTCGACGGCGTCCGCATCGAGGACTGCGGCCCCAAGATGGGCCTCAACGGCGTCGACAACGGACGCATCTGGTTCGACGGGGTCCGGGTGCCGCGCACCGCACTGCTGAACCAGTTCGCCGAGGTGACGCCCGAGGGTCGCTACCTGTCACCGATCGACAACCCCAACAAGCGCTTCTTCACGATGCTCGGCACCCTCGTCCAGGGCCGCGTCTGCGTCGGCGGCGCGGGCATCAACGCGTCGAAGGTCGCGCTCGCCATCGCCACCCGCTACTCCGTGCGCCGCCGCCAGTTCGAGGCGAGCGACCCCGACGAGGAGCAGGTGCTCCTCGACTACGGCATGCACCAGCGCCGCCTGCTGCCGCTCATCGCGCGGACGTACGCCCTCCACTTCGCGCAGGAGGTCGTCGCCGGGCAGCTGCACGAGGTGTTCTCCGGCCCCGGGCCGATCGAGGGGGGCAGCGACGAGCACGCCCGGCGGATGCTGGAGTCGCGCGCCGCCGGCACCAAGGCCCTCGGCACCTGGCACGCCACCCGCACCATCCAGGAGTGCCGCGAGGCGTGCGGCGGTGCGGGATACCTCAGCGAAAACCGGTTCGCCGCGCTGAAGGCCGACACCGACGTCTTCACCACCTTCGAGGGCGACAACCACGTCCTGCTCCAGCTGGTCGCCAAGGGGCTGCTCACCGACTACGCCGGCGAGTTCGAGGAGATGGACCAGCTCGGCATGGCCCGCTTCGTCGCCGGCCTGGCGGTCGAGACCGTCGTCGAGCGGACGGCGGTGCACAAGCTCGTGCAGTCGGTGCGCGACCTGCTGCCCGGCGGCGACACCTGGGACCAGGAGGCCGGGCTGCTCGACCCGAACTACCAGCTCGCGATGCTGCGCTTCCGCGAGGAGCACATGATCGGCGGCGTCGCGCGCCGGCTCAAGCGCGGCATCGACCAGGGGGCGAACCCCGGGGCCGTCTTCTCCCGCGTGCAGGACCACGTCATCGCCGCCGCCCGCGCCCACACCGAGCGGCTCGTGCTCGAGGCGTTCGTCTCGAAGACCGCGGCCCTGCCCGACGGTGACCTCAAGGTCRCCCTCAACCTGCTGTGCGACCTCCACGCCCTCGCCACGATCGAGGCCGACCGGGCCTGGTTCATGGAGCACGGCCGACTCTCCAGCGCCCGCTCCAAGGCGATCAGCCGCGAGATCAACGCGCTGTGCCGCAAGGTCAGGCCGCTCGCGGTGGACCTCGTCGACGCGTTCGGCGTGCCGGAGCAGATGCTGCGCAGCCCCGAGCTCCTCGGCTGGCCCATCGGATCGGACGACTGACGTGCGGCTCCCCGGGCTGGGAGGCTGGCACGAGGACCCGCTGTGGTCCTACGTCTACCCGTGGCTCGTGGAGCACGACCGCGTCGGCGGCGCGGCCTGGCGGGCCGGCACCGGCAGCGACCTGGCCCTCCTGCGCGAGACGGCCGACGAGATCGGCACCCTCCCGCGCGGTGCCCGGGTCCTCGACGTGCCGACCGGGTCGGGTGTCGCCCTCCGCGGCCTGCGTCCCGGTCAGGGGATCGACTACGTCGCCGCCGACATCTCGCCGACGATGCTCGGCCGGGCGCGCGCGGCCGCGACCCGGCTCGGCGTCACCGACCAGGTCACCACCGTCCCGGCCGACGTGGGCGCCCTCCCGTTCGCCGATGCGTCGTTCGACCTGGTCATCTCCCTGACCGGCATCCACTGCTTCCCCGACCCGCGCCGTGCCATCGCCGAGATGGTGCGCGTGCTCGCCCCCGGCGCCGCGCTGACGGGGAGCTCGCTGTTCACCGACACCGGCCCGCGCTACGAGCTGCTGCGCCGCGTCGGCACGCGGGCCGGCATCCTCGGGCCGATGTGCACCTCGACCGAGGCGGTCACCTGGCTGCGGGACTACGGCTGCCGCGACGTCGAGCTCACCCTCCACGGCGGGCTCGGCTACTTCCACGCGACCAAGCAGGAGGACCGCGGATGACCTTCGGAGGACTGCCCACCCGCTTCGAGCCGGCGGGCCGCAGCCGCGGCGTCGCGCTCGTTGCTCCCGGCCGCGCGTACTCGCCGGCCGCGCCGCTGCTCGAGCTCGCCCGGCTCGCGCTCCTGCAGCACGACGTCACCGTCCAGCAGATCTGGTGGGACTCGACCGCCCGCGGCGACGAGGACCCCGAGGCGTGGGTACGCCGTCACGTGGCCGCAGCGCACGCCAGCGAGGACGCCGACCACGTGCTCGTCGTCGGCAAGTCGCTCGGCACCCGCGCAGCGTCGTACGCCGCCGAGCGCGGTCTCGACGCGATCTGGTTCACGCCGCTCCTCGTCGACCCGGTCGTCGCCGAGGGGATCGCCGCCAACCCGGGGCGGCAGCTGCTGGTCGGCGGTGTCGCCGACGAGCTGTGGGACGTCTCCGTCGCGCGCGAGCTCGCCGACGCCGGCTGCGAGGTGCTGGAGGTGGCGGACGCCGACCACAGCATGGGCACCGCCGACGTGGTCCGCACCGCCGAGATCCACCTCGAGGTCGCGCGAGCGGTCGAGGCCTTCCTGACCGACCTCCCGGGGGACGTGTCACAGGCCTGAACCGGCCGGTGTCTCCATGTCATCGAGACCCCCACCAGACGGAGTGATGACATGCCCAGCCAGTTCCCGCCCCAGAGAATGAGACTGCCGAAGGCGACCATCGACGGCGCCTACGGCGCGATCATGACCCGCGTCGCCCGCCGCATGTGGGGCAAGGTCCCCGACAACGCCTACGTGCTCTGGCACAACAAGCCGGTCCTCAAGGCGGTCTTCGGCTTCGAGCAGAAGGTCGGCACGTGGTCCGCGCTGGACCCCCACCTCAAGACGTACGCCGAGATGGCCAGCGCCGGAGTGATCGGTTGCTCGTGGTGCCTGGACTTCGGCTACTTCCTCGCCCACACCAACGGCCTCGACGAGGCCAAGGTGCGCGAGGTGCCGCGCTGGCGCGAGTCGGACGTCTTCACCGACCTCGAGCGCGACGTGATGGCGTACGCCGAGGCGATGACCGTGACGCCGCCGGAGGTCACCGACGAGATGGTCACCGACCTGGACCGGCAGCTCGGCCACGCCGCCATGGTCGAGCTGACGATGATGGTCGCCGTGGAGAACCAGCGCTCGCGCTTCAACTCGGCGATGGGCCTGGCCTCGCAGGGCTTCAGCGACGTCTGCGAGCTGCCGCTCGCGGAGGCTGGGACGATCAGCAGGTGAGCGCGACCGATCACTTCACCGCCCACCGCAACCTGCTCTTCACCGTCTCCTACGAGATGCTCGGCTCGGCCACCGACGCCGAGGACGTGCTGCAGGAGGTCTGGCTGCGCTGGGCGGACGTCGTGGTTGAGGAGGTGCGCGACCCGCGGGCCTACCTGGTGCGAATGACCACCCGGCTCTCGCTCAACCGGCTGCGGACCCTCGCCCGGCGTCGCGAGGACTACGTCGGCACCTGGCTGCCCGAGCCGGTGCTCACCGCGCCCGACGTGGCGCAGGACGTGGAGCTCGCCGACAGCGTCTCGACCGCGATGCTGCTCGTGCTGGAGACGCTGCCGCCCACCGAGCGGGCGGTCTTCGTGCTGCGCGAGGTCTTCGACGTGCCGTACGCCGAGATCGCGGAGGCGGTCGAGAAGTCCGAGCCCGCGGTGCGTCAGATCGCCAGCCGCGCGCGGGCCCACGTCGCCGACAAGCGCCCGCGCGCGTCCGTCAGCGCGGCCGAGCGCGACGCGGTGATCGAGCGGTTCCGTGCGGCCACCGAGACGGGCGACCTGCAGGGCCTGATGGACGTGCTCGCCCCCGACGTCGTGCTGATGACCGACGGCGGCGGCAAGGTGAAGGCGGCGCTCAACCCCATCTTCGGGCGCGAGAAGGTCTTCCGCTTCCTCACCGCCGTCGCCCCGGAGGCGCTCGAGCTCGAGCCGGTCTGGCTCAACGGGTCGCCGGCGATCCAGTTCGTGGTCGCCGGGCACCGCGACGGCGTCGGCACGATGCTCGTCGAGGACGGCGTGGTGACGCAGCTGTTCCTGGTCCGCAACCCCGACAAGCTCGGCTCGGTGGCCGGCGAGGTGCCGCTCTCCCGCTCGTGACAGCGGCCGCCGGCCGTTCGCGGTGGGCGAAACCCGTCCGGGCATCGACCTCGCGATCCCGTGCGTTGGGAGGGACATGACGCAGAACGTTTCGCTTCCCATCTCCCTCCCGGTGGTGTTCCTCCACGACACGGTCGTGCTTCCCGGCATGGTCGTGCCCATCGAGCTCGACGACCAGGCCCGCGCGGCCATCGACGCCGCCCGCCTCGCCCACGACGCCTCCCAGAAGTCGGACACCGCCGACAACGAGCCCACCCGCGTCCTCGTCGCCCCGCGGCTCGAGGACCGCTACGCCACCCACGGCGTGGTGGCCGTGGTCGACCGGGTCGGCCGCTTCGCCGGCGGCAGGCCCGCCGCGGTGCTGCGTGCCGAGCGCCGCGTCGCCATCGGCGCCGGCGTGACCGGGCCCGGTGCGGCCCTCTGGGTCGAGGCCGAGCCCGTGCCCGAGGCAGTCGTCACCGACGAGCTCCGCACGCTCGCCGAGGACTACCGCACCCTCGTCGTCTCGATCCTGGAGCGCCGCGAGGCGTGGCAGGTGATCGAGACCGTACGACACCTCGCCGACCCCGACGCGCTCGCCGACACCTCCGGCTACGCGCCGTACCTCTCCGACGACCAGAAGCGCCAGGTGCTGGAGACCCCCGACCTGGGCGACCGGCTGCGCCTGCTCATCGAGTGGACGCGGGCCTACGACGCCGAGGACGAGGTCAACGACAAGATCAGCCAGGACGTCCGCGAGGGCCTGGAGAAGAACCAGCGCGAGTTCCTGCTGCGCCAGCAGCTCGCCGCCATCCGCAAGGAGCTCGGCGAGGGCGAGCCCGACGGCTCGGACGACTACCGCGCCCGGGTCGAGGCAGCCGACCTGCCCGACGCGGTCCGCGAGGCCGCGCTGCGCGAGGTCGACAAGCTCGAGCGCTCCAGCGAGCAGGCCCCGGAGGCCGGCTGGATCCGCACCTGGCTCGACACGGTCCTCGAGCTGCCGTGGAACGAGCGCACCGAGGACAGTGCAGACGTCGCAGCCGCCCGAGCGGTGCTCGACGCCGACCACCACGGCCTCGACGAGGTCAAGGACCGCATCACCGAGTACCTCGCCGTGCGTGCTCGTCGCGCCGAGCGCGGCCTCGAGGTGATCGGCGGTCGCGGCTCCGGCGCCGTGGTGCTGCTCGCCGGTCCTCCCGGTGTCGGCAAGACCTCGCTCGGCGAGTCCGTCGCCCGGGCACTGGGCCGCACCTTCGTCCGCGTCGCCCTCGGCGGCGTGCGTGACGAGGCCGAGATCCGCGGCCACCGGCGCACGTACGTCGGCGCCCTGCCCGGCCGCATCGTGCGGGCGATCAAGGAGGCCGGCTCGATGAACCCGGTCGTCCTGCTCGACGAGGTCGATAAGGTCGGCGCGGACTACCGCGGCGACCCCGCCGCGGCGCTGCTCGAGGTGCTCGACCCGGCGCAGAACCACACGTTCCGCGACCACTACCTCGAGCTCGACCTCGACCTGTCCGACGTGCTCTTCATCGCCACCGCCAACGTGGTCGAGCAGATCCCGTCGGCCCTGCTGGACCGCATGGAGCTCGTCACCATCGACGGCTACACCGAGGACGACAAGGTCGCCATCGCGCGCGACTTCCTGATCCCGCGCCAGCTGGAGCGGGCGGCGCTGACCCCCGACGAGGTCACCGTCTCCGACGACGCCCTCGGCGAGCTCGCGGCCAACTACACCCGCGAGGCCGGCGTACGCCAGCTCGAGCGGCTGCTGGCCAAGGCGTTCCGCAAGGCCGCCACCCGGCTCGCGACCGGCGACGTCGAGCGGCTCGACATCGACCGCGACGAGCTCGTGGACCTGGTCGGGCGGCCGCGCTTCACGCCCGACAGCCACGAGCGGACCGACGTGCCCGGTGTCGCCACCGGCCTCGCCGTGACCGGCCTCGGCGGCGACGTGCTCTACGTCGAGACGTCCGTGTCAGCCGGCAAGGCGGGGCTCACCGTCACCGGCCAGCTCGGCGACGTGATGAAGGAGTCGGCCTCGATCGCGCTGTCCTGGGTGCGCGCGCACGCGGACGAGCTCGGGATCGACCCGGACGTGTTCGAGCAGTCGATCCACGTGCACTTCCCGGCCGGCTCGATCCCCAAGGACGGCCCGTCCGCAGGCGTGACGATGGTGACCGCCCTCGTCTCGCTGCTCACCGGACGACCCGTCCGCTCCGACGTCGGCATGACCGGCGAGGTCACGCTCTCGGGGCGGGTGCTGCCGATCGGTGGCGTGAAGCAGAAGCTGCTCGCCGCCCAGCGGGCCGGTCTGGCGACGGTCTACGTCCCGGAGCGCAACCGCGCCGACCTCGACGACGTACCCGCCGAGCTGCTCAGCGAGCTCGACGTGCGTCCGGTCGGGCGGGTGACCGAGATCCTGGCCGAGGCCCTCGAGCCTGTGGCCTCGTCGCTCGGCGCGACGGACGCGGCCGCCTGAGCAGCTGCAACGCCGGCGACAGCCTCAGGCGTCCTCGCCCAGGCTCTCGTCGGCGATGTTGTCGAGGTCGTTGCCGTGGCCCTCGGTCTTGAAGCGCTCGAACGAGGCCTGGACCTCGGCCTCGGCCTCGACGCGGCCGACCCAGTCAGCGCCCTCGACGGACTTGCCGGGCTCGAGGTCCTTGTAGACCTCGAAGAAGTGCTGGATCTCGAGCCGGTCGTACTTGGAGACGTGGTTGATGTCGCGCAGGTGCTCCAGGCGCGGGTCGTGCGCAGGCACGCACAGCACCTTGTCGTCGCCGCCGGCCTCGTCGGTCATCCGGAACATGCCGATCGCGCGGCAGGCGATGAGGCAGCCCGGGAACGTCGGCGCCTGCAGGATCACGAGTGCGTCGAGCGGGTCGCCGTCCTGGCCGAGGGTGTTCTCGATGAAGCCGTAGTCCGCCGGGTAGGCGGTCGAGGTGAAGAGCATCCGGTCGAGGCGCAGGCGCCCGCTCTCGTGGTCGACCTCGTACTTGTTGCGCTCACCCTTGGGGATCTCCACCAGCACGTCGAACTCGAGCACGTCTTCCTCACCTTCTCCGGCACGCCATCGGGCCGCTCAGCTGCGCCGGGCACGGCCCGACGCATGGGTACGGGGGCAGTGTCGCGCACAATGGCCCCGATGCGCGAAGCGAGAGGGTCGAAAAGGGTGGGACGTGACCTACGCCACTCGGGCCCGCGGCGACGCCGGTGGTCGGTGTGGCACTGGCTGCCGACGGTCCTCGTCCTCGCCCTGCTGGCGGCCGGAGTGGGCGCCTACCGCTTCGAGTGGGGCCAGCGCTACCTGCCGGGACTGGCCGCCGACCCGCAGACCGAGCCGGAGCAGGTGCTCGCGCCCGCCGGCCTCGACCTGCCCGAGTGGACGCCGCCGGCCGACGACGCCGTCGCCCTCGACACCGCGGGTGCCCTCGACCCGGACCGGGTCGCCACGGCCGTCTCCGACGACCTCTCCGACCCCGACCTGGGCAAGCACGTCGTGGGGGCGGTCGCGCCCCTGGCCCCCGGCTCGGCCGAGTGGACCACCGGGGACGGGCGTTACCTGCCGGCCTCGACCACGAAGCTGCTCACGCTGGGGGCCGCACTGGACGTGCTCGGGCCTGACCACACCTTCACCACGCGGGTCGTGCGCGGCGCCGGTCCGCGCGACGTCGTGCTGGTCGGCGGGGGAGACCCGCTGCTGGCCAGCAGGTCGCTCACGGTCGCCGAGGCCGAGTCGACGTACCCCGCCCGCGCCGACGTGACGACCCTCGCCCTGCAGGTCGCGGAGGCGCTCGGCGGCCAGGGACGCGTCCGGGTCCGCTTCGACGACAGCCTGTTCACCGGCCCGACCGACAACCCGGCCTGGCGCCGCGACTACGTCCCCGACGACATCGTCAGCCCGATCACCGCGCTCATGGTCGACGGGGGCGACGAGCCCGACAGCGACCTCAAGTCCGACGAGCCGTCGCTGGCGGCCGCCCAGGTCTTCGCCGACGGCCTCCGCGCCGCGGGGCTGCGCGTGAACGGGCAGCCGCAGCGGGTCGTCGCGTCCGCCGGCGCAGAGGAGCTCGCCTCCGTCGAGAGCGCGCCGCTGTCGCAGGTCGCGGAGAGGATCCTCGACGTCAGCGACAACGAGGGCGCCGAGGTGGTGGGCCACCAGGTCGGCCTCGCCACCTCCGGCACCGGGTCGTTCGAGGCGGGCGCGGCCGGCGTGCTCGACACCCTCGGCGGGCTCGGGATCGACGTCGCCGGCGCCGAGGTGTACGACGGCTCCGGCCTGTCGCGGCGCAACCGGGTCTCGACCTCCCTGCTCATCGACCTGATCCAGCACGCCGCCGGCCCGGACGGCGAAGGCATGCGCAGCCTGGTCACCGGCATGCCCGTCGCCGGGTTCACCGGGTCGCTCACCTACCGCTTCGCCGAGGGCCCCGCCGTCGCCCGCGGCCTCGTGCGCGCCAAGACCGGCACCCTCACCGGCGTGCACGCCCTCGCCGGCATCGCCGTCGACCGCGAAGGGCAGCCGCTCGCCTTCGTCTTCGGCGCGGACAAGTCCCCGCCGATCGAGCGCTACGACTCGCAGGAGGCCCTCGACCGCGCGGCCGCCTCCCTCGCCTCCTGCAGATGCAGCTCGCCCGCCGCCTCGTCGGTCGAGTAGGTCGCGAGCCCCGGCGAGCGTCCGTATCGAGACCCACATCCCTTTGTTGCCCGGACACCGTCCACGGGTCTCGATACGCCCCGTCACGACCTCGCAGGCTCGGTCGTGGGGCCACTCGACCTCCTTCCCCACGCCGGGGGCTCATTCTTCGCTCCCGGCTAGGGTCACGATATGAACCTCGTGGACTGGGACTTCGCCGTCAGCGTGGGAACCCGGGTGGCCGGGCCGGGGCCGGACGTGTCGCCCGACGAGGCGGCCGCCGCGGTCGTCGAGCTCCGCGAGGGTGCGACCCGCTCGACCCCGCTGGTCCGTGAGTTCACCGGGCTGCACACCGAGGCCGGCACCGCGCCGGTGCTGGTCGTGGACCGCAGCGGCTGGCTCCGGGCCAACGCCGACGGCTTCGCCAAGCTCCTGAGCCCGGTCGTGGACAAGCTCATCGAGAAGAAGGGCCCCCCGTCGGCGTTCGCCGAGGCCGTCGGCACCCGGGTCACCGGTGCCGAGGTCGGCCTGATGCTCGGCTTCCTCAGCAGCAAGGTGCTGGGGCAGTTCGACCCGTTCCACGAGCCGTACGGCCGGCTGCTGCTCGTGGCCCCCAACATCGTCCACGTCGAGCGCGAGATCGGCGCCGACCCGACCGACTTCCGGCTGTGGGTGTGCCTGCACGAGGAGACCCACCGGGTGCAGTTCACGGCCAACCCGTGGCTCGGCCAGCACCTGATGACCCAGATGCACGCGGTCGCCGACACCCTCGAGCCGAGCGCGGTGCTCGACGGGCTCCGCCGCGGCGCCGACGTGCTCCGCGGCGGCAACGGCAGCATCATCGACCTCGTCTCCTCGCCCGAGCAGAAGGAGATCCTCGACCGGGTCACCGGCGTGATGTCGCTGCTCGAGGGCCACGCCGACGTCGTGATGGACGGCGTCGGCCCGACCGTCATCCCGTCGGTGGCGGAGATCCGCCGGAAGTTCAACCAGCGTCGCAAGGGCGTCGGCGGCGTCGACAAGCTGCTGCGGCGACTGCTCGGCCTCGACGCCAAGATGGCGCAGTACCGCGACGGGGCCGTCTTCGTTCGCCACGTCGTCGACAAGGTCGGCATGGAGGAGTTCAACGCGGTGTGGACCGGCCCCGAGACCCTGCCCTCCAAGGCCGAGATCAGCGACCCCGACGCCTGGATCGCCCGCGTGCTGTGACGCTCCACCCCTCGGTCGCGGCGGTCCGGCTGCCGGTGCGCCGGATGCTGTCCCGCCTCGAGGCTCGAGACGGTGGGCGCGCGACCGTCGCCGTGGCGTGCAGCGGCGGTGCGGACTCCCTCGCCCTCGCCTCGGCGGTCGTCTTCGAGGGACACAAGCTCGGGCTGCGCGTGGTCGGCGTGACCGTCGACCACGGCCTGCAGGCCGGCTCCGCGGAGCAGGCCGACCGTGTCGTCGCCCAGCTCGCCGCGATGGGCGTCGACGAGACGCTCACCGCGCGCGTGGATGTCGACGCCGCGTCGGGGATGGGGCTGGAGGCCGCCGCGCGCGAGGCGAGGTATGCCGTCCTGGAGCAGGTCGCCGAGCACCTCGAGGCACGGCTCGTGCTGCTCGGCCACACCCTCGACGACCAGGCCGAGACGGTGCTGCTCGGCCTCACCCGTGGCTCGGGCGGCCGGTCCCTGCAGGGCATGCGGCCGTCCTTCGGGGTGTTCGCACGCCCGCTGCTCGGCGTACGCCGTGACGACACCGTCACCGCCTGCCTGGTGGAGCGGCTCGAGGCCTGGGACGACCCCCACAACTCCGACCCGGTCCACACCCGGGTGCGCGTACGCGACCGGGTGCTGCCGGTCCTCGAGGCCGAGCTCGGACCCGGGATCGCCGCCGCCCTGGCCCGCACCGCCGACCAGCTGCGCGAGGACACCGCGCTGCTCGACGACCTCGCCGACCGGGCGCTCGCCCGCGCCCGCCGCGACGGCGGCCTCGACGTCGAGACCCTGACCGGCGAGCAGCCGTCGATCCGGCACCGCGTCCTCCACCGCGCCGCCCTCGACGCCGGGTCACCGCCGTCCGAGCTGACCCGCGACCACGTCCTCGCCGTCGACGAGCTGCTCGTCGGGTGGCGGGGCCAGAAGTGGATCGACCTGCCCGGCCCGCTCCGCGCCCTTCGCCGCGACGGACTCCTGCTCATCGAGGCACCGTGACGGCAGTTCGCGGCACCAGCCACCGCGGGCACGCCCACCTGTGACCGGCGCCGGGCCGAACTGCCTGCACGGTGTCCTCCGTCGCCCCCTAGGCTGACGCCCATGGACTCGTCCCACGTGGAGAACGACCTGGTCAACATCCTCTTCACCGAGGAGCAGATCCAGCAGCGGCTGGCCGAGATGGCCCTCCAGATCACCGAGGACTACGAGGGACGCGACCTGCTCGTCGTCGGCGTCCTGCGGGGGGCGGTGATGGTGATGGCCGACCTCGCGCGGTCGATGCCGCGGCACCTGGAGATGGACTGGATGGCCGTCAGCTCCTACGGGTCGGGCACCAAGTCCAGCGGCGTGGTCCGCATCCTCAAGGACCTCGACACCGACATCAGCGGCCGCCACGTGCTGATCGTCGACGAGATCATCGACACCGGCCTGACCCTGAGCTGGCTGGTCAACAACCTCTCGAGCCGCAGCCCCGCGAGCGTCGAGATCGCCACGCTCCTGCGCAAGCCCGAGGCGCTGTCGATGCCCGTGGAGCCGAAGTACATCGGCTGGGACATCCCCAACGAGTTCGTCGTCGGCTACGGCCTCGACTACCGCGAGCGCTACCGCAACCTGCGCGACATCGGCACCCTCGCGCCCCACGTCTACTCCTGAGCGAGCGTGCCCGGGCGCGCCACTGACCTCGAACGGGTCGCCCCGCTTCACCCCGCCTGAAAGAATAAGGGCCCCGGCGGCGTGTAGCGTCGCCTCCTCACCTCCGAAACCGCTGAAAGTTGCCTGTGAAGCGCATATTCAAGGGTCCCTGGCTGTGGATCGTCCTGTCCGCCTTCGCGGTCCTCCTGGCGATCCAGTTCCTCGCACCCAGCGACGGCTACGACGAGGTCGACACCTCGACCCTGGCCTCCTACATCGACGACGGCAAGGTCGACGAGATCGAGTTCAACGGCGCCGACTTCGAGATCCAGGCGACGCTCGACAAGGGCACGCGCGAGGACGGCGACAAGGTCGTCGCGCAGTACATCGACGGGCAGCAGGAGACCTTGCTCGCGGCCGTCGACGAGCAGGTCGCCGCGGGGACGATCGACAAGGCCAACTCGACCGTCCCGCAGCCGAGCTTCCTCGGCTCGCTGCTCGCCACCCTGCTGCCCTTCGCGCTGATCATCCTGCTGTTCATCTTCCTGATGAACCAGGCCCAGGGCGGCGGCGGACGTGGCGTCATGCAGTTCGGCAAGTCCAAGGCCAAGCTGATCACCAAGGACATGCCGAAGACGACGTTCAGCGACGTCGCCGGCTGCGAGGAGGCGATCGAGGAGCTCGGCGAGATCAAGGAGTTCCTCACCGACCCGGCCAAGTTCCAGGCCGTCGGTGCCAAGATCCCCAAGGGCGTGCTGCTCTACGGCCCGCCCGGAACCGGCAAGACCCTCCTCGCGCGCGCGGTCGCGGGCGAGGCGGGCGTGCCGTTCTACTCCATCTCCGGCTCCGACTTCGTCGAGATGTTCGTGGGTGTGGGCGCGAGCCGCGTCCGCGACCTCTTCGAGCAGGCCAAGGAGAACCCGCCGGCCATCGTCTTCATCGACGAGATCGACGCCGTCGGCCGCCACCGCGGCGCCGGGATGGGCGGCGGCCACGACGAGCGCGAGCAGACGCTCAACCAGCTGCTCGTCGAGATGGACGGCTTCGACGTGCGTGGTGGGGTCATCCTCATCGCCGCCACCAACCGTCCCGACGTGCTCGACCCCGCGCTGCTGCGCCCGGGCCGCTTCGACCGCCAGGTGCAGGTCGACGCCCCCGACCTCAACGGCCGCCACCAGATCCTGAAGGTCCACTCGCGCGGCAAGCCGATCGCGCAGGACATCGACCTGCTCAGCATCGCCCGCCGCACGCCCGGCTTCACCGGTGCCGACCTGGCCAACGTGCTCAACGAGGCGGCGCTGCTGACCGCGCGCAGCAACGCCAAGATGATCACCGACGAGTCCCTCGACGAGGCGATCGATCGCGTCATCGCCGGTCCGCAGCGTCGTACGCGCCTGATGAGCGAGCGCGAGAAGCTCATCACCGCCTACCACGAGGGCGGCCACGCCCTGGTCGCCGCGGCCCTGCCCGGCACCGACCCGGTGCACAAGGTGACGATCCTGCCGCGTGGTCGTGCGCTCGGGTACACGATGGTGCTGCCGGACCGTGACAAGTACTCCCAGACGCGCAGCGAGATGCTCGACTCCCTCGCCTACATGCTCGGCGGCATGGCCGCGGAGGCGCTGATCTTCCACGACGTCACCTCCGGTGCCGGCAACGACATCGAGAAGGCGACGGGTCTCGCGCGGGCGATGGTCACCCAGTACGGCATGACCGAGCGCCTCGGTGCGGTCAAGCTGGGCGACAGCAACTCCGAGCCCTTCCTGGGCCGCGACATGGGCCACACGCGCAACTACTCCGAGGAGACCGCCGCGGCGGTGGACGGGGAGATCAAGACGCTGCTGGGCCACGCCCACCAGGAGGCCTTCGAGATCCTCCACGAGAACCGCGACGTCCTCGACGCGCTGGTGCTCGCGCTGCTCGACAAGGAGACCCTCGACAAGGGTGAGATCGCGGCGATCTTCGAGCCGTTGAACCGGCGGCCGACGCGTCCGGCGTGGACCGGCTCGCCCGAGCGCGTGCCGTCGACGATCCCGCCGGTCGACATCCCGCAGGAGATCCGTGACCGGGTCAACGCCGACATCGCCTCCCAGCAGTCGGAGACCAGCGGCGCGATCCTCACGCCGCCCGGCGCGGGTGGAGACGTCCACGGCGTCCCGGGCGTCCACCCGGACACCCCCACCCCGCCCAGCCCGGACGCGCCGTGACGGACCCGGTCACCGTGCCGCAGGTCGCGCCGGAGGACGTGCCCGCCTTCGACCAGGCCAGGGCCGAGGCCGCCGTGCGCGAGCTGCTCTACGCGATCGGCGAGGACCCCGAGCGCGAGGGGCTGCACGAGACCCCGGCGCGGGTCGCCCGCGCCTACGCCGAGCTCACCCAGGGCCTGCGCCAGAGCCCGCTGGACGTGCTGACCACCACCTTCGACCTCGGTCACGAGGAGATGGTGCTGGTGCGTGACATCGAGCTCTGGTCGATGTGCGAGCACCATCTGGTGCCATTCACCGGGGTGGCCCACGTCGGCTACATCCCGGCCGAGACCGGCAAGATCACCGGCCTGTCCAAGCTCGCGCGGCTCGTCGACGTCTACGCCAAGCGCCCGCAGGTCCAGGAGCGGCTCACCACGCAGGTCGCCGACTCGCTGATGGAGATCCTCGAGGCGCGCGGCGTCATCGTGGTCATCGAGGCCGAGCACCTCTGCATGACGATGCGCGGGGTCAAGAAGGCCGGCGCCCGCACGATCACGTCTGCGGTGCGCGGCATGTTCCTGACCCAGCAGGCCACTCGCGCCGAGGCGATGGCGCTCATCCACTCAGGCACCAGGTGAGCGAGGGGGCGTCCCCCGCTGACCGGTCGACCCGGGTGATGGGGATCGTCAACGTCACGCCCGACTCGTTCTCCGACGGCGGCCGGTGGGACACCACCGAGGCAGCCGTCGCCCACGGCCGACACCTCGTGGTGCAGGGGGCCGACGTGCTCGACATCGGGGGTGAGTCGACCCGGCCGGGCGCGACCCGCCCACTGGTCGCCGAGGAGCTCGGCCGCGTCGTCCCGGTCATCCGTGAGCTGGCGGCCGACGGCGTCGTGGTGTCGGTCGACACGATGCGCGCCGAGGTGGCCGCGGCGGCCATCGATGCCGGCGCGGGGATCGTCAACGACGTCTCCGGCGGCCTCGCCGACCCGCGGATCCTCGACGTCGTCGCCGACAGCGACGCGTCCTACGTCGCGATGCACTGGCGCGCCCACGCCGACCGGATGCGCGACTTCACCGACTACTCGCCCGACGGCGTCGTGGAGTCCGTACGCCGTGAGCTGGGCGAGCGGCTCGACGCGGTCCTCGCCGCCGGCGTCCCGCGTGAGCGGGTCGTCCTCGACCCGGGGCTGGGCTTCGCCAAGAAGCCCGGCCACAACTGGGAGCTGCTCGCCGCGCTCGACGGCCTGCGCGCGCTGGGTTGCCCGCTGCTCGTGGGTGCCAGCCGCAAGTCGTTCCTCGGCTCCCTGCTGGCGGCCGACGGCGTGCCGCGGCCGGTCGACGAGCGCGAGCACGCGCACGCCGCCCTGGTCGCCCTGCTGGCCGTCCGCGGGGTCGACCTCCTGCGCGTGCACGACGTACGAGCCACGCGGGACGCACTCGCGGTCGTGGCAGCGATGGATGGAGGCAAGGCATGAGCACCCCACGACGTTCTTCTCCGCCGCCGCGCTCCCCCGAACAACGCCGAGGGGACCCCGCATGACCGACGAGCTGTCCGTGACGGGCATCGAGTGCTTCGCCCACCACGGTGTCTTCGACTTCGAGCGGCGCGAGGGCCAGGTCTTCGTCGTCGACCTCGTGCTGGGCATCGACACCCGGCCTGCGGCTGCCTCCGACGACCTGGTGGACACGGTCAACTACGGCACGCTGGTGGCGGACGTGAAGGCTGCCGTCGAGCGCGACCCCGTCGACCTGATAGAAACCGTCGCTCAACGCATCACGGACGTGTGCCTGTTGGACACTCGTGTTGAATGGGCGCGAGTCACGCTCCACAAACCTGATGCGCCCATCGACGCGACGTACTCGGACGTCGCGCTGACGATCACCAGAACGCGAGGCAACGCTCATGACTGAGACTCCCAACCCCCACATCGTGGACGCCGACTCCCTCACGGGGGAGATGCACCCGATCCGCCGGGTGGTGCTCGGCCTGGGCTCCAACCTCGGCGAACGTCTGGGCTCCCTGCAGGGCGCGGTCAACGCGCTCGCGGACACCCCGGACTTCTTCGTCACGGGCGTCTCGCCGGTCTACGAGACGGAGCCGGTCGACGCGCCGGAGGGCTCGCGCCCCTACCTGAACGCCGTCCTGCTCGCCGACACCACGCTCCCCGCCGCCCGGCTGATGGAGCGTGCGCTGGCCATCGAGGACGCCTTCGACCGCGAGCGCAGCGACATCCGCAACGCCCCGCGCACGCTCGACGTCGACCTGATCGTCGTCGGTGACCGCCGCTCCAACGAGGACTTCCTGCGGCTGCCGCACCCACGCGCCCACGAGCGCGCCTTCGTCCTCCAGCCGTGGCACGACCTCGAGCCCGACGCGGTCTTCCCCGACCGTGGCCCGATCGCCGAGCTGCTCGACGCGTCCGACTCCTCGGGTGTGAAGAGGCGTGAGGACCTCACCCTCGAGGTCGAGTGACCACCCCGCGACCTCCTGCTGCTCCGCTGCGCTCCTCCACAGGACGCGGGGACCCCGAGTGACCGAGTCCGGCCCGGACGCGCCCGACGAGGACCCTGACGAGCCGCGCGGGACGCTCCGTCCCACCTCTGCGCGCGCCCTGACGGCGTCCATCGTCGTCGGACTGGCGATCGGCTGGGCGATCCACCCCGTGATGACCTCCGTGGCCGGCCGGCCACCGCTGGTGTCGTGGGCGCAGGCCCTCGTGCTGGTGATGGTCGCCGCGATCATGGGCTTCCTCGCCTGGCACACGTGGCAGACCGTTCAGGTGAGGGGTCAACGGCTCGAGCCGCACCAGGCGGTCAACCGCCTCGTCCTGGCCCGGGCGTGCGCCCTCGCCGGCGCCGCGGTGACCGCCGGCTACGTCGGCTACGCCGTCAGCTGGCTCGGCGACGAGTCGCACTACGCCGACCGGTGGATCCTCCGCTCGCTGGTCGCCGCCGCCGGTGCGGCGGGGGTGACCCTCGCCTCGCTGGCCCTGGAGCGTGCGTGTCGCACGGACGGCGGGCTGCCGCGCGCCTAGTCTGGCGCCATGCCTTCCCAGGAGTCACAGCAGTCACAGGTGTCTCGTACGCCTGCTCGTCGCCGCCAGCGCAGCACGCGCCTGGCCGTGGCCGTCACGCTCCTCGCCGTCGGCGCGGCGCTCGTGATCGGCGCGCTCGCGTCCTCGTCGGCCGGACTGACCGCTGTCGCTGCCGTCGTGGCCGTGCTCGCCGGAGCAGCCGCCACCCGCATCACCCACTCCGAGCTCATGCAGGCCCGTCGCGACGCCGCGCGCGACCGCGCCGTGCAGGCGCAGGAGTACCGCACCCTGACGGAGCGCCGTACGGCCGAGTCCGCGGCCTTCGCCGCCGACATGCGCCGCAAGATCAACGAGCGCGAGGAGGCCATCGACGTCCTCGAGCGGGCCCTCTCCAACGCCCAGAAGAACGCGGCCGAGCAGACCCTCAAGCGTGGCCAGGAGGCCCGCCGTGCCGACGCCGCCGAGCGCGGCCGGGACGAGGCGCAGAGTGGCCGCGACGACGCCGAGGGCCGTGCCGCCGAGGCGATCGTGATCGTCGCCGAGCTCGAGGCCGAGATCGACGTCCTCCGCGCGGAGCTCGACTCCCTCCGCGCCGCCGCCGCGCGCCGCGACCACAGGAGCGCCTGAGGCTCCACGACCTGAGCGGTGGCCCAGCCACGTTCCTGACACCTCCGTACGCCGGAAAGGTGGCTGACGCACCGCCCGGGAGCGCGTACGGAACAATGGCCGCTCGTGATCCCCGAGGACAACCGGTTCGAGAGCGACCCCGTCGACGCGCTGCCCGAGGACCCGGGACTCCCAGCGGGCTGGGTGGCCGAGACGCCCGACGGTGACGACGCGGCGACGGTCGAGCGACTGGCCGAGCTGCTGCGCGACCACGAGCGGGCCGGACGCGGCTGGCCCGGCTCGGGCGAGGACGAGGTCCGGGTCGAGGTGTCGGAGCGCGGCGTGGCCATGCGCGAGAACCTCGTCGTACGCGACCCCGAGGGCAGGATCCAGGCCTGGGGCAGCGTCCACGACCGCGCCGAGGGCCGGATGCTCTTCGTCCACATCGTCGGCCGCGAGGTCGACGAGCGGGTGGCGGACCGCTGCAGCGAGGTGCTGTTCGACTGGGCCGAGGCGCAGGCGCGGGCGGTCGGCGCGGCGCGCGGCCTGGCCGAGCAGCAGATCGACACCGGCTCCTTCGCCGACGACGAGCGGCAGCACGGCTGGCTGTCCGACGCCGGCTTCGAGCGGGTGCGGACCTGGTGGCAGATGAGCCGCTCGGTGGAGGCCGCGGAGGCCGAGCTCGTGCCCGACCCGGCGCGCTGGGAGCGCAAGGGCGTCGTCTTCCGCCTCGTCGAGCGGCAGGGCGGCCAGGACTCCGACGGCATGCCCGACGAGGGCGACCTGCGCGCGGTGCACGACGTGCTCGAGGGTGCGTTCACCGACCACTTCAACTCGACGGAGGAGACCTTCGACGAGTTCATCCACCGGCTCCGCGAGGACCCGGGCCACCGCTGGGACCACTGGTGGCTGGCCGAGATCGTCGACGGTGAGGGTGGCGAGCCGGAGCCGGCCGGTGCCCTGGTCGGCACGGTGAGCGAAAGCGGCACCGGGCCCGACGGGTCGTACGTCGCCTACCTCGGCGTGCTCGAGTCCGCGCGCGGCCGCGGGGTCGCCACCGGCCTGCTCCGCACGATCATCGCCGACGCCGCGTCCCGTGGTCGCGACCGCGTCGGCCTGGAGGTGGACGCCGACTCACCGACCGGCGCGGACGGCCTCTACACGGCGATGGGCTGGGGCACGAAGTACGTCACGGAGTCCTGGCACAAGGACGTGACGGTCACGTAGGGCTCAGCTCAGCGAGCGCCGCAGCGCGCGGTGCACGCCGGCGGGCGTGAGCACGCCGAGGAACGTCGGCCCGCGTCGTACGCCGACCATCGGCTTGTCGTCGCGGAGCATCGCGGCGAGGGCGTCCTCGAGCGAGGAGTCGATGTCGATCGCCGAGCCGAGGTCGCCGGTGGCGACGCCGTCGAGCGGCTCGAGGTGCTCCTCGCGGAGCCGGGTCACGGTGAGGGTGCGGAGGCCGCCGGAGCCCACGAAGTCGGCCACCTGCTCGTCGGCGGGGTGGGCGAGCAGCTCACCGGGGGTGGCGTACTGCGCGAGCCGGCCGCCCGTGGCGAAGACGGCGACGCGGTCGCCCATCCGGATCGCCTCGTCGATGTCGTGGGTCACCAGCACCACGGTCTTGCCGAGCTCGTCCTGCAGCCGGCGGAACTCGTCCTGCAGGCGGCCGCGCACGACCGGGTCGACGGCACCGAAGGGCTCGTCCATCAGCAGCACCGGGGGGTTGGCCGCCAGCGCGCGAGCGACGCCGACGCGCTGCCGCTGACCGCCGGACAGCTCGTGCGGGTACTTCCGGGCGTACTGCGCCGGCTCGAGTCCCACGGTCTCGAGGAGCTCGTGGGCCCGCTCGCGCGCGGTGGTCTTGGACTCGCCGTAGAGCAGCGGCACCGTCATCACGTTCTGCTCGATGCGCTGGTGCGGGAACAGCCCGATCTGCTGGATGACGTAGCCGATGCCGCGGCGCAGCTCGACCGGGTCGACGTCGGTGACGTCCTGGCCGTCGAGCCAGATCCGGCCGGTGGTCGGCTCGATCAGCCGGTTGATCATCTTCAGCGTCGTCGACTTGCCGCACCCGGACGGGCCGACGAGGCAGACCATCTCGCCGCGCGAGACGTCGAGGTCCAGCTCGTGGACGGCAACGGTCCCGTCGGGGTAGGTCTTGCCGACGCCCTGGAGCCGGATCATCGGCTCGTCGCCCCGTGTAGCGTCCATGCGGTGACCATACTGGGGGCAGCCGATTCCGGGCCGACCTGCTACAGCCGGTTCGTCAACGAGTGGTTCTGCTGGCAGTACGTCGAGGACCGCCACGTGCAGATCACCGACGCCCTCGTCGAGCACATCGGCATCACGCTGGCCGCCCTCGTGCTCGGCATCGTCATCGCGGTCCCGCTGGCGCTGCTCGCCCGGCGGATCCCGCGGCTGGAGTCCCTCGTGCTCGGCTTCAGCACCGGTGTCTACACCGTGCCGTCGTTGGCGCTGCTGCCGCTGCTGGTGCCGTTCACCGGCCTCTCCGCGGCGACGGTCGTGATCGGGCTCGGGCTCTACGCGCTGACGATCCTGGTCCGTGCGCTCCTCGACGGGCTCCGGTCCGTGCCCGACGACGTACGAGAGGCGGCGCGCGGCCTCGGCTACGGCCGCGCGCGGATGCTCACCCGCATCGAGATGCCGCTCGCGCTCCCGGTCGTGATGGCGGGCCTGCGCGTCGCGGCCGTCTCGACGGTCGCGCTGACCACCGTCGGCACGCTGGTGGCCTACGGCGGTCTGGGCGACCTCATCTCCCACGGCGTGCAGCGCGACTTCCGGGCCGAGCTGATGACCGCCGCGGTGCTGTGCGTGGTGCTGGCCGTGGTCCTCGACGTCCTGCTGGTGCTGCTGCAACGGGTGCTGACGCCCTGGACGGCAGGGGCGCGCTGATGGAGCTCTTCTCCGAGACCTGGCAGTACCTCCTCGACCCCGACAACTGGACCGGCGCGGAGGGCCTCGTCGCGCGGTTGCTGGAGCAGCTGCTGCTCACCGCGACGGCCCTCGCGGCCGCCATGCTGCTCGGGCTGCCGCTCGCCCTCTGGCTGGGTCACCTCGGCAAGGGCGGCTTCCTCGCCGTCAACATCTCCAACGTCGGCCGCGCCGTCCCGACCTTCGCGCTGCTGGCCATCCTGGTCGCGGCGGACTGGCCCGGGTCGGCGGACTTCGGGCCCTACGGCCGTGCCGGCCTCGCCACGCTCATCGCGCTCGTGCTGTTCGCCCTCCCGCCACTCATCACCAACGGCTACGTCGGGATGCGCGAGGTGCCCTCCGACGTGCAGGAGGCCGCCGACGGCATGGGCATGTCGCCGGTCCAGCGCTTCCGGCGCGTGGAGCTGCCGCTCGCGCTGCCGGTGGTCGCGTCGGGCGTGCGCCTCGCGCTCGTGCAGGTGTGGGCCACCGCCACCATCGCGGCCCTGGTCGCCGGGCCGGGGCTCGGTCGCATCATCACCGAAGGTTTCGCGCGCAACGACTACGCCCAGGGCATGGCCGGCGCGGTCGTCGTCGCCGTCGTCGCGCTGGTCCTCGAGCTCGCCGCGGCGGCCGCCCAGCGCGCCGTCGACCCCATGCCGAGCGGTCCGTCAGCGGATCGTGATGACGCGCTGTCGGTGCCCTCGACTACGGTGTCAGAGGCTCCCACCGGGGGCTGAGCGGACCCGCTCGCATCACCGGACACGCGTGGCTCGGCCACGGGACACAGAAGGTTGAACGACATGCACGTACGACGTCCGCTGATGGCGGTGACCGCCCTGGCCCTCACCGCCCTGATGGCCGGGTGCGCCGGCGACGACCTGGCCTCGGAGAACGACGAGCCCACCTCCGGCTCGGGCGGTGGGGGCGGCGACGGCACCTCCGTCGTCATCGGCAGCCAGAGCTTCGACGAGGCCGCGCTCGTCACCGCGATGTACCAGCAGGTCCTCGAGGCCGAGGGCTACGAGGTCGAGACCCGCCTGGTCGACACCCGCCCGATCTACCTCAACGAGATGCCCGACTCCGTCCAGATCGCCCCTGAGTACGTCGCCGGCATCGTCGACCAGCTCAACACCGACGCCAACGGTCCCGACGCCAAGCCGCTGTCGACCAGCGACGCCCAGGAGACGATCGACGCCGGCGCGTCGCTGCTCGAGGAGAAGGGCATCACCCTGCTCGACCCCTCCCCGGCGTTCTCCGCCAACGGCTACTTCACCAGCCAGGACTTCTCCGACTCCGAGGGCGTCACCAAGCTCTCCGACCTCGAGGGCCAGAAGGTGACGCTGGCCGCGGCGCCGGACTGCAAGGGCCGCACCGACTGCGAGAAGGGGCTCGTCGACACCTACGGCATCGACATCACCCTCGAGCCGCTCGGCTACGCCTCCACCGAGACGTTCCAGGCGGTCCTCGACGGCGAGGCCCAGCTCGGCCAGACCAGCACGCTCGACGGCACGCTGGAGGACCAGGGCCTGCTCCTGCTCGAGGACGACAAGGGCATCCAGCCCGCGCAGAACCTCATCCCGGCCGTGTCGACCGACTTCCTCGCCGACCACCCCGACATCGAGGGCCCGCTCAACGACCTGATGGCGGCGCTCGACAACGAGACCCTCGGTGGGTTGCTCGTCAGCGTCCAGATCGACCGCGAGCAGCCGGCCGACGTGGCCAAGGAGTTCCTGGAGTCCGAAGGCCTGCTGTGAGCCGCGCAGCGACGCGCGCTCGCGCGCGCCGCGTGGGCGCGGCCAGATCGAGTAGCCCACCGGCTGTGGGACGAAGCCGGTGACAAGGCGTACCGAGATCTAGAGGCCGTTGACATGGCGTATCCAGATCTAGACGTCGACCTCGTGGTCCCGCAGCGCCAGCGCTGCGGGATCCACGGTGGTCTCGTCGAGCACCGAGGGCGGCACGGACAGCCGCCAGGCCCCGGTCGCCACGTCCTGCACCCGGGCCGCAGGGCCGTCGAGCGTGGCCACCCACTCCATCAGCGCGGTGACGTCGGCGCGGCGGTCCTGCTCGACCAGCCAGCCGGCGAGCCGGTGGACCGGCGGCAGGCCGCTGTGCACGAGCGAGCGTCGGCCCCAGAGCTCGAGCACGCCTGATCGCAGCAGCCGCCACCACTCGGGCGTGCACCCGGGCACCAGCAGGAAGTAGCGCCAGAGGTCGCCGGCCAGCACCCGGTCGACGAAGACGGCCTCGACCTCGGCCGACCCGTGGTCGCGCACCGAGGCGAGCGACATCCGCTTGGTCTCCCAACGGTCGCCGAGGTCCTGCAGCGAGGACGCCCGGGTCTGGGTGATCGAGCCCTCCCGGATCCGCCAGCGGTAGACGACCTCGTCGAGCACGTCGAACCTGCCCTCGAGGAACGCCCGCGTCGTGGTGGGCTGGTCCTCGTAGCGCACGCCCTCGGGCCACGACAGCCCGCGGGCGTCCCACCACGACCTGCGGAACACCTTGTTCCAGGCGAACACGTCGCCGAGCACCTCGGGCCGGTCCTCGACGCGTGCGCCGCGCACCGGCCGGTGGAGGCGCCGCATCCACGGGGGCTCGACCAGCCGGTCGCCCTCCCAGCGCACGATCGAGCCGGTCGCGAAGTCGGAGCCCGAGTCGTCGAGCGCGCCCACCAGGTCGGCGTACGCCGTGGGCGGGAGCACGTCGTCGGAGTCGAGGAAGGCGAGGTAGTCGCCGCGCACGTGGTGGACGCCGAGGTTGCGGGCGGCGCCGAGGCCGCCGTTGACGGAGTGCACGACGCTGATGCGGTTGTCGCGCCGCGCCCACGCGTCGGCGATCTCGCCGGTGCGGTCGGTCGCCCCGTCGTCGACGACCACCGCCTCCCAGCGCCGGTGCGTCTGGGCGACGAGGGACCGCATGCAGTCGTCGAGGTAGTCCTCCACGCCCCATGCCGGGATGACCACCCCGAGGAGCGGTGCCCGGGAGAAGAGGCGCTTCATGGGCGACGACCCTAGGACACGGGCCGGCAGGCAGGACGCCGGTAGGCTGCCCGCCGTGACCGAGCAGCCGAGAGCCATCGACGAGATGAACCCCGACGGAGTCCCGCGGAAGGTCCTCTTCGTCGCCGGTGCCGGCCGCAGCGGCACCAGCACCCTGGCCGGCATCGTGTCGCGGCTCGGCATGCACGTGCCGCTGCCCGAGGTGCCGCCGGACGACTCCAACCCGCGCGGCTTCAGCGAGCCGCAGTGGGTCGTCGACGTCCACGACGAGTGGCTGCGCGAGGCGCTGGTGCAGGTCAGCGACAGCCGCCCGGAGGCGTGGTTCGACACCGGTCGCATCTGCAGCCGCGAACCCGCCCGGATCCGGGTCAGCGAGTGGCTCGAGCCGCACTTCGCCGAGCACCCGGAGCTGGTCGTCAAGGACCCGCGGCTGAGCTGGTTCCTCGGCCTGTGGCGCGTCGCCGCCATCCGCACCGGCGCGACCCCGGTCTTCGCCACCATGCTGCGACCGCCCGCCGAGGTGGTCGGCTCCAAGCAGAAGTACTACGCCAACAAGCTCGGCTCGGCGCACCTCGCGGCCAGCTGGGTCAACATGCTGCTGCACACCGAGCGGGCCACCCGCAGCGTCGACGGCGTGGGCGAGGCCGACGCCGGTCAGGGGCGCGTCTTCGTGCGCTACGAGGACCTGCTGACCGACTGGGTCAGGACGACCACGGCCATGGGCCACGCGCTCGACCTCCAGACGATCATCCACACCCGCAGCGACCAGATCCGCGAGGTGCACCGCTTCATCGACCCGAACCTGCGCCGGGTCACCGCCACGCTCGACGACCTCGCGCTGCCCAAGCGGCTCCACGACCTCACCGGCCAGACGTGGGAGGAGCTCAACAAGCTCGCCGACGAGGGTGGCGACACCACGGCTGCGCACGCGACCTTCGACCAGCTCCGCGCGGAGTACGTCGACCTCTACGAGGAGGCGGCGGCCATCAGCCGCTCGACCGCAGAGCACGCCCGCCACCAGGCCCGCCGGCGGGCGCTCCACGATGCCGCGGCCGAGGGGACATCGAGGTCGCTCGCCGACCGCGTGCCCCACGACGTACGCGCCGCGATCCCGCCGTCGGTGCGTCGCGGCGTCCGCAAGGCCCTCGGGCGCACTCGAGACGCGACCGGGGACCCGCAGCCGTGACCATCCCGATCGGCTCCGGCCACGGCCTCACCAACGTCGAGGGCCACGAGGACTTCGACATCGTCTGGCCGTGGAACCAGCCCGGCGGGCTGCGGCGCGGCGCGACCGCGGTGCTGCGGGTCAAGAACGAGGCCCCCGGTCTGCGGTTCGTGCTGCCGCCGCTGCTCCGCGCGTGCGACCACGTGCTGCTCGTCGACAACGGATCGGACGACGGGACCGGCGAGGAGGCCCTGCGGGTCGCGGCCGAGCACGGCCTGTCCGACCGGTTCACCCTGAAGGCGTACCCCTTCGAGGTGGCGCGCGCAGGAGCCGAGCACCTCGCGGTCAACGAGCGCTCCGTGCACTCGCTCGCCTACTTCTACAACTGGTGCTTCTCGCACGTCCGCACCCGCTACTCGTGGAAGTGGGACGGCGACATGGTCCTCACCACCGAGGGCGAGGTGTCCATGGCCGACCTGTCCTGGCAGGTCGGGATGGCCGAGGCGGTCATCCGCTTCCCGCGCCACGGCCTCTACATCGAGTCCGACCGCAAGGCCTACCTCGACCTCGGCCTGCGCAACATCGAGGAGTGGGGTTTCCCGATGAGCCCCGACTACGTCTACACCAAGGCACCGGAGTGGGAGATCCGCACGACGCCCGACCGCATCGAGCAGTTCGCGCTGCCGCAGGGCCTGTGCGTCGAGCTGAAGTGGCTCGACGGCGACGAGTTCGCGCACTGGACCAACCCCGAGTCGTTCGCGACCTCCATCCGCAACCGGCGCAAGCGCCGCGAGTGGCTGGTCTGGAACGCCCTCCACGACGGCCAGGTGCCCGAGGGCGTCGTCGAGATCGAGTCCCCGGAGGGCGTGCACGTCGTCGACCACGTCACCCACGTCTGGCTGCCGCGCGCGCCGCGGCCGTTCGTCGTCGACGACCCCGACCACGCCAGGCTGCACCTGCGCGCCTGAGCGCTCCCGCTGTTCCCGGGTGGGCCCCGGTCGAGGGGCAGTGAGGCGGTTCACACCGGCTCGGGGCATATCGGTTTGGTGTCCGGGGGTTCCACCGGTCTAAGGTCGTCGCAAGGCTTTGTCATGCTTGTCTATCAACTTTGTGTTGTTAGACGACGGCCAGTGGGGGTTCGCGAGCGCGTGCGCGTCCCTGCGCTCCACGACGTACGACGAAAGGCTCCGCCATGTCCGAGAACCACCCGCAGATCGCACCTCCCGCCAAGCGCCGTACGCCGCTCCTGGTCGGCATCGCCGTCCTGGCGGTCATCGCCGTGGTGGGCGGCTTCCTCTGGTCCCGGGGCGGCGACGACGCCGGCGCCGCGAGCGGTGAGAAGAGCGAGAAGGTCGTGCTGGGCACCGTCGGCGCCAGCGACCCGTACTGGCAGGTCCTGGTCGACGCCGCCGCCGACGAGGGCATCGACCTCGAGGTCAAGGACTTCGCCGACTACACCCAGCCCAACCCCGCGCTGAGCGAGGGCGAGCTCGACATCAACCAGTTCCAGCACCTCGTCTACCTCGCGGAGTACAACGTCGCGAACGACGACGACATCGTGCCGCTCGGCTCGACAGCGATCTACCCGCTGGGGCTCTACTCCTCCAAGGTCGACTCCGTCGAGGAGATCCAGGACGGCGACACCGTGGTCGTCCCCGACGACGACAGCAACCAGGCCCGCGCCCTGCTGATCCTCCAGTCGGCCGGTCTCATCACCCTCGAGGACGGCGGCTCGATCTACTCCACGCTCGCCGACATCGACGAGTCCGCCTCGAAGGTGCAGGTCAAGGCGATCAAGGCCGACCTCACGCCCACCTCGCTGCCCGACGTGGCCGCGGCGGTCATCAACAACGACTTCGTCGAGAAGGCCGGCCTCTCCTTCGAGGACGCGCTGGCCACCGACGACGTCGAGGACCCCAACGCGCTGCCGTACGTCAACGTCTTCGCCGTCCGCGCCGAGGACCGCGACGACCCGACGCTGCTCAAGCTGGTCAAGGTCTACCAGGAGACGCAGGCCGTCCTCGACGGCGTGCAGGACGTGTCCGGCGGCACCGCCGAGCTGGTGAAGGTCCCGCAGGACGAGCTGCAGGCGTCGCTGGACGACGTCGAGGCCGACACCGCAGCGCAGAAGTGACCCGACGCCAGTAGGGGAGGAGCCCAGGATGCCGCTCGTCGAGCTGACCGACGTGCACAAGACGTTCCCGGCCGCGCGCGGCGGGACGCCCGTCGAGGCGATCCGCGGTGTCGACCTGACGGTCGAGGCCGGTGAGATCGTCGGCATCGTGGGCTACTCCGGCGCCGGGAAGTCCACCCTGGTGCGGCTGATCAACGCGCTCGAGTCCACCACCTCGGGCACCGTGCGGGTCGGCGGCCGGGAGATCACCGGCCTGAAGGAGCGCGAGCTGCGCGAGGTGCGGCTGGGGATCGGGATGATCTTCCAGCAGTTCAACCTGTTCCGCTCGCGCACCGTGTGGGGCAACATCGCCTACCCGCTCGAGGTGGCCGGCGTCCCGAAGGCCGAGCAGAACGCGCGGATCTCCGACCTGCTCCACTTCGTCGGCCTCGCCGACAAGGCCCACAGCCACGTCGAGGAGCTCTCGGGCGGCCAGAAGCAGCGCGTCGGCATCGCCCGCGCGCTCGCCACCAACCCGCAGCTCCTGCTCGCCGACGAGTCGACCAGCGCCCTCGACCCGGAGACGACGCAGGAGGTGCTCGCCCTCCTGCGCCGGGTCAACCGGGAGCTCGGCATCACGATCGTGGTGATCACCCACGAGATGGACGTCGTGCGCAGCCTGGCGCACCGCGTGGTGGTGATGGAGGCCGGCCGCATCGTCGAGGAGGGCCCGGTCGTGCGGGTGCTCTCCGACCCCCAGCAGCCCGTCACCCGCCGGTTCGTCTCGACGATCGTCGACGACGAGCCCGACGTCGAGGCGCTGGCCGCCCTCCACGCCCGGCACGCCGGTCGCTTCGTCAAGCTCGCCTTCCGCGGCGACGACGTGCGCCAGAGCGACGTGTTCGCGGTGCTCCTCGAGCACGGCGTGCGCTTCGAGCTCGTCTTCGGCGGCATCGAGGAGGTCCAGGGCGAGACCTTCGGCAACCTCACCCTCGCCCTCGACGGTGATCCCGCGGCCGTGGACGCCGCCGTCGACGCCGTACGAGCGCTCGTCCCCGCGAAGGAGCTGCCGCGATGACCGACTCCAACATGAGCGAGCTCTGGCCGCTCTTCTGGGACGCGGCGTGGGAGACGCTCTACATCGTCGCCATCACCCTGACGCTCGGTGGCCTCCTCGGCCTGCTGCTGGGGCTGGGGCTGTACGTCACGCGCGGCGGCGGTCTCTACGCCAGCCGCCCGGTCAGCCTCGTGCTCAACGTGCTGGTGAACTTCTTCCGGCCGATCCCGTTCGTCATCTTCATCGCGGCCGTCCAGCCGTTCGCCCGGGTCGTCGTCGGCACCGGCATCGGCAACCCGGCCATCATCTTCGCGCTCACGCTCGCCGCCGCCTTCGGCATCAGCCGCATCGTCGAGCAGAACCTCGTGACGGTCGACCCCGGCGTCATCGAGGCCGCGCGGTCCGTCGGCGCCAGCCGGGCCCGCATCGTCCGGACCGTGGTGCTGCCCGAAGCGCTCGGCCCGCTGGTGCTGGGCTACACCTTCGCGTTCGTCGCGCTGGTCGACATGACCGCGGTCGCCGGCGTCATCGGCGGCGGGGGACTGGGCAACTTCGCCCTGCAGTACGGCTTCCGGCAGTTCGACACCGTCGTCACCTGGACCGCGGTCATCGCGATCGTGGCGCTCGTGCAGGTCGTCCAGCTGGCCGGCAACTCGGCCGCGCGCCGCATCCTGCGCCGCTGACCGGGACCCTGGCCGCGGTGCCTGCTCCCGTCAGAGGAGCAGCAGCGGGATCGCCATCACGGCGGTGAGCACGGGGAAGAGCCACGGCCCGAGCAGGTCGAGGCCGCGGGACACCGTGCCCTCGTGCATCGTCCCGGTGCCGCCGGCGCCCTCGGGGCCGACCACGGGGTCGGCCAGGTCAGGCCCGCGCAGCGTCAGGACGGTGTGCGCGGCCAGGAGGGCCACCCCCGCGACGAGCGAGGGCAGGACCGGGACGCTGACCACGGTCTGCCGCCAGGTCACCAGCACGGCGACGAAGAGCGCGACGGGCGCCCCGCCGCCGACCACGGCGACCCACCAGTGCTTCACGACCGCGCGCAGTAGCGGCTCGGCCAGCCGGACGACCAGCACGGTGCCCAGCACCACGAGCGCCGACACGGCCAGGAAGCCGGCGGTGAGCTCGACCTCCGTGCCCGAGCTCCACGCCCCGATCGCGGCGAGCGTCAGCAGCATGCCGGCGAGGCCGAGCACCGACCTCGCCACGTCGCGTGCGAGGTCCGGGGACGCGGGCGCCGGGGCGGGCGCGAGGTCGGCGGCGTACGCCTCGGGGTCGCCGAAGGCGGACCGCGCGGACTCGCCGCTCTCGGCGCAGTGCGCCTCGACCTCGGCGAGCGCGGACCCGATCCGGCGCCCGTCGACACCGCGCAGGCGCAGCTCGAGCAGGAAGGCCTGCGTCCACTCGTCCTCGACGTGCGGGGTGTTGGTGTCGATCTTCATGACGGTTCCTTCCGGGAGGGCTCCGCGAGGGCGGAGTCGTGGACGAACGAGCTGGTGACGTCGGCGAAGGCGAGCCAGTGGGTGACCTGGCGTCGGTGCTCCTCCTCGCCGGTCGGGGTGAGGGCGTAGAACTTGCGGCCGGGACCGCCTTCTCCCGCGCGCCACTCCACCGAGACCAGGCCGGCCTCCTCGAGGCGGCCGAGCAGCGGGTAGAGCGTGCCGCCCTTGACCGTGCCGAGCCCGGCATCGGCGAGGGCGCTGGCGATGGCGTACCCGTAGGTCGGACCGTCGGCGATGACGTGGAGCACGCAGACTGCCAGCGCGCCGCGCATCCACTCTGTCGGCCAGCCGGCGTCGGTGCTGGTCGGCGTCTGCATGACTAGATCGTGACACCAACTAGTCAGTGTGTCCACTCAGTTGGAGGCGGGAGTGGCCTTCGTCACGCCGTCGTTCCGTTCCCACCGTGGAATCGGCGGGCGTACGCTCGATGTTGATCGCAGTAGATCGGTACCCGCCACGGGACTGAAACGAAGAGGTCACCACATGACGCACGACCCTGTCCTCCGCCCGGTGTCGCACCCGACGTTCGCCGTCGGCGTGATCGGCGCCGGTCGTGTCGGCGCCGTCCTGGCCGCCGCCCTCCGGACCGCCGGCCACGACATCGTCGCCGCCGCCGGCGAGTCCGACGCCTCGCGTGGTCGCATCGACGACCTGCTCCCCGGGGTCACCGTCGCCAAGCCGACCGATGTCGCGCGCGCCAGCGACCTGCTGCTGCTGACGGTCCCCGACGACATGCTGTCCAACGTCGTCACGGTGCTGAGCGCGAGCGGCGCGATCCGCGAGGGCCAGGTGGTGGTGCACACGAGCGGCCGGCACGGCCTGGCCGTGCTCGAGCCCGCCCGCGAGGTCGGCGCCCGCACCGTCGCCCTGCACCCCGCGATGACCTTCACCGGCACGGAGGTCGACCTGCCCCGCCTCGCCGGCTGCGTGTTCGGCGTGACCGCCGCCGACGCCGACCGCGAGCTCACGGAGTCGCTCGTCGCCGACCTGGGCGGCCGCGCGATGTGGGTCCCCGAGGACCGCCGCACGCTCTACCACGCGGGTCTCGCCCACGGTGCCAACCACCTCGTCACCCTCGTCGCGGAGGCGATGGAGATCCTCTCCGCCGCCGGCGCCGAGGACCCCGCCGCCACGCTCCGCCCGCTGCTGACCGCCGCCCTCGACAACGCGCTCGAGGACGGCGACGCGGCCCTCACCGGCCCGATCGTGCGCGGCGACGTGGAGACCGTCCGCGCCCACCTGGCCGACCTCGAGGCCACGGCGCCGCAGACACTGCCGTCCTACCTCGCCATGGCCCGCGCCACCCTGAGCCGGGCGGTGACCGACGGCCGGCTGCTGCCCATCCGTGCCACCAAGATGCTGGGCGTCCTCGACGCGGCGACCGCCCCGACCTCGCTGGACCGGCACGCTCGATGACGACGACCCCCGCCCTCGCGTCGACCCGCGAGGAGCTCGCCGGCCTGCTCGCCGGCGCCCGCCGCGCCGGCGAGAAGATCGCGTTCGTCCCCACGATGGGCGCCCTGCACGACGGCCACGCCAGCCTGGTGCGGACCGCACGGGCCGCCACCACCGGGCCCGTGGTGGTCAGCATCTTCGTCAACCCGATGCAGTTCGCCCCGACCGAGGACCTCGACCGCTACCCGCGCACCCTCGACGCCGACCTCGAGGTCTGCGCCCGCGAGGGGGTGGACGTCGTCTTCGCCCCCAGCGTGGAGGAGATGTATCCCGGCGGCTTCAGCCACGAGTCCGTCCACGACGGCGTCACCGTGGCACCAGGCGCGCTGGCGACGATCCTCGACGGGGCGTCGCGGCCCGGACACTTCGACGGCGTGCTGACCGTCGTCGCCAAGCTGTTCGGCCTGGTCCGCCCCGACGTCGCGGTCTTCGGGCAGAAGGACTACCAGCAGCTCGTCCTCATCCGCCGGATGGTCCGCGACCTGTGCATGGGCATCGAGGTCGTCGGTGCCGAGACGGTCCGCGAGCCCGACGGCCTGGCCCTGTCCAGCCGCAACCGCTACCTCGACGACGACCAGCGGGCGGCCGCGCTCGCCCTCAGCCGGGCGCTGCGCGTCGCGCAGGAGCGGGCGGCGTACGGCGTCCCTGCCGCGCGCTGGGCCGCGATGTCGGTCCTCAAGGCCGAGGCCGGTCTCGAGCTCGACTACCTCGCGCTCACCTCGACCGACCTCGGTGAGCCACCCGAGACCGGAGTGGGCCGGATCCTCGTTGCTGCGCGCGTCGGCACGACGCGGCTGATCGACAACCTGCCCCTCACGTTCGACCGCATCGTCCCCGATGCGGCCCTGGCGGGGACCGCGTCCGCGGCCTCGACCACCTCTGGAAGGAACAGCTGATGCTGCGCACGATGATGAAGTCCAAGATCCACCGGGCCACCGTGACCCAGGCCGACCTGCACTACGTCGGGTCGGTCACCGTCGACGAGGACCTGCTCGACGCCGCCGACCTGCTGGCGGGCGAGCTCGTCCACATCGTCGACGTCACCAACGGCGCCCGCCTCGAGACGTACACGATCGCCGGCGAGCGCGGCTCCGGCGTCATCGGTATCAACGGTGCCGCCGCCCGGCTGGTGCACCCCGGCGACACGGTCATCCTCATCGGCTACGGCCAGATGGACACCGCCGAGGCCAAGCAGCTCGAGCCGCACGTCGTCTTCGTCGACGCCGACAACAAGATCATGGGCACCGGATTCGACCCCGCCGACACCTTCGGCGACGAGACCTTGTCCCGCGGCGACCTCGTCGCTCGATAGCCTGCGCGGATGACCTCCCACCGGCCGGTCCCGGGCCGTCTCCGCGCCCCGGCGCCCGGCTGGACCACCCGCGCCGACGTCGTCGTGGTGGGCTCCGGCATCGCCGGGCTCACCGCCGCTCTGCGCATCCACGCCGCGAACCCGTCGCTGCGCCTGCTCGTCGTCACCAAGGACGTCCTCGCCGCCGGGTCGACGCAGTGGGCCCAGGGCGGGATCGCCGCCGCGCTCGGACCGGGTGACACCCCCGAGCAGCACGAGCACGACACGCTCGTCGCGGGCGCGGGTGCCTGCGACGTGGAGGCCGTACGCGTCCTGGTGACAGAGGGCCCCGAGGCAGTGCGCGAGCTGATCGCCCTCGGCACGCAGTTCGACCTCCACCCCGACGGCGAGCTGTCGCTGACGCGCGAGGGCGGCCACCACCGTGACCGCATCGCCCACGCCGGCGGCGACGCCACGGGCGCGGAGATCCAGCGCGCGCTGATCGCCGCGGTCGAACGGGCGCCGGAGATCGAGGTCGTCCAGCACGCGCTGGCCGTCGACCTGCTCCGCTGCGCCGACGGGGGCGTGGCCGGACTGACGCTGCACGTCCTCGGCGAGGGCCAGCGCGACGGGGTGGGTGCCGTGCTCTGCCGGGCGGTCGTCCTCGCCTCGGGTGGCCTCGGCCAGGTCTTCAGCCAGTCCACCAACCCCAGCGTGTCCACCGGCGACGGGATGGCCGTCGCGATGCGGGCCGGCGCCCGGCTCCGCGACCTCGAGTTCGTCCAGTTCCACCCCACCGTCATGTGGCTCGGCCCCGACTCCCAGGGCCAGCAGCCGCTGATCTCCGAGGCGGTGCGCGGCGAGGGCGCCTTCCTCGTCGACTTCGACGGCAACCGCTTCATGCAGGGCGAGCACCCGCTCGCCGACCTCGCGCCCCGCGACGTGGTCGCCAAGGCGATCACCCGCCGGATGATCGAGACCGGCCACCCGCACATGTGGCTCGACGCCCGTCACCTCGGCGCCGCGTTCTGGGAACGGCGCTTCCCGACCATCCTGCGCGTCTGCCGCGAGCACGGCGTCGACCCGGTGACCGAGCTCGTCCCGGTCGCGCCCGCCCAGCACTACGAGTCCGGCGGGGTGGCGACCGACCTGTGGGGGCGTACGACGGTCCCGGGCCTTTACGCCACCGGCGAGGTCGCCTGCTCCGGCGTCCACGGCGCCAACCGGCTGGCGTCCAACTCGCTGCTCGAGGGGCTGGTGTTCTCCCGCCGCATCGCGGACGTGCTGCCCGGCGAGCTGCGCGACTGGGCCGACCCCGTCGCCGACGTGCGCCCCGAGGGCCTCGTCTCGGGTGAGCGCCGCCGGTCGATGCAGGAGACGATGACGACCCGCGTCGGGGTGCTGCGCAACGCGGCCGGCCTCGCCGAGGCGCTGGCGTTCCTCGGGTCGCTCGACCACGGCGCGGCCGAGGTCGGGCCCGACGCCTGGGAGACCACCAACCTGCTGACCGTCAGCACCGCCCTCGCCGAGGCCGCGGCGCTGCGCACCGAGACCCGCGGCTCCCACTGGCGCGAGGACCACCCCGACCGCGACGACACGAAGGCCGGCCACGTCGACTCGTGGCTCGACGCCGACGGTGGCGTGGCCGTCGAGTGGACGTACGCCCCCTCCACCGATCCGTCGACCGCCGAGGTGCTGACATGACCAGCCTGCGCGACGTGCCCGAGGAAGTCATCGACGACCTCACCGCAGCGGGGCTCGACCCCGACCACGTCTGGGACGTCGTGTCGCGTGCGCTCATGGAGGACCTCCCCGATCGACCGCACGAGGACCCCACCAGCGAGTCGACCATCCCGGCCGGTGCCCGCGCCGAGGCCGTCTTCGGCGCGCGCGAGCCGGGCGTCGTCGCCGGTCTCGGCGTCGCCGCGGTCGCCTTCTTCATGGTGGGCGCCGACGCGACCCTCACCGACCGCCTGGCCGACGGGACGCATGTCGAGAAGGGCGACGTCGTGATGCGGGTCGAGGGGCTGACCCAGCGGATGCTCGTCGCCGAGCGCACCGCCCTCAACCTCGCGTGCCACCTCTCGGGCATCGCGACGGCCACCTCCCGCTGGGTCGACGCGCTGGACGGATCCCCGACTCGGGTGCTCGACACCCGCAAGACGCTGCCCGGCCTGCGCGCGCTGCAGAAGTACGCCGTGCGCTGCGGTGGCGGGGTCAACCACCGCTCCAGCCTCCAGGACATGGCGATGGTCAAGGACAACCACGTCATCGCCGCCGGGGGAGTGCTCCCCGCGCTCGAGGCCATCCGGGGCCGGCACCCGGGGCTGCCCGTCGAGGTCGAGGTGACGACGCTCGACCAGCTCGACGACCTGCTCGCCCTGCCCGCGCCGCCGGAGCGGATCCTGCTCGACAACATGAGCGACGAGCTGATGGCGGACGCCGTACGACGTACGGCCGGGCGGGTGCCGCTCGAGGCCAGCGGCGGGATCACGATCGAGCGGGCCGCGCGCATCGGCGCCACGGGCGTCGACTTCGTCTCGGTCGGGGCGCTCACCCACTCGGTGGTCGTGTTCGACATCGGCATGGATCTCGTGGAATGAGGGCGGCGGAATGAACACCCCACGACGTTCTTCTCCTCCGCAACGCTTCGCCCCACAGTCTTCTGGTTCCCCCGCTCCGCTCCTCCACCACAAGCCTGCGGGGACCCCAAAGCTTCGCTCCCCCGAACAACGCCGCGGGGACCCCGGATGAGCCTGCTCGCCGCTGACATCGGCAACAGCCACACCTTCATCGGTCTCCTCGACGGCGAGGAGGTCACCGCCCACTGGCGGGTCAACACCGACGAGCGCCGCACGGCCGACGAGTGGTCGGTCCTGCTCCGCGGACTGCTCGACGAGCGGCTCGGCGACGTCGACGGCATCGCCGTGTGCGCCACCGTCCCGGCGGTGCTGCACGAGTGGCGCGAGATGCTCGAGCGCCACTTCCACGACGTCAGGGCGATCGTCGTCGAGCCGGGCGTGCGCACCGGCATCCCGGTGCTGATGGACAACCCGCGCGAGGTCGGCACCGACCGGATCGTGAACTCACTGGCAGCGGCAGAGCTCTACGGCGGCCCCGCGATCGTCGTCGACTTCGGCACCGCGACGACGTTCGACGTCGTCAACGGCAAGGGGCAGTACGTCGGCGGCGCGATCTCGCCCGGCATCGAGACGTCCCTGGAGGCGCTCGGTCGTCGCGGTGCCCAGCTGCGCAAGATCGAGCTCGCGCGCCCACGGTCGGTGATCGCCAAGAACACGGTCGAGGCGCTCCAGAGCGGGATGGTCTTCGGCGTCGCGGCACAGGTAGAGGGGCTGGTGGCGCGCATGATCGCCGAGCTCGGAGCTCCGGTCGACGACGTCACCGTCATTTCGACGGGCCATTTGGCGACGCTTCTCGTCGACGATTGCGCGTGTTTCACCGAGCATTCCCCGTGGCTCACGCTGCAGGGTCTCCGGCTCGTATTCGAGCGGAACTCGTAGGACCTCGACCGGACTCGCTCGGCCGACACGTAGCATCGCGGGGTCCTGACCATGATCGACGGGGGTACTCGAGGTGACGTCACGCGTCGCAGGAGCCGCGCAGCCACACGTCGGTGACGAAGGCGAACCCGCGCGGACGTTCGGCGACCCCGAGTCCTCCAACACGCGGAACGCGCGGCACGGCGTGGTCGTGGGCGCCCTGGGAGCCGCGCTGGTCGGTGCGTGCGGTGTCGTCGTCGTGGGCGGCAGTCCGGCGGCGCTCCTCCTCGTCGCCGTGGTCGCGACGACGCTCGTCCTGCGCTCCTGGCTCAGCACCGCCCTCGCGCTGGCAGCGGCCCTGTCGGGAGCGTTCGCCCTGCTCGCGGTGAGCATGCGGTTGTGGCCTGTGCTCGGCGCCTCCCTGACCACGATGCTGGCCATCCCGGCAGTCGTCGCCGCCGTGGGCCTCGTCGTCCTCTGGCGCCGTCGTGCCACGGCACTCGCGGTGTCCGGGTCCCAGCTGGCGCTCGGAGCGGGGCTGGCCGCGGTGTCGGTGCTGCAGGTCGTGACGGTGCCGCTGGCGCGATGGCTCTCGGACAGCCCGAAGCTCGCGTGGATGATGAGGAACGACAACACCTGGAACCTCGTCTCCTCCCGCTTCCTCGTCGAGGACGGAGGTCTCGACCCGACCTCGCACCGCAACCCGGCACCGCTCGCCAACGAGGTCGTGGCGCTCTTCGCCGCACCCGGGCGCTCAGCGGTCGGCCGGGGTGACCTGCTGGCCCACGACCTCTACCGCGCGTCCGAGGCCCTGCTGTTGATGGTGGGCGCCACCAGCCTGCTGGCGGGTCTTCTGGTGGCCTCTGCCTTCCCTGCGTCGAGGGTCTGGAGTCGTGCCGTCCTCGGCCTGGTTGCCGCGATGATTCCCTGGACGTGGTCGTTGGCCGGCCTCGTGTTCGTCTACGGCTTCTGGAACTCCCTGCCCGCCGCGAGCCTGATCCTGGCCGCATGGGTGGCGTGGATCTCGTCCGAGCGACGCCCCGTGGTCTCCTCCGGCGTCCTCGCGATCATCGGCACCGGACTGCTGGCCGCGTGGGCGCCCCTGGTCCTGCTTCCTGCCGGCCTCGGGCTCGCCGTCGTGGTGTGGCGGCGGCGCGCTCATCTCGACCTCCGCGGGGTGGCGCTGGTCGCCTGGGTCACGCCGTTGGCCGTCCTCGTCGCCTACCTCGTGCTCGTCACGCGTGGCGACATCACGGCCGCCTCCGACGCGCTCGCCGCGGAGGGCCTGTTCCCGGCGTACGGCGAGAACCTCCCGCCCGTGTTCTGGTTCGTTCCGTTGGGCGTGCTGCTCGTGCTGTCCGTCTGGACCTCGGTGCGTCTGGACCTGGTGGGCACCGTGGTGGTCGGGCTGGCAGGAGCCATCGGGATCTTCTACCTGATGCACCAGCGCGCGGGCTCCGCGGGAGGGCCCTGGGGCTACTACCCCCAGAAGTTCGGCTGGACCCTCTCGTTCCTCGCGCCGGTGGTCCTCCTCATGTCCGCCAGGGGTGCCTTTGCCGTCCCGGGGCTTCGGCGCACCCAGCGCGGCAGCCTGGTCGTCGGGACGGCCATGCTCGCGAGCGTGCTCCTGATGCAGATCCCGCCGGCCGACCCTCGGCCGGTGAGCTCCATCGACTACCCGATCGCCCACCGCACACCGGATTACCGACTGTCGTCGGTCCTGCCCGTTGTGTCTATCGCGCTCCCGGACCGGTCCAGCGCGCTCGACCCGGCTGTCACCGACCTCCTGAAGCTGGAGGACCCCGCGAGAAAGGTCATCGTGTCGCGGTGGTTCGACGATCCCGGCGACAACGCGTTCGCCAACTTCTGGCTGCTGCAGCTCCCGGTCGACAAGGACGACGAGCTGCCGCGGCCCTACGCGTACGGCCTCGACAGCTTCGACCCGGTCGGACTGTGTGACCTGGTGCGCGACTGGGGGGGCGGCGTCGAGATCTACACGCACAGCGACACCCTCGCCCGCGAGATGGCCAGGACGTGCGGGGCCCAGGACTTCAAGGTCCGGCTGCGTTGACCGTGCGGGCTGCCGAACCCCGTGGAACGAGAATGCGTCAGGATCACGCACTCGCTGCCTGAGCTCATCCCGCCCGACGTGTGGGTCCGCGTCACGAATTGGTGCTTCTCCCGCCGTTGCGTCTGGTGCTGCTTTCTCGTTCGAATGCAGCTAGGACCAAACCCGCACAAGGAAAAGGCAATTCATTACCTTCGATGCGAAGTGGATGCGTCACGTCAGGGCATTCCTGACTTCTTTTGTGCGCATGAACGAGTGGTGCCACACTGCATTCGACGCGTTTGCACCAGAGCGCGCGAAAAGCAAAGGAATACACATGGCACAAAAGGTCAACATCGTTCTCGTCGACGACCTCGACGGCACCGAGGCAACCGAGACCGTGTCATTCGGCCTCGACGGCACCACCTACGAGATCGACCTCAACGACGCCAACGCCGCCTCCCTCCGCGAGGCGCTGAGCGGCTACGTCGGCCACGCCCGCAAGGTCACCGGTGGTGGCCGCCGCACCCGCCGCTCGTCCGGCGGTTCCGCCTCGTCCTCCAACACCAAGGACGTGCGCGAGTGGGCCAAGTCCCAGGGCATGGAGGTCTCCGAGCGCGGCCGCATCTCCGCCGACGTCCAGCAGGCCTACGACGCCGCCCACTGACGTACGCCGTCCTGCTCGACGCCGACGAGCCCGTTCGCTGATAGCGGACGGGCTCGTCTGTGCCCCGGGAACACGTAGGCTGATGTCGGGCGTTGAGCCCAGTGTTCGTGCTCCCGTCCCGGCGGGGGGCCAGCGGACCACGCAGACGTAGAGGAGCGCACATGTTCGAGCGGTTCACCGACCGAGCCCGGCGAGTTGTCGTGCTGGCCCAGGAAGAGGCCCGCATGCTCTCCCACAACTACATCGGGACCGAGCACATCCTGCTCGGCCTCATCCACGAGGGCGAGGGCGTCGCAGCCAAGGCCCTCGAGTCCCTCGACATCTCCCTGGAGGCCGTGCGCGCCCAGGTCGAGGAGATCATCGGGCAGGGCCAGCAGGCCCCGTCCGGCCACATCCCGTTCACGCCGCGCGCCAAGAAGGTGCTCGAGCTCTCGCTCCGCGAGGCGCTCCAGCTCGGCCACTCCTACATCGGCACCGAGCACATCCTGCTCGGCCTGATCCGGGAGGGCGAGGGCGTCGCGGCCCAGGTCCTGCAGAAGCTCGGCGCCGACCTCAACCGGGTGCGCCAGCAGGTCATCCAGCTGCTCAGCGGCTTCCAGGGCAAGGAGTCGGCGACCGCCGGGTCCCAGACCTCCGGCTCCGGCGGCGAGACCCCGTCGAGCTCGCTGGTCCTCGACCAGTTCGGCCAGAACCTCACCCAGGCCGCGCGCGAGGGCAAGCTCGACCCGGTCATCGGGCGCGAGCAGGAGATCGAGCGCGTGATGCAGATCCTGTCGCGCCGCACGAAGAACAACCCCGTCCTCATCGGTGAGCCCGGCGTCGGCAAGACGACGATCGTCGCCGGCCTCGCCCAGGACATCGTCAAGGGCAACGTCCCGGAGACGCTGAAGGACAAGCAGATCTACACGCTCGACCTCGGTGCCCTCGTCGCCGGCTCGCGCTACCGCGGTGACTTCGAGGAGCGCCTCAAGAAGGTGCTCAAGGAGATCCGCACCCGCGGCGACATCGTGCTGTTCATCGACGAGATCCACACCCTCGTCGGCGCCGGCGCGGCCGAGGGCGCGATCGACGCCGCCAGCATCCTCAAGCCGATGCTGGCCCGCGGTGAGCTGCAGACCATCGGTGCCACCACGCTGGACGAGTACCGCAAGTACCTCGAGAAGGACGCCGCGCTCGAGCGCCGCTTCCAGCCGATCCAGGTGCAGGAGCCCTCGATCGCGCACACGATCGAGATGCTCAAGGGCCTCCGCGACCGCTACGAGGCGCACCACCGCGTCACCATCACCGACGAGGCCCTGGTCTCGGCGGCGACGCTGGCCGACCGCTACATCTCCGACCGGTTCCTGCCGGACAAGGCCATCGACCTCATCGACGAGGCCGGTTCGCGACTGCGCATCCGCCGGATGACCGCGCCGCCGGACCTGCGCGAGTACGACGAGAAGATCGGCGACGTGCGCCAGCGCAAGGAGGCGGCGATCGACGGGCAGGACTTCGAGGCCGCGGCCCGACTGCGCGACGAGGAGAAGCAGCTCTCGGCCCGCCGTGCCGAGCGCGAGAAGCAGTGGCGCGCGGGCGACCTCGACGAGATCGCCGAGGTCGACGAGGAGCTGATCGCCGAGGTCCTGGCCGTGGCCACGGGCATCCCGATCGTCAAGCTCTCCGAGGAGGAGTCCACCCGTCTGCTCAAGATGGAGGACGAGCTCCACAAGCGGGTCATCGGTCAGGAGGAGGCCGTCAAGGCGCTCTCCCGCGCGATCCGTCGTACGCGCGCCGGGCTCAAGGACCCCAAGCGCCCCGGCGGCTCGTTCATCTTCGCCGGCCCCTCGGGTGTCGGAAAGACGTGGCTGTCCAAGACGCTCGCGGAGTTCCTCTTCGGTGACGAGGACGCGCTCATCCAGCTCGACATGAGCGAGTTCTCCGAGAAGCACACGGTGTCGCGACTGTTCGGATCACCTCCCGGCTACGTCGGTTACGAAGAGGGCGGCCAGCTCACCGAGAAGGTGCGCCGCAAGCCGTTCTCCGTCGTGCTCTTCGACGAGGTCGAAAAGGCCCACCCCGACATCTTCAACAGCCTGTTGCAGATCCTCGAGGAAGGCCGTCTGACGGATTCCCAGGGTCGCGTCGTCGACTTCAAGAACACCGTCATCATCATGACCACCAACCTGGGCTCGCGCGACATCGCCAAGAGCGTCAATCTCGGCTTCGGCGCGGTCGGCGCGGATGCTGCCGGCTCCTACGAGCGGATGAAGAGCAAGGTGTCGGAGGAGCTCAAGCAGCACTTCCGCCCCGAGTTCCTCAACCGTGTCGACGAGATCGTCGTGTTCCCGCCGCTGTCGCAGGAGCAGATCGTCGCGATGGTCGACAACATGATCGCCGGCGTCGAGCTCCGCATGAAGGACCGCGACATGTCGCTCGAGCTCACCCAGTCCGCCAAGGCGCTGCTGGCCGAGCGCGGCTTCGACCCGGTGCTCGGTGCGCGGCCGCTGCGTCGCACGATCCAGCGCGAGATCGAGGACGTGCTCGCCGAGAAGATGCTCTTCGGTGAGGTCGGCCCCGGCCAGATCGTGCTGGTCGACGTCGAGGGAGAGGGTCCCCAGGCGAAGTTCACCTTCAGGGGCCAGAAGAACTCCACGGTGCCCGACATGCCTCCGCTGGAGACGGTCGACGCCGAGGGCACCCCGGTCGTCGGTCCGGACGACACCGAGGGTCCCACCGACGTGCCGAAGTCCGAGGGCTGACGGTCCGAGACGTCACTCAGGTCACCCCGGGAGCGCCCAGCGCCCCGGGGTGATCTGCGTCAGGAGCCCGTCGGCGACGAGCCCGGCCAGGCACCGCTCACGCTGCTCGTCCTCCGTCCAGGCGACCTCGAGCTGCCCGGCGCTGACCGAGTCGGCCTCCCGGGCGAGCGCCAGGATCCGGCCGCGGCACTGCCGGTCGGTGCCAGCCCACGCCTGTCCGCGGCGGGGCGGTCCGTCGTACACCGGGAAGCCGGCCCCGCGCCACGTGCAGTCCGCCGCGATGGGGCAGGCGTCGCACGACGGCTGGCGGGCGGTGCACACCAGCGCGCCGAGCTCCATCGTCGCCACCGCCCACGTGGCGGCCGTGGCGGGGTCGTCGGGCAGCAGCGACGTCGCCACGTCGCGTTCCGCGCGGGTGACGGCCGGCGCGGGGAGCTCGCGCCCGGAGACCGCGCGCGTCAGGACCCGGCGGACGTTGGTGTCGAGCACGACGTGCCGCCGGCCGAAGGCGAAGCTGGCGATCGCCGCGGCGGTGTAGTCGCCGATGCCGGGGAGCGTGAGCAGGTCGTCGTACGACGCCGGCACCTCGCCGTCGTGGCGCTCGACGATGGCCGTCGCCGCCGCGTGGAGGCGGAGGGCGCGGCGCGGGTAGCCCAGCCGGCCCCACATCCGCACGGCCTCGCCGGTGGGCTCGCCGGCCAGGGCGGCCGGGGTCGGCCACCGCTCCAGCCAGGCGGCGTGGACCGGCAGCACGCGCGCCACCGGCGTCTGCTGCAGCATGAACTCGCTGACCATCACCGACCACGGGGTGGCGGACACCCCGCGCCATGGCAGCTCGCGCGCGTGGTCGTCGTACCAGTCGAGCACGGCGTCGTGCAACGCGTGGGGAGAGGGGGCGTCCATCGCGGCGATCGTAGGTCAGCCGGTGCGCCTCCGCCGAGACGGGCCGACTGCTACCTAACCTGAGCCCATGCCGACGACCGTACGACCTCGTGGGCCGCTCCCGGCCCGGGTCTACTGGACCCGACGCCTCATCGTGTTCGTCGTCCCGGTGCTGCTCGTCGTCGTGCTCGCCCGCGTCCTCGGCGGCTCGGCCGACGGCAAGGACGAGGCGAAGGCCACCCAGGCAGGTGCGAGCACGACCACGACCGCCGCACCCACCGCGGGCCCGACCGCCGAGGCGCCCGGCGCCGGCAAGAAGGGCAAGAAGGGCAAGAAGAACCCTGCCGTGGAGACCGCGCCGCCGGAGCCGGTCCTGGCCGAGCCGACCGGGCCGTGCACCGAGTCCGACATCGTCGCCACGCCTGCCCTGACGACCGCTGCCGGTGGCGCGGACGTCCCGATCACGATCAACCTCCGCACCGTCGTCACCGAGGCCTGCACCTGGCAGGCGTCGCCGGAGACGATGACCGTCAGCATCACCTCCGGCAGCGACTACATCTGGAGCAGCCGCGAGTGCCCGGCGTCGATCCCGCCCCAGGACGTGGTGATCCGCCAGGCCGTCGACGCTCCGGTCGTCGTCACCTGGTCGGCCAAGCGCTCGGACGAGGGCTGCACGAAGTGGACCGACTGGGCGATGCCCGGGTTCTACCACGTCGAGGCGGCTGCCCTCGGCGGCGACGGCACCGACGTCCAGTTCGAGCTCACCGGTGGCGTGCCCGCGGTGGTCACCACCACCGCCGACCCGCAGCCGCAGGGCGGCAAGAACAAGAACAAGAACGGCGACACCTCGCACACGCCCGGCGAGGACGGCGCGGGCAACTCCGCCGGCTGACCGCCTCCGCGCGGCAGATCGGGGTCCTTCGGCCCTGTGACCGCGGCGCGCCGCACGCGATGCTGGGGGCTCGCGCAGGAGGTGTGTCATGAGGACCCTCGGGGAGCGAGGCGCCGCAGGCGCGCACCGGGCACCCAACTCAGCGGTGTGCGTGCGACGCGCCTGGTGGTCGGTGCTCGGACTGGTGCCGTCGCTCGCCCTGGCGTTCCTGGTCGGCGAAGGCATCGCGACCGCGCTCGGGCACCCGCCCGGCGGCTCCGAGCCGACCGAGTGGTGGGTGCTCCTCGCGGCCGGCGGTCCGGCGCTTCTCGTGTTCGTGCTGCCTGCGGTGCTGGCGGTGCACTTCGGCCGTCAGGCGGCGCGGCTCGGCGACCCCCACGGCCGGACCCCGGCCCTCGTCGCCGTCGTCGTGGCCGGCACCTTCGTGGCCCTCAACCTCGTCTCGGCCGTCGGGGTGCTGACGGGCTGAGGTCGTCGTACGACCGACCTGGGGCGGCATGTCGGACACGTGCGGCGGTTGTGGCCCTCGGCGTGTCGTCGTACGGCGCGCTGGTGGGCGGTGCGAGAGCCACGTTCTGCGGCCTTGGGTTCAAGGTCTGGATGCAACACCTCGTGATGTAGGGGTGTTTGTGATGGCGGCTGGGCGGGTGTTTCCGCAGCAGGTTCGTCGTGAGTTCTGGGGTCTTGTACGCGGGGGGCTGACGGTCGCGGAGGCGGCGCAGAGGGTTGGCGCGTCGCGGTTCGCGGGGATGGATTGGTACCGCGAGCGTGGTGGGGTGATGCCCCCGTGCGATCCGCCGGCGAGACTCAGGCCGCGTTTGAGTTTCGAACAGCGTGAAGAGATCGCGGTGCTCCATGCCGCCGACGTGTCCAACGCAGAGATCGCCCGGGTGGTGGGGTGTCATCGCGCCACTGTCGGTCGAGAACTCAGGGCCGGGTCGACCCTGTTTCCCGACCGCCGCCCGAAGTATCGGGCCAGCGCGGCCCAACTGGCTGCCGACCGACGTGCCAGGCGGGTGCGGGGCGGGAAGCTGGC
>NZ_JBFUMR010000016.1:0-108109 GCF_054049275.1 Nocardioides sp. P5_E3
GGCACGCCCGTGGGCGCCACCGGCATCGGGGGCGGCGGGACCGGCTCGTCGCCTCGGGGTGCCTGCGGCGCCGACGACGGCGCGGCCCCGGGTGCGGCCCCGGGTGCGGCTTCGGGCGCGGACTGGGGAGCCGCCTGGGGGGCGGCGGGGGGCGCCGCCTGCGGAGGAGCCGACGGTGCTCCGGACGGCGCCGGGGCCACGGCAGGGGCGGCCGGTCGGGACGGAGCGGCGGCTGCGGCGGGCGCCGGGGCGCCGGTCACGTCCATCCGGCGCTCGAGCCGCTCGAGGCGGGCCATCACGCCGTCGGCGGTGTGGTCGGCGCCCGGCAGCAGCACGCGTGCGCAGAGCAGCTCGAGCAGCAGGCGGGGCGCGGTCGCGCCGCGCATCTCGGTGAGGCCGGCGGCCACGATGTCGGCGGCCCGGCTGAGCTCGATCGCACCGAAGCGCGCGGCCTGGGCCACGAGGCGCTCGCCGGCGTCCTCCGAGACGTCGATGAGCCCGGTCGCGGGGGCGTCGGGCACCGCGGTGACGATGACGAGGTCGCGCAGCCGGCGCAGCAGGTCCTCGGTGAAGCGGCGCGGGTCCTGCCCGGTCTCGACGACCTTGTCGACCACCGAGAAGACGGCCGCACCGTCACGGGTGGCGAACGCCTCGACGACCTCGTCGAGGAGCGAGTCGGGCGTGAAGCCGAGCAGGTCGGTCGCCACCTTGTGGGTCACCCCGCCGGGACCGGCGCCACCGAGCAGCTGGTCGAGCACGGAGAGCGTGTCACGCGCCGACCCGGCGCCGGCACGCACGACGAGCGGCAGGGCGGCGGGCTCGATCGCCACACCCTCCTCGGCGGCGAGCTGGGACAGGTAGTCGCTGAGCAGCCGCGGCGGGATCAGCCGGAAGGGGTAGTGGTGGGTGCGCGAGCGGATGGTCGGCAACACCTTGTCGGGCTCGGTCGTGGCGAAGATGAACCGCAGGTGGGGCGGCGGCTCCTCGACGAGCTTGAGCAGGGCGTTGAAGCCCTGCGTGGTGACCATGTGGGCCTCGTCGATGATGTAGACCTTGTAGCGGTCGCGCACCGGGGCGAAGAACGCCTTCTCGCGGAGGTCGCGGGCATCGTCCACACCACCGTGGGACGCCGCGTCGATCTCGATGACGTCGATGGAGCCCGGGCCGCCGCGCGCGAGGTCGCGGCAGCTGTCGCACTCGCCGCAGGGATCGGAGATCGGGGCCTGCGCACAGTTGAGTGCGCGGGCGAGGATGCGGGCCGAGGTGGTCTTGCCGCAGCCGCGCGGGCCGGAGAAGAGATAGGCGTGGTTGACGCGGTTGGCCGCCAGCGCCGCACGCAACGGCTCGGTCACGTGGTCCTGCCCGATGACCTCCTGGAAGGTCTCGGGCCGGTAGCGGCGATAGAGCGCGAGCGGTGACTCCACGTCGTGAACCCTAACCGTGCCCACCCACAGCGACCACCGTGGGCGACGGCTGTCGGGACCGCGGCTGCTCCCGGCGCCGAGCAGGCCGGGACGAGGCGCTCAGCCCACCCGCGGCCGGGCGGTGGGACCGCACGCGATCGCCTCCTCCGACCCGAGCACGCCGGCGTCGACCGGGCGGTCCGGGCCCCAGGTCCGCTGCTGGCTCGGCACCCACGCGAGCGTGCCACGGACGTGCTGCCCGCTGATCGGCGCGAGCACCCGCACCTCGCGCGCGGCCAGGGTGATCGTCCGACGCGCTGCCCGGGTGCCCGCCCAGCAGGCGGAGCCCTGGGTCTCGCGCCGCGCGGCTGCGAAGCCGACCCGGTCGCCGGGCCGGTGGTCGCCGTAGCGGAACACCGCGAACGTCTGGTAGCCCGTCACCCCCTCCCACGGCGCCGTGAGGGCGACGAACATGCCGCGGGTGCGCGCACTGCGGACGTCGAACCTGACGCGGCCACCGGCGACCGTCCGGGTGGCCGAGCGCCACGGGGCGCGCGTCGGGTCCAACCACTGCCCGAGGGCGACCCGGCAGCCGGAGCACCGTGGCACCCGGAGCGTCAGCTCGGTCATCCCCGCGCGACGGTCCCGGCTGGCGGCGGCGGGCGCCGAGCAGCCGATGGCGTACTGCGTGCCGATCGACCCGTGCGGGGCGATCGACATCGGCGGCGTCGTCGCCAGCCCGCGCACGGCCCACGCCCGCGGGTGCCACGTCGGTCCCCCGGTCAACGTCCGCGACCGGAAGCGCGCGACGCGCATCACGATCCGCGCCCGCTGATCGGTGGTCCCGGCCCAGCAGGCCTCACCCCGTCGGGACCGCGCCGCCTGGCGGTCGTCCACCCGCTCGCCGACCGCGAAGCCGCGGTAGCGGGCCGCCATGACCGCCGCCACGCCGTCCGCTCCGTGCCACGGCGCGTCGACGAGGAACGTCAACCCGGGCGTCTTCGCGGTGGGTACGACGAACGCCACCCGTCCGGAGGCGTCGACGGTGCGGCGGTGGGAGTACCACGGCTGGCCGCCCTCGGCCGGGAGGTAGCGGGAGGCCTGGACCGAGCAGTCCCGGCACCCGCGTACGGCGATGCTGATGCGCGTCCGGGGCGCGCGGGCGGTGCGCGCCGCGTCGTCCCCGGGCTGACGCGCCGAGGCCGCGACCGGCCCCAGGGCCAGGAGCGAGGTGCCGAGGAGGACGCCGGCGAGCACCAGACGAGGGACACAGGTCATCGGGACCTCCACGGGGCTGTCTGCAGGAGACGGCCCGAGAAGTCCTGCACCCCTCAGCGAACGCGGGACCGGGCCACGTCGTCAAGCCTCGGATCGAGGGTCTTCCTGCGGACCCCCGGACATGAAGAGGCCCCCCACGCACCCGTCAGAGCTCACTTACCCTTGCTGCCTTCCGGCCCTGGGGGAATTGGGCGAGGTGACGCCGCGTGGGGGGTTGGCGGGGAGTCTAGGCGAGGCCCGGACGGCCACCCAAACCGAGGGCTCGGTGGGCGATTTCACCGGCCGCCGGGCCGACCGGTACTCTCCTCGGCGGAGGTATCGCCTAGTGGCCTATGGCGCTCGCTTGGAAAGCGGGTTGGGTTAATAGCCCTCGGGGGTTCGAATCCCCCTACCTCCGCCACACACGTTGGCCCCGCACCTGCTGGTGCGGGGCCTTCGTCGTACGCCGGTCAGCGCAGCTGGGCCCGGAGGCCGTAGCGCCACTCCTCGGAGATCAGCAGGCTCCCCTGATCGAGCCGTCGCTCGACCGCGTCGACGAGCATCGCGGACGCCTTCTCGGGGTAGACCCGGTCCCACGACAGCTCGGCGCGGTGCTCGAAGACGTGGTGGATGACGCTGGTCATCAGGTCCTTGTCGACGGGCGGGGCGAGGAAGTTGCTGCCGGCGAGGAACGTCTCGGAGCGGTCGGACCCGAAGCGCAGGGTCACGCACGGCACCTCGAGGACGTTGGCCTCCTCGACGATGGAGCCGGAGTCGGTGGCGATGACCGCGCACATGGACATCGCGGCGACGACGTCGAGGTAGCTGTCCCACACGGGCGTCGAGATCAGCGCGTCGCCGTACCTCTCCTCGAGGTCCTGGAGCCACTGGCGGCGGCCGAAGTTGTCGATCGCGGCCTCGGTGCCGAGCAGCCGGATGAACAGCACGTGGTGGCCCTGCTCGAGCAGCGCCTCCATGGCGTCCATCAGCAGGTTGAAGCGGTCTCGGTTGGTGGTGTTCTCGCGGCGGTGGACGCAGAAGCGCAGAAAGGACCCGTCGCCCATCTGCGGGAACTTCTGCAGCACCTGGTTCCTGTCGCTGCCGGCGACTGCCTGCGCGAGCGCGTCGACGACCGAGTTCCCGACGACGTCGATCGCGGCGGGCGCGAAGCCCTCCTCGATGAGGAACTCGCGGTTGAGCTCGACGGGGGCGGCGTGCAGGTCGGAGCCCGCGTCGGCGACCCGGGTGTTGAACTGCTCCGGCGACGGCTCGCGGCTGCCCTTGGCCCAGCTGGCGCGGTCGAACGACTGCTCACGGAACGACGCCCAGTCGAGGTCGGCGCCCTGTTCGAGCCAGCCCTTGAGCACCTCGGGCTTGGGCGAGAGCGTGCGCAGACCGGCTTCGACGTGCACGAGCGCCTGCCGCTCGCCGAAGGTGGCGAGGGCGCCGGCCATGGCGGTGGTCGTGTCGCCGTGCACGTAGGTGATCGGGAAGCCGCCGCGCTCGGCGAAGCCGCGGAGGTACTGCGCGAGCTTGGCGGTGATGCCGGAGACCAGGTCGTTGACGCCGCCGCGCACCTCGAGGTTGATGTCCTCACGGACGCCGAACTCGTCGAGCATCGACTGCGAGAGGTTGTGGTCGTAGTGCTGGCCGGTGTGGCACAGCACGACGTCGTGGCCGCGGTCGCGCAGCTCGTGGTAGATCGGCGCCTGCTTGATGATGTCGGGCTTGGTGCCGACGACGACGATGTGCTGGCTGTTCTCGTGGGACATGGGTTCCTTCGGGTGGAGCGTGCTGGACGGGGACCGCGGCGGCGCGGTCAGAGGAGGTCCTCGCGGCTGCTGGCCGCGAGGAGCGAGCGGAGCCGCTCGAGGATGCCGGTGTCCAGCGCCTTCTGCCGGTCGAGCACGTAGACCGCGTCCTCGTGCGTGACGACGATCAGTCCCCGCGCGCCGAGCGTGACGACCGGTCGGCCGTCCATGCTGGCGACGAGGGTGTTCTCTGCGTCGAGCTGGAGCGCGGGACCGATGGACGTGACCCGCTGGTCGTCCAGGACGCGCTCGAGGCGCGTCCAGGTGCCGACGTCGGTCCACCCCAGCTGCCGCGGGACGACGAGGCACTCCATGCCGGCCCACATCAGCGGGTAGATCTCGTGGCCACCGATGGACGCCCCGCGGTAGCCCTGGTCGGACGTCGCGCCGCGGGCGAACCGCTCGATGGACTCGAAGATGAGGGGCAGCGCGGTGCGGTAGGCCTCGCAGGCCCGCCCGACGCGTACGCCGTAGCAGGCGGTGTTCCAGAACAGGTTGCCCGACTCCCCCAGCTCGCTGACGATGTCCTCGTCGGGCTTCTCGTGGAAGGAGTCGATCACCTGCACGGCGTCGTCGCCGCCCTTGGTGTGGATGTAGCCCAGGCTCGCGTCGAACCGGGTCGGCTCCGCGCCCAGCACGACCATCGACTCGGGAGTGCGCTCGAGCTGCGCGAGCATGTCGCGCGAGGCCGCGTTGAAGGCGTCCTCCTCGGTGATCAGGTGGTCCGAGGGAGCGATCAGCGCCGGCGCGTTGCCGTACTTGTGGAAGAGCGTCGCGACGCTCAGGGCGAACGCCGTCGCGGGGCCGGCCGGGTCCTCCTCGAGGATCAGGTTCTCCGGCGGCACCGGGCCGAGGGTCGCCCGGGCCGCGTCCGCGAAGCGGGCACGCGTCGAGACGTGGATGCGGCTGGGGTCCACGATCTCGCTGAGCCGCTCGATCGTGCCGGTGAGCAGCGGACGGTCGCGCACGACGGGCTGGAACTGCTTGGGCGCGCGGTCCCGGCTGATCGGCCACAGGCGTGAGCCCTGGCCGCCGGCGAGGATGACGGCCACGGGCTCGTCCAACGTGTCAGGCATGTGCTGATTCCATCATGCGGCGCGTCGGGGCGGCCACGTCTCGACGGGCGTCCCGGCCTCCGGCTTCACCGTCGCAGCAACGGGCGCAGCATGAAGGCGAGCGCGAGGAGCGACCCGGCGACGAGCCCCGACCACAGGAGGATCGCGCGGGGCGTGCCGAACAGGTCGATGCGTTGGGGCGCGGGCGGGGCCTGGGCGTCGGCGCGGACCTCCTGGACGGTGGTCTCCACCTTGCCCTTGCGACCCGGTTTGATCTCCCGGGTGAGCGCGTCGTGCACCTGCACGACACCCGCCCCGGTCCACGGGTTGGTCGCCTTGCCGTCCGGGCCCTCGGGAGCGCCGGCTCCCTCGGTGGTCGCCTGCAGCCGGGCGACCAGCTGCTGGGGGGTCTCGCGGGGGAAGCGCTGCTTGAGCAGGGCCATGACCCCGGTGACCTCGGCGCTCGCCCACGACGTCGCGACCTGGTCGACGACGCAGACCTGACCGGTGGCGTTGGCCGAGATCGCGCCCAGTGTCGGCGCGGCGACGTCGGTGTCCAGGTTGGGCAGGACGTAGGTGCTGGGGCTCTCGTCGCCGGGCGGGGTCGCGCTGACCGCGAGCACGCCGGGGTAGTCGGCGGGGAAGACGTCGGCGTCGTTGTCGGGCGTGCCCGCGAAGCCGGAGTCGGGGGTGCCGACCGGGACGTTGCCCGCGGCTGCCACCACGACGACCCCGAGGTCCACGAGGCGCGCGACCGCGGCCTCGAGCTCCGGGTCGGGCTGGCGGACCGCGAGGGAGATGTTGACGATGTCGACCTGCTGCTGCGGCTGCGCCCGGATGACGGCGTCGATGCCCGCAGCGATGCCGGCCGACGTCAGCGGCCGCTCACCCTGCGTGGTGTCGGCGTCGTCGGCGTCGTAGACCTTGACGTCGAGGACCTGGGCGTCGGGCGCGACGCCGCGCGGCCCGGCGATGAGCCCGCCGACGATCGTGCCGTGTCCGGAGAGGCGGGTGTCGGGGTTGACGCCCGCGATGGCCGTCGCGCCGGCGATGTCGAGCCCCTGGATGCCGACCATCCCGCTGTCGATGACGGCGATCTTCACGCCCTTGCCGGTGGCGAGCTCCTGCGCCTGCTCGACGTGCATCCGCTCGAAGGCGAGGTTGTCCTTGGTGTGGGTGTCGGCCAGCCGTTCGGAGTCGGGCACCTCCGACTCGAGGCAGGGGGCATCGTGGTCGGCGGCGGCGGGAGGCGCCCCGAGCGGCACCACCGAGGCCGCGAGCAGGCCGGCGGCGAGCGTCGTACGCACGGACGGGAGGCGCGGCAGGGGCAGGCGACGACCCGTCGACGGTGCAGCCATCAGCCGGCGTCCGCGGCCGCGTCGTCCGCCGGCGGGGCGTCCTCGGGGACCCGGCGCGCGCTGTTGGTCGACAGCTGCACGCCCGGCTGGAAGAACTCAAGCCACGCGCTCGGCACGAGCGGCGGTTCGACGTCGCCGTAGCCGAGGAAGTCGGGCACCTCCGAGCCGACCAGCTCGTACTTCTCGCCCTTGGGGTCGATGACGTAGCGGGTGCCGGCGTCGGCGGCCTCACCCGAGCCGGAGAGCACGTAGGCGCCAGCGCTCGGCTCGACGTCGACCGCGTGGCGGCCGGGGCGCACGTCGTCGCGGTAGGGGTCGGCCGCGCCGGTCGGGTTGGTCGCGAGGCTGAACGTGGCGTCGGCACCGGTCGCGGGGTGGAGCACCGCGCAGAGCGCACCGTTGGTGATCGGCTGCGGTACGTCGCTGGGCCACTCCGCGGGCGTGCTGGGGTCCCCGAAGGAGGCGGAGAGGTCGCCCGGGAGCTCCTGCGCCGGCTGCTCGACGACGCCGTAGACCATGCCGGCGAAGTCGCTGAGCCGCTCGGGCTTCTCGTCGCCGAGGAGGTAGTAGGAGCCGCTGCTGGAGAGCAGCAGGTCGCCGATGCGGTACTGCGAGAGGTCGGTGCCGGTGCTGCCGTAGGGCACGGGCTCACCGGGCCGGGTGACCCCGAAGGACGCCTTCTCGAGGGGCTCGCCGAGCCGGAACAGGTTCAGCCAGTCGGGGTCGACCTCGGTCGCCGACGCCCCGAACCCGAGCCGGTCGCCCAGCGTCGAGGACTGGGTCTCGTCCTCGGGCATGGGGAAGCGGTAGGCACTGCCCTGCTTGCTCCCGACGGCCGGCGCGGTGGCGATCAGCCAGGTCGTGCCCTCGCTGCTCACCAGGAAGGCGGACCCCGCCAGGTCCTCGACGGTCGGCGTGCGCTGGATCGCGACCTTGATGCCGACCCCGTCCCCCGTGCAGGCGGTCCAGCCGTCGTTGACCAGCTCGTCCGCCGACGGGAGGCTGGCGGGCGCGGCGTCGATGCCGAGGTCCTCACCGAGCTGGACGGTGCGGATGTACTTGTCGCGGACGGTGAACGGCGTGAGCTCGTCCTGTCCGAGCAGCAGCTGGGCCGAGACGTAGTTGGGCACCCGCTGGAGCAACGGGTCGTCGCCGCCGCGCAGGACGACGTACTGCTCGCCGGTGTCCTTGGAGATCACGAAGCTGCCCTCGTCGAGCCACTGCGCGGGCGGGCGCCCGAGGAGGAACCCCGCGATCGCGGCTCCGGCGAGGAGGAGGACGGACAGGGCGACACCGCCGATCAGCACGCGGCCGGGCTTCACCGGCTCCACCTCACGGCCGCCCGGGGCGCCGGAGACGAAGGCGGTGACGAGGCGGCGGCGGCTGAACGCGTGGGCCTCGACGAGGTCCTTCTTGGTGGCCATCGATCAGCCCGCCACCGCGGAGACGAAGCCGGCCGCGAGGACCATCAGCGGGAGCAGCGCGAGCAGCGTCATCGTCTCGACGACGTCGCCCATGCGGCCGCGGCGCACCGACGGCGAGGCCGGCACGAGGGTCAGCGCGAGCAGGACGGCCCCGAAGCCGGCGAGGCCGATCGCGGCTCCGGCACGCCAGCCGTCGTGGATGAGCAGCATCGACAGGGCCACCGAGACCAGGCCGAGGATGCCGGAGACGAGGCCGGCGAGCACCTCCGAGCCGGTGCGGTACTGGCGGGTGCGGAACATGACGGCCAGGCAGCACACGGCGGCCAGGATCGTGCCGTAGACCCCGCGCCCGACGGCGAACGGGGCGAGCAGGACGAGGAGGGTGCCGACCGAGGCGGAGACCGCGAGCAGGATCTCGTGGCCGACGCGGGCGTCGTCGGCGACCTCGTCCGGGTCGATCTCGTCGGGGTCGGCGGTGATGTCGTGGAGCGAGTAGAGCTGGTCGACTCTCGTGCCGGTCACCCCGAGGGCGAGCCACGGGAAGATGCTGCCGGCCAGGACGACCAGGGTGAGCAGGACGACGAAGACGGTGGACGGCTCGAGCGAGAACACGCGGATGAGCACCGAGCCCGCGACGACCACCGCGCCGACCACGACGGCCGGGATCACGAGCGCGCGGCCGCCCTGGAGGCCGACCACGGCGACCAGCCCGACGGCGAGGACGCCGAGCCCGGCGAAGAGGAGTGCGTCGGAGAAGAACGCGTCGTCCAGCGGCCAGCTCCAGGCGGGCAGGTCACCGGGTGCGAGCAGGAGCCCGGCGACCGCGGCGTAGACGGCGGCGAGCAGCGAGACGACGACCCCGGCCTCGGGCTCGCCCTGAGCGCGGGTGAGCACGATGCCGCCGACGACGAGGAGTCCCGCGATCACGGCCGCGGCGACGCCGCCCAGCACGCTCTCGCCCAGCAGGAGGAGGGCCAGCGCGCCGAGGCCGAGCAGGATGCTGCCCGCACCCAGCGCCGTACGCCGTCCTGCCGCCGGCTCCCACGGCTTGAGCTCGTTCTCGACGACGTCGGCCATCGCCTCGACGACGTCGTCGTAGACGCGCGGGGCCTTGTCGTCCACGCCGGCGGAGACGGTCAGGAGGCCACCGTCCTCGATGCCCTGCATCGTCAGGCCGGCGTTGTTGACCAGGATCCGGCCCTCCTGGGTCACCAGGCGGTAGCCGCCGTAGACGGTGGAGGCGTCGAGCAGGCCGACCGAGCGGGCGAGCTCCGGAACGAGCTCGGCGACCGGGATCGAGCCCGGCAGCACGAGATCGACCCGTCGCGATCCCGAGGCGATGGTCACCCGGACCAGGCCTGAGGCGACCGAGGACCCCTGACTCATTGGTGTTTCCCCCTGAATGTCCTTGCAGCTGCGTCGGCCGCGGGGCCTGGGCACTGAACGGGGAGCAGCCTAGGCGAAAGCCGCTCGCGAAAATGCCACGAGGCCGGACGTCCCCGGAGGGACGACCGGCCTCGGACGGTGTGCGGTGCTCAGAAGCGGTTGGCGCCCCGGGCGTCGGCCGCCTTGTACTCGGCGTTGGACGAGTCCACGCCCTGGCTGGCCTGCTGGAGCAGGAGGGTCATCTCGGACATCGCCTGGTCCCACTTGGCCTTGGCCTGGTCGTACGCCATCTTGGCGTTACCGTTCCAGTCCGCCTTGAGGGGGTTGAGCTCGTTCTCGAGCTGGTCGAGGCGCGACTCGATGTCCTTGGCCGCCTTCATCACGTCGGCCGCACCGGCGTCGAGGGTGCCGTGCTGGACCTTGATTCCGTCGAAAGTCATGTCGATCTCCTAGTTCTCAGAAGTCGGGTGCCGGCGTCAGCCGAGACGGCCCTGGAGGTTGGCGTGGTTGGCGGACTGCGACTCGTCGGTCGAGACGTTGTCGCGCTCCGTCTCCTTCATGGAGGCCGAGAGCTGGTCGAGGGCCTTGAGGATGGTCTCCTGCTTCTGGTCCCAGGCGATCATGAGGTTGTTGAACGCGGTGGCACCCTGGCCGCCCCATCCACCCATCATCGTCTGGATGTTGCCGGAGAGGACGCCACACTTGTTCTTGACGTCGCCGCGGGCCTGGTCGACGAAGTCGGCGCCCTTGGAGAGGGCCTTCTCTGTCTGGCCGTACATCTCGCTCATGTCGATCCTTCTCCCTCGGCGGTCGAACCGACCGAGTGTTGTGTGTTGGTGACTCACTGGACTGGTGATCCGGTGCTCGGGGAGACGTCCCGGCCCCCCGCGCTGACGTGCATCTACCCGACCGCTTTGGGCCTAAACATGAATCCACCGATCGACGGACCCATGTCGATCAGGAGGTCATTTCCCACAGGCGCCGGAAGACCCCGGCCGCGACCACGGCAGACGCGAAGGCGAAGCTGCCGCACAACGACTCGGCGACCTCGGCGCGGCGCGACCACCACACCGACCGCCAGCCGCGGCCGGCCGCCACGGCCGCGGCGAGGGCGATGACGCCCAGCCCGACGGTGACGTAGAAGAACACGTCGACGTGGCTCGCGCCGGGCCCCGCGGCGAGGTGCACGGCCAGCGCCACGAGCGCGCCGAGGCCGGCCAGGCGCAGCAGGATCCGTGCGGCCGCGTGGCGGTAGGACCGGGCGGCGAGGAGCAGCGAGCAGCCCGCGAAGAAGACCAGGCAGCGGGCGCCGATGCGGTCGAGGTCGATGGTCGCCGTGTGCAGCAGCAGCGGACTGGCGACCAGCATCGTCACCATGATCGCGGCCGCGGCGCCGGTGACGATGCGCGAGGCCCGGTGCACCAGGCGCTCCATGGCGTCGCCGGCGACCACGATGCGGCCGCGGCGACCCTGGCGCCGGCTGTCGCGGGCGGACCATGCGGTGACGGCCAGCCGGTCGAGGTCGAGCAGCGCCTCGTCGGGCACGTCGACGGCGAGGGAGGGCGCGAAGCGCGCCGCCATCATCGAGAGGAAGACCAGCAGCGTCCAGGTGACCCGGGCGTCCCAGCCGAGCATCGCCGGGACGGCACAGCAGGCGAAGACCGTGAGGCCGCTGACGATCCACACCGTGCTCACCTCGTCGTCGTGGACCGACAGGGCGCGGCCGATGCCGGCGACGACGGCCGCCGAGATGCCGGCGGCTCCGAGGACGGCCGGGAGCAGGTGGATGCCCGGCTCGTGGAGTGCCGCGAACGCCGCGGCGGCAGCGAACGCCGGTGCGGCGGCCGCACGCTGTCGGGCGTGACGACCGACCGGCAGCACTCCGGCGATCGAGCAGGCGAGCAGCACGCCGACGGCGACGGTGCGCACGACGTCGTCGCCCGCGCGGCCGGCGTACCAGGCGGCGAGTGCGGCGACCAGCGCCGCGACCCAGGCGATCATCGCGGCGAGCGCGGGGCTCTCCGGGGCGTTCTTGGCGGCCTGGAGGAGGGTCATCCGGCGCGGCCGGTGCACGCCGGTCGTCGCGACGAGCACGTCACCGGGCTGGATGCCCGCCTCGCCCAGCGGCACGGCGGCGTTGAGCCGCTCGCCGAGGGCGGTCTGCAGCAGCGGGATGCCGGGTACGTCGGCCTGCTTGGCGTACTCCCGCGCGACGTCGACGGCGGTCGCGCCGGCGGGCACGACGAGGTCGAGCACCCCGGCCGGGCCGTGGACGCTCAGCGCGATGGTCGCGCGAGCACTGCTGGACATCGCGACGTCCGACACGGATTCCCCCTCTGCGTTGCCCACGGTACGAGCACCACCCGCTGGAGAGTAGTCGCAGGTGCGGTCGGTACGGCAGCACCTATCATCGTCGCGACTTCATCGGGCACGGCACTGGGGGACGCGTTGAGCACGACACTGCGGGGCGGTCAGAGGCTCGACGAGCCGGAGATGCCGGGTGGACAGATCGTGCTGCAGCCGCCGCCCGAGCTGCAGGAGGGCGAGGGCGCCGGCGGCGTGCTGATGAACGCCATCCCGATGCTCGGCAGCCTCGGCTCCATCGTCCTCGTCGCGACGATGGGCGGCGCCAACAAGAGCCGCAGCTTCCTCGCGGCCGGCATGTTCCTGTTCGCCACGCTCGGCTTCATCATCGTCCAGATCGACCGGCAGCGTAAGCAGCGTGCGCAGCAGGTCACCGGATCGCGCACCGAGTACCTGCGCTACCTCAGCAACATCCGCAAGGTCGCGCGCGAGGCCGCCGACCAGCAGCGGCGGGCGCTCAACTGGCACCACCCCGAGCCCGCCGCGCTGCCCTCGCTGGCCGAGGACCGCACCCGGCTGTGGGAGCACACCGCGACCGACGACAACTTCCTGCACGTGCGGTACGGCCTGTGCTCGCAGCCGCTGTCGCTGGAGCTGGTGCCACCGGAGAGCGCGCCGGTGGACCAGGTCGACCCGGCCGCCGCGTCCGCCCTGCACCGGCTCCTCGTCGTGCACCGCCTGCAGCCCAACCTGCCGGCGTCGATCGACCTGCGTGCCTTCGACCGCATCGAGCTCTGCGGCGACGCCGAGGAGGTCCGCTCGACGGCGCGCGCGATGATCTGCTCCGCGACGGCGTTCCAGAACCCCGACCAGCTCGTCGTCGCGGTGCTCAGCTCCGAGCAGAACCTCACCCACTGGGACTGGGTGAAGTGGCTGCCGCACGCGCAGAGCACCCGCGAGGCCGACGCGGTCGGGCCGATGCGCCTGGTCTCGACCTCCCTCGACGACCTCGGCAGCCTGCTCCCGCCCGACCTGAGCGACCGGCCCCGCTTCGGCGCCGACGAGCGCGCCGCCACGCCGCACATCCTGCTGGTCATCGACGGCGGCCACCTGCCGCCCGGCAACCACATCGTCCCGCCCGACGGCCTGCACGGCGTCACGCTGCTCGACCTGCCGAGCCGGTGGGACGAGCTCGAGGACTCCACCCGCCTGCGCCTGGAGTTCGCCGACGCCCCCGACGAGCTCGGCAAGCGCCCGGTGAGCGCCCTGCGGATGCGCGGCGAGCCGGTCCGCGCGCTCGCCGACCAGTGCGACATCGCCACGGCCGAGGCGTTCGCCCGGCGCATCGCGCCGCTCAAGACCGCCAGCGCCGAGTCGTCCTCGGCCGGCGGCGCCGTCGACATCACCTCGACGACCCCCGACCACATGGACCTGCTCGGCCTCGGCGACATCTTCAGCTACGACCCGACGACCGCCTGGCGGCCGCGCCCCGCGCGCGACCGGCTGCGGGTGCCGATCGGCATCGGCGACTCCGGTGGCCTGATCCACCTCGACATCAAGGAGTCCGCCCAGCAGGGCATGGGCCCCCACGGCCTCGTGATCGGCGCGACCGGCTCCGGAAAGTCGGAGTTCCTCCGCACCCTGGTCCTCGGCCTGGTCATGACGCACTCGTCCGAGCAGCTCAACCTCGTGCTCGTCGACTTCAAGGGTGGTGCGACCTTCGCCGGCATGGCCGACATGCCACACGTCTCGGCCGTCATCACCAACCTCGCCAACGAGCTCACCCTCGTCGACCGCATGCAGGACGCGCTCTCCGGCGAGATGACCCGGCGCCAGGAGCTGCTCCGCGACGCCGGCAACTACGCGTCGGTGCGCGACTACGAGAAGGCCCGCGCCAACGGCGAGCCGCTCGAGCCGATGCCGTCCCTGTTCATCGTCGTGGACGAGTTCTCCGAGATGCTCTCGGCCAAGCCGGAGTTCATCGACCTCTTCGTCGCCATCGGTCGCCTCGGCCGCTCGCTCGGCCTGCACCTGCTCCTCGCGTCGCAGCGACTCGAGGAGGGCCGGCTGCGCGGCCTCGAGTCCCACCTGTCCTACCGCGTCGGCCTCCGCACCTTCTCGGCCGGCGAGTCCCGGGCCGTCCTCGGCGTGCCGGACGCCTACGAGCTGCCCGCCGTCCCCGGCCTGGGCTACCTCAAGCCCGACCAGTCCACGCTGCTGCGCTTCAAGGCGGCGTACGTCTCGGGGCCGCCGTCGAGCCGCACCCGCGTCACCCGCGACGAGGGCGGCGCGATCCGCGGCATCCTGCCCTTCACGATCTCCGAGGTGCAGGCCCTCGAGCCGACCGAGGAGGTCACCGAGGTCGCGACGCCGCAGCCCCACCAGGGCGAGCAGCCCTCCCTGCTCGACATCGCCGTCACGCGCATGGTCGGCAAGGGGCCCGAGGCGCACCAGGTCTGGCTGCCGCCGCTCGACGTGCCCGACACGCTCGACGAGCTCATGCCCGACCTCGTCGAGAGCCCCGACCTCGGCCTGACGTCGCCGCAGTGGCGCAACGTGCCGGGCCTGGTCATCCCGCTCGGCACCGTCGACCGGCCGCGTGAGCAGCGCCGCGACACGATGACCCTCAACCTCACCGGCGCGGCCGGCCACGTCGCCGTCGTCGGCGGACCGCGCTCGGGCAAGAGCACGATGCTGCGCAGCATCGTCACGAGCATGGCGCTGGTGACGACGCCGACGGAGTCGCAGTTCTTCGTGCTCGACTTCGGCGGCGGCACGTTCGCGCCGCTGGCCCGCCTCCCCCACGTCAGCGGTGTCGCGACCCGCTCGGAGCCCGACGTCGTACGTCGTGTCATGGCCGAGGTCGAGGGCATCGTCGACCGGCGCGAGGCCTACTTCCGCGAGAACGGCATCGACTCCATCGAGACCTACCGCCTGCGTCGTACGCAGGGCCGCGTCGACGACGGGTGGGGCGACGTCTTCCTGGTCATCGACGGCTGGAGCACGCTGCGCGCGGAGTTCGACGACCTCGAGATGGAGATCCAGCAGCTCGCCGCGCGCGGCCTGACCTTCGGCCTCCACATCGTCACCGCCTCGACCCGGTGGGCGGACTACCGCGCCGCGATGCGTGACGTCTTCGGCTCCAAGCTCGAGCTGCGGCTCGGTGACCCGCTCGACTCCGAGGTCGACCGCAAGGTCGCCGCGCTCGTCCCGGTCGGCCGCCCCGGCCGCGGTCTCGTACCGTCCAAGCTGCACTTCCTCGGCGCACTGCCGCGCATCGACGGCGACGGCAGCGCCGACACCCTCGGTGACGGCGTCGACCACCTCATCGACCGGATGGCCGCTGCGTGGAAGGGACCGCAGGGTCCCAAGCTGCGCCTGCTGCCCGAGAAGGTCACCCTCGAGGCGGTCCGCGAGGACGCCGTGCGCCGGCAGCTGCCGCAGAAGCAGATCCTGCTCGGCATCAACGAGAAGGAGCTCGCACCGGTCGGCCTCGACGTCGACGCCGAGCCGCACATGCTGATCTTCGGCGACGGCCAGTCGGGCAAGAGCGCGCTGCTGCGGGCGTACGTCCACGAGATCATGCGCACCCGCACGCCCAAGGAGGCGCAGATCGTCCTCGTCGACTACCGGCGCTCGATGCTCGGCGAGGTGCCCGACGAGTACCTCCTCAACTACCTGACCTCGGCGACCCAGGCGACGCCGACGCTGAAGGACATCGCGAGCTACCTCGAGGGCCGCATCCCCGGCCCCGACGTCACGCCCGACCAGCTGCGCAGCCGGTCGTGGTGGACGGGCGCCGAGGTGTTCGTGGTCGTCGACGACTACGACCTCGTGGTGACCGCGCAGTCCTCACCCGTCTCGGCGCTCCAGCCACTGATGGCGCAGGCACGCGACGTCGGCCTGCACGTCGTCGTGGCGCGTCGTACGGGTGGTGCGTCACGCGCGCTCTACGAGCCGGTCATCCAGTCGTTGCGCGACCTCGCGATGCCCGGCGTGATGCTGTCGGGTCCCCGCGACGAGGGCGTCCTGATCGGCAACCTGCGTCCGCAGCCCGCCCCGGAGGGCCGCGCCCGCGTCATCACCCGCGACGGCGGCACCCAGACCGCGCAGCTGGCCTGGCTCGACCCGACCATGTGAGCGTTCGAGCGGTGCGTGAGCCACCTTTCCGGCCGTGGGAACGTGGCCGGCGCACCGCTCGGGGCGTGTCGTACGCCGACGCGCCGGTCGGCGGTGCCGTACCCACGTCCGAGGCCTGCGGAACGTGGCTGGCGCACCGCTCCGACGAGCGATCTACCGCCGGCCGCTCTTGAACATCCCGCGGGCGATCTCGCGGGCGGCGGTGCTCATGAAGTCCTTGAACGCTCGTGACTTCACGACGCTCTCCACCATGCCGTCCTCCTCCTTCGGCGCCCGCTCGGCCTTCTTGGTCACGCGCTCGTTCTTCTGCTCGCGCGCCATCTCCTTGACGCGGGCGTCCTCCGCGGCCTTGCGGGCACCCTCCTCGAGCTTCTTGGCGAGCAGCTCGCGGGCGGACTCGCGGTCGATCGCCTCGGCGTACTTCGCGGTGAGCGGCGAGGCCTTGACCGCCGCCTCCATCTCGGCGGTGGGCGCGGGGTCCATCAGCGACTCGGGGGCCCGCAGCCGGGTCCAGGCGACGGGGGTCGGCGCACCGCGCTCGTTCATCACCGTCACCACCGCCTCGCCGATCCCGAGCGACGTGATGACCGCGCCGAGGTCGTCGTACGCGCTGTTGGGGTAGGTGTTGACGGTCGCCTTGAGGGCCTTGGCGTCGTTGGGGGTGTGGGCGCGGAGCTGGTGCTGGATCCGCGAGCCGAGCTGGCCGAGCACGTCGTCGGGGACGTCGGTGGGCGACTGCGTCACGAAGAAGACGCCCACGCCCTTGGACCGGATCAGCCGCACGGTCTGGGCGATCTGGTCGAGGAAGGCGTCGGAGGCGTCGTTGAAGAGCAGGTGCGCCTCGTCGAAGAAGAAGACCAGCTTGGGCTTGTCGAGGTCGCCCTCCTCCGGCAGGTCGTGGAAGAGGTCGGCGAGCAGCCACATCAGGAACGTCGAGAAGAGCGCGGGCCGGTCCTGGAGGTTGGGCAGCTCGAGCAGGCTGACGATGCCGCGTCCGTCCTCGGCGGTGCGCAGGAACTCCTTGGTCTCGAACTCCGGCTCGCCGAAGAACACGTCGGCGCCCTGGGCCTCGAAGGCGACCAGCTCACGCAGGATCACGCCGGCGGTCTGGGGCGAGAGCCCGCCGATCGTCTTCAGCTCGGCCTTCCCGGCCGCGTCGGCGGTGAGGTACTGCAGGACCGCGCGCAGGTCGGCGAGGTCGAGCAGCGGCAGCCCCTGCTTGTCGCAGTAGTAGAAGACCAGGCCCAGCGAGGACTCCTGCGTCTCGTTCAGGCCGAGCACCTTCGCGAGGAGGGTCGGGCCGAACGCGCTCATCGTCACGCGGACGGGTACGCCGACGCCCTGGCCGCCGATCGCGTAGAACTCCGTCGGGAAGCCGGTCGCCTTCCAGTCCTGGCCGACGCTGGCGGTGCGCGCGGACAGCTTGTCGCTCGGCTCCCCCGGCACGCTGATGCCGGACAGGTCGCCCTTGATGTCGGCGGCGAAGACGGGCACGCCGTTCGCGCTGAGCTGCTCGGCGAGCAGCTGCAGGGTCTTCGTCTTGCCCGTGCCGGTGGCGCCCGCGACGAGGCCGTGGCGGTTGAGCATCCCCAGCGGGATGCGGATGCGTACGTCGCTGAGGTCGTCGGCGTTCAGCATCAGCCCCCCGAGCTCGAGCGCGTCGCCCTCGAACCGGTAGCCGGGTGCGACGGCCTCCGAGATGGGGTCCGAGATGGGGTCCGAGATGGGGTCCGAGATGGGGTCCGAGATGGGGTCCGAGATGGGGTCCGAGATGGGGTCCGAGATGGGGTCCGAGGCGGGTGCCGGGACCGGGGCCGGGTCGGGGACCGGGACGCTCGCGGTGGTCTCCTCCGCGGGTGCGGACGGGGTGGGCTCGGCCTCGGGCGTCTCGCTCATGTCGCGAGCCTAGCCGGGCGCGACGGCGTCGCTCCCGGCCTGACGAGCGAGGTCGAGTGACCCCGCGAGCGAGGCACGAGGTCGCGACGGGGCGTACCCAGACCGGCGAGCCCACCCACTGGTGGAGACGAGGACGAGGCCCGTGAGGGGGCGTCGTTATGATCACCGGCGTGATCTTCAAGCGGGTGGGCGACGGCCGGCCCTACCCCGACCACGGGCTCGACTCGCGCGGCTGGGCAGACCTGCCCCCGCGCCAGGTGCGCCTCGACGAGCTGGTGACCACCAAGGACACCCTGCGGCTCGACACGCTCCTCGACGAGGACTCGACGTTCTACGGCGACCTGTTCGCCCACGTCGTGCAGTGGAAGGGCGACCTCTACCTCGAGGACGGCCTGCACCGCGCCCTCCGCGCCGCGCTCCAGCAGCGCAGCGTGCTGCATGCCCGCGTCCACCAGGCGGCCGACGAATGACGGGTGCGGCTCGGTCGGCGCTCACGCTGGCCGTCCTCGCTGTGCTGGTGCTGATTGCCGCGGTGTGGGGATGGGCCGCTTTCACCGAGCCGTTCCCCGAGGACGAGCCGGTCGCGATCTGCGAGGACACGACGCTGCCCGCCGGGTCGGAGGTGCGCCGCGACCAGGTCGTGGTGAGCGTGTTCAACGGCAGCAAGCGCAGCGGGCTCGCGAGCGCCACCATCGCCCAGCTCGCCGAGCGCGGCTTCGTCGAGGGCACCGTCGGCGACGCCCCGCTCCCCGCGGCCACCACCCAGATCTGGTCCTCCCAGCCGGACAACCCGGCGGTCGTGCTCGTGCAGCGGCAGTTCAAGCGCGCGCAGGTCGTCCAGGGCGACGAGCTCGGCCCCGGCGTCGTCGTGGTGGTCGGCGAGACGTTCCAGTCGCTGAAGAAAAAGCAGGTCGAGTCCGTGGTCGCCGAGGCCGACGCGACCTGGTGCAGGGCCACCGGCTCGGAGTGACGGCCGTGCCGGCTGGCCCGACCTAGTCCTTGTCCTTGTCACGGCGCTTCGGGTCGCCGACCCACTGGGCCAGTCGCCCGTTGTCGGAGACCTGGCGCATCCGCGCCTCGGTGGCCTCGCGCTGCTTGCGCGGCGTCACCACGAGCAGGTCGTCGCCGTGCCGCAGGACCGTACGACGCTCGGGGACGAGCACCTCGCCCGACCTGATCACCAGGGAGACCGAGGCCCCCTGCGGCAGCCGCAGCTCCCCGACCTCGACGCCGTGCATCTTCGAGGTGGGCGCGATCGTCACCTGCAGGAGGTCGGCGGCGACCCGGTCGAGCGGCGCCGCCTCCACCTCGAGGCCCCGCGGTTCCGAGCGACGGGCGACCCCGAGCGTGCGGGCCACCCACGGCAGGGTCGGGCCGGTCAGCAGCGTGTAGACGACGACCATCACGAAGACGATGTCGAACAGGTCCTCGGCGCCCTCCACGCCCTCCGACAGCGGGATCGTGGCCAGCACGATCGGCACCGCGCCGCGCAGGCCGGCCCACGACAGGAACGCCAGGTCGCGCCGCCCCATCGGCTGCACGATGCTGCTGACGACGACCGACAGCGGCCGGGCCACGAGCGTGAGCACGAGGCCGGTGGCCAGCGCCCGGACGACGGTGTCGAGGTCGATGCGGGCCGGCGAGAGGAGCAGCCCGAGCATCACGAACAGCCCGATCTGGGCCAGCCACGCCACCCCCTCGGAGAACGAGCGGGTCGCCACCCGGTGCGGGAGCTCGCTGTTGCCGAGGATCAGCGCGGCGATGTAGATCGCGGCGAACCCGGAGGCGTGCACCGCCGACGCAGCGCCGTACGCCGCGAACGCCAGGCACAGGACCGCGAGCGGGTAGAGGCCGGATGACGGCAACGCGGCCCGTCGCATCACCCACGCGCCGCCCACGCCGATCGCGGCGCCGATCAGCCCGCCGGCGATCAGCTCGAAGACGATGAGGCCGCTGGTCTCGAGCAGGCCCGCCTCCCCGATCGCACCGGTGGAGATGATCCCCACGAGCACGACGGTCGGGGCGTCGTTGAGACCGGACTCGGCCTCGAGAGCGCCCGTGAGGCGCTTGGGCAGCGGGAGCGCGCGCAGGACGGAGAACACCGCGGCCGCGTCGGTGGGCGAGCAGATCGCGCCCAGCAGGATCGCCAGCTCCCACGGCAGGCCGAGGAGGTAGTGGGTCCCCACGGCGACCACGGCCACCGACACCGCCACGCCGATCGTCGCGAGCGACAGGCCGAGGCGGACGCTGGAGCGCATCTGCCGCCAGTCGGTGGTCAGGCCACCTTCGGCCAGGATGACCGCCAGCGCCCCGAACCCGAGCGCGTGCGCGAGCTGAGCGTCGTCGAAGGGGATGCCGAAGGGTCCGCCCTCGCCGAGCAGGACGCCGATGAAGAGGTAGATCAGCAGCGACGGCAGCCCCGCGCGCGCCGAGAGCCGGACCGCGAGGATCGCCGCGAGGGTCACGACCGCACCGACCAGCACGAACTCGTCGAGCTGGTGGACGTCGAACGTCATGTGACCTCTGGGTGGCTCTGCGGCTTGCGGGGCGGACTGGATCCTATCGGCCGCCCACGCGCCCCCCGGCCGCCTCGACCGGGCTCGGACGGTCCGGCCCCGGCGCGTCAGGGGCTGGTTGCAGCACAATCGCCTGCCGGAAGAGGACGTTTGAGGTGCCGCTGACGGGGTAGGCGTCACCGGACGAGAGGGAGTGATCGATGTACGGCGACACCGCCGCGGGCCGCAAGCGCGTGGCGCAGCTCCGTGAGCAGGGTGGCGACATCCGGGCACTGGCCGCCCGACTCGTGTCCCAGGCCGAGGCCGTGCCGTGGCACGGCAAGGCCGCCGACGCGATGCGCGAGCGCATCAAGGAGCGCGCCTCCCACCTGCGCACCGCAGCCGCCCACCACGAGACCGCCGCCGACTCGCTCGCCCGGCACCTCGTGGAGGTCGACACGCTCAAGGAGGCGATCGACGTACGCGCCCACAAGGCCGCCACGCTCGTCGAGGACGCCCGCACCCGGGCCGGCGAGGCGTCCGGGCCCGACGGGATCCCGGCCGAGGCCGACGAGGCCGACGCCGCCCTCCTCGCCTTCGACCCTCCCCCGGCCGGTCACAAGGACTGGCTGACCGTGAACCTCCCAGGGCTCTGACATGGTGACCATCGACCTGACCACGCCTCCGCCGCCGCCCACCAGCTTCATCGACGCGATGGCTCGCCGGCTCGCGCTCACGCTGCCCGAGCTCCGCCTCGTCGCCGAGCTCGCCGGCGGCGCCCCGCTGCCCTTCGACCTGCCCAGCGGCGCCGACGGGACCGTCGACGCGGGCTCGCTGTCCGGCCGCCTCGGCAAGAGCCGCGGCTCGGTGGAGGACTCCGCCTACACCGACGCCCTCCGCACGCTCCACGACCCGGAGGACACCCTGCGCCGACGCGGCCTGATGACCGACGCGGGCGCCGACCCCGGCGTCGTCGGGGCCGTCGGGCTGCTCGCGACGCCACGGCTGGCGCTCGACATCGACGTCGCCGCCGGGGCCACCCAGGTGAAGGCCTGGCACCGCCAGGCCGGCGGCGCGGTCGCCAGCCTGTCGACCTGCGACGGCATCGTCTTCGAGCTGGCCTGGTTCCCCGTGGACCTGTGGACCACCGAGCTCGCCCGGGTCACGGCCCCTCCGGAGGACCTCCCGATCGGCACCACGCACGTGCCTGCCCACCTCGACGTCCCCTACGCCCTCGCCGACTCGGTTGGGGAGGCACTCCGCTCCGGCCGCGCCGACCTGGTTCCGGTGCTGGTTGACCGGTCCGCCGGCGGCGTGGTGCTCGCCGACGGTCGTGAGATCAGCGGCGCCGAGGCGGCCGACGCCGTGTCGGCCGTGCACACCGAGGGTCGCGGCCGCATGCGCATCCTCGCCGCCGAGGTGTCCGAGCGCGCCACGACGTCGGTCGGCGTCGTGTCGTGGGTGCTGCTCCGCGACGGCTGGCACTCCCTGACCCCTCGCCACGACGACGACGGCGCCCGGATCGCGGTCTCCCGCGTTGACCCCGACGACCTGGCCACCGAGCTGGCGCCCGTGCTGGCGCAGGTCACCGCCCCGGAGGACACCCCGACATGAAGCCACCCCACGGCCTTCTCGGCCTCCCCCGCTGCGCTCCCCCGTCCGACAACGCCGCAGGGACCCCGACATGAGCGACCTCGACATCCCCCGCACCCACGACGGCCCGCCGGAGGACTCCTCGGCGTCGGTGGCCGCCGACAAGTACGACCAGATGCTGGCGCTGGCCGACCTGTTCGACACCTCCGGCAACGAGATGCGCACCCGTGCCCGCCTCGGCACCGAGATCCTCGCCGACGACGACGTCGTCGACTCCGGCGAGCTGTCCAGGGCGACCTGGGGCGAGGCCGAGGAGGACATCCGCGCCGCCACGACGGGCAAGAGCGGGCTGCTGACCCGCTCGGTCGAGCTCGACGCCGACGCGCTCGTCGTACGCGCCACGGTCCTCACCTACCGCTGGATCGACGAGCTGCAGCAGGCGGCCTACAAGACGCTCGGCTCCATCGCCGGCCGCGCGATCGGCTACCTCGCCCCCGAGGTCGCCCTCGGTGGCGCGATCGTCAGCGCCGGCTTCATCGAGACCGACACCCTCGACCGTGACGACGTCACCGCCTACCTCAACGAGCTCGCCGAGAACAACCCCGACCTGATGGACCACCTCTCCGGTGGCGGCGGCCTGCTCGACGGGCTGCAGATGCGCTCGCTCCTCACCGCCGGGGCGCTCGCCTCCGACCAGGGCGCCCACGCGGCGCGCGGCGGCCTGCGGGCGATCGGCGTGGACCCGTTCCCCACCGACGCCGTGTCGGCCTTCCGCGACTCCGCGGGCTCGTTCGTCGAGGCCGAGATCCCGGAGGCCGAGGTCGACAGCAGCGCCGGCACCGCTCCCCGCTCGCTCGAGGAGCTGATGGCCAACCTGCTCGCCGAGGACAAGCGGATCAGCGTCCAGCGCGTCGGCGCAGGCCGCTACATCGCCTACCTCCCCGGCTCGCTCAACCACGACGCCGGCCGGCTGCGCCTCGTCGGCGCCGACCCGACGACGACGATCAGCCAGGTGGTGCGGGCGATCGAGGCGTCGGTCACCGAGGACGACGCCCGGGTGATGCTCGTGGGCTCGGCAGCCGGTGGCGCGATCGCCACCGAGATCGCCGCGACCGCACGCTCGTCACGCTTCGTGGTCGACCAGGTCGTCACCGCCGGCGCCCCGTCCGCCCAGGTGCCGCGGATCCCGGCGGCCACCCGGGTGCTGTCGCTCGAGGACCGCTCCGACCCGGTGGTGCTGCTCGGGTCGCTCATCAACGCCTCGACGACCAACCGGCTCACGGTCGTCTTCGACGCGGCCGGCGCCGAGGGCACCCAGCTCTACGTCACCGGCGCCCGTGCCGCCGACAGCGCCGCCCACCCGGAGCTGCGCGCCGAGATCACCCGCATGCAGGACCTCGGCTTCCTCGCCGGCTGACCGCCAGCGTCAGACGATGCCGTGCACGAACTCGCCCAGCTGGGCGAGGTTGCGGCACTCCACCATGGGGACGATCTCTCCGTAGCGGTCGGCCGCGCTGTCGCCGGTGCCCCAGTGACGGGGGTGCTCGGGGTTGAGCCACCACGCGTGCCGCGCCCGACCGGCGAGGTCGCCGAGCACGGGCAGCGCGAGGTCGCTGTAGTTGGACCGCCCGTCGCCCAGCACCAGCAGCGACGACCGCGGCCCGACGGCGTCCGGGTGCTCCTCGGCGAACCGGGTCAGCGCCCGGCCGTAGTTGGTCCGCCCCCACAGCGCGGCCTGGGAGATCTGCCCGGACAGCGACTCCATCACCTCGACCACGTCGGACCCGGGCCGGAAGCTGTCGCTCACCTCGACGACGTCGTCGACGAAGGTGAACGCACGCACGCCGCTGAAGGCCTCCCTCAGCGCGAACACCAGCATCAGGGTGAACTGGGCGAAGTTGGCCACCGAGCCGCTGACGTCGCAGAGCACGACCAGGTCGGTGCGGTGCGGACGCTTGGGACGGTGGTGGGTGGTCAGCGGCACCCCGCCCGTCGCGATCGACGCGCGCACGGTGCGGCGTACGTCGAGGGGACCGCGCCGGCGGGCGTGCTGCTCCTTCGTCAGCCGCGCAGCGAGCCGTCGGGCGAGGGGGTAGATCTCCCGCCGCATCTCCTCGAGGTCGCTGCGGCGGGCGGCGGTGAAGTCGAGCCGGTCGATGGTCGGACGGACGGTGACGTCGGCGACGTGCTCGGGCCCCTTCTCCTCGGCGATGCGCCGACGGGCGTCGCCCTCGACCAGCCGGGTGAAGTCCCCGACCCGGCGCCCGGCCGTGCGCTGGGCCTGCTCGTCGTCGAGGCCCTCGCCGAGCAGCCCCTGCACGAGCCGATCCACCAGCTCGGCGGGCGACACCCGCTGGAGCGAGGTGTAGGCCGACCAGCTCGACAGGCCCGGCCCGCGGCCCGGCATCGCACCGAAGCGGGCGACCGCCTCGACTGCAAGATCCTGCAACGCCTGCTGGTCCCCGGAGGCCAGGGCGTCGGCCAGCGCCTCCCGGAAGCGCTCGAGGTCCGGGCCGGTGTCCTGCGGGCCCGCCGCCGGCTCGAGGCCGTCGCCGGCCACGCCGCTGCCGATGAGCCGCGGGAAGTAGATGTCGAAGACGGCGTCGAACGTGACGCGCTGCGGCTGTCGCTTCACGAGGGTGGCGGCATAGGCGGCACGCACGGTCTCGCGGTCGTGCCAGTGCACCTTCTCCAGCGCGCTGATCGCATCGAGGCCCTCGGCCAGCGACACCGACAGGCCCGCGGAGCGCAGCGCCTCCACGAAGCCGATGTGGGTGTCGAGCAGGCTCATCGGGGTCCCTGTGCGGACCGCAGTGCAGCGAGGATTCGCATGGGGTGAAGTCTCACCTCGCGGCCAGCTTCAGCTCCCTGGCCGCACGCTGCTGGTCGGACGCGTGCTTGAGCACCACGCCGAGGGTGCGGGCGACGGTGGCCTCGTCGAGGTCGCCGACCTGCAGCGCCACCAGCGTGCGCGCCCAGTCGACGGACTCCGCGATCGACGGGGCCTTCTTGAGCTCGAGCTCGCGCAGGCGTACGACGACGTCGACGAGCTGGGCGACCACCTTGTCGTCGAGCCGCGGCACCTGGCTGGTGACGATCGCCCGCTCCCGCTCGGCGTCGGGGTAGTCGAGGTGCAGGAACAGGCAGCGACGCTTGACCGCCTCGGACAGCTCACGGCTCGCGTTGGACGTCAGGACCACGAACGGACGGCGGGTGGCCGTCACGGTGCCCAGCTCGGGGATGGTGACCTGGAAGTCGCTGAGCACCTCCAGCAGCAGGCCCTCGACCTCGATGTCGGTCTTGTCGACCTCGTCGACCAGCAGCACCGTCGGCTCGTCGCGCCGGATCGCGCTGAGGAGCGGCCGGGTGAGCAGGAACTCCTCGGTGAAGATGTCGTCGTGGGTCGCGCTCCATGACTGGTCGCCGCCGGCCGCCTGGATGCGGAGCAGCTGCTTCTTGTAGTTCCACTCGTAGAGGGCGCGCGCCTCGTCCAGGCCCTCGTAGCACTGCAGCCGCACCAGCTCCGCGCCCGCGGCGCGGGCCACCGCCTTGGCGAGCTCGGTCTTGCCGACGCCCGCCGGTCCCTCGACGAGCAGAGGCTTCTCGAGCGCGCCGGCGAGGTACGCCGTCAGCGCCGTGGCGTCGTCGGTGAGGTAGCCGGTCTCGCGCAGCCGGGCCGCGGCGTCGTCCGGGGACTCGAACCAGGTCGTCACCCGGGCGAGCCTAGCCGCGCCCGCGGCGCCGGGTCGTGCACCCTGGCCGGCCTCGACGCAAACCCCTCGCGCGGGCCGGTGCACGTCCCTAGGGTCGTGAGGTGTCCTCGGTCAGTACCGTCCACGGCAGCCGCGCCCTCCCGGCCGGCTTCGCCCACCCGCACGCCTCGGAGGAGGCCCGGGCCATCGCCGAGGAGGGCATGATCCTGCGCGTCCAGGTCGGCTCCGGGGTGCACGGCACCTCGATCAGCGGGCAGGACGACCGCGACGAGATGGGCATCTGCCTCGAGCCGGCCCGGTTCGTGACCGGCCTGGCGCGCGTGCCCCGCGGCATCGACGGGGAGGACCGGGAGGTCGACTTCGAGCAGTACCAGCGCCACACCGTGTGGGACGAGCCCGGCGGCCTGGCCAACCGGTCGGGGGCGGGCGACCTCGACGTGGTCGTCTACTCGGCGCGGAAGTGGTGCCGGCTCGCACTGGCCGGCAACCCGACCGTGCTCCTCGCGCTCTTCGTGCCCGACGACGAGGTGGTCTTCCGCAACGAGGTCGGCGCGGAGCTCGTCGCCAACGCCCACCGGTTCGTCTCCCGCCTGGCTGCCGACCGGTTCCTCGGCTACCTGCGGTCGCAGAAGGCAGCGATGACCGGTGCCGTCGGCGCGCACACCAACCGCCCCGAGCTGGTCGCCGTCCACGGCTACGACACCAAGTTCGCCATGCATGCGCTGCGACTCGGCGTGCAGGGCACCGAGCTGCTCACCACCGGCCGGATCACGCTGCCGGTCCCCGAGCCCGCCCTGTCCTTCCTCCGTTCTGTGCGCCGGGGAGAGGTCGGGCTCGACGAGGTGGTGGCCGCCGTCGGCGAGGCCGAGCGCCGGCTCGAAGAGCTGCGCGAGTCAGCGGAGCTCCCGCCCCAGCCCGACCGGGCCTGGGTGGACGACTGGCTGCACCGCGTGCACCTGGCCTACTGGGAGGCCACCTGAATCCACCGCGAGTGAGCTTCGAGTCATCGGGTTCAAGACGCCTCTGTTGAGCCCTTCGCTCCGCGAAGGGCTCAGCAGCCGCCAGACCCGGCCACGCCCCCTCAGCCGGCGGCTTGCTCCGCTGCGCCTCAGCAGAGGGGGCGGGATTCGAACCCGCGGTAGGTCTCCCTACGACCGCTTTCAAGGCGGTTCCGATCGGCCGCTCCGGCACCCCTCCTCGTACGACGCCGGGGCGCCGCACACCGCGGGACTCTACCCAACCGCGCGGGCGGGGCCGTCGCACGCCGGGCAGGGTGGCGGGACCCGCGCACCGGGGACGGGTGGCGCCCGTGATGAAATCGTCGGCGTGACGACCGAGACCGCCACCGTGCACCGCCTCTCACCCGCCGTCGCGGCGCGGTTGCTGGGCGTGGTGCTGTGCCTGGTGGCCGTGGTCATCCTGGCGAGCACGCTGGCGATCGCCGTCCTCGACCTGCACACCGTCTTCCTGCTGGTCCCGGTCCTCCTCACCGTGGCGGTCCTGGCCGGCTGCTGGTGGGCGTGGCACACCCGGGGCTGGGTGGTGCGGATGACGCCCGAGGGCTACCGCGTGCAGTGGGTGCGCGGCGTCGGAGTGGCCTCGGGCCGCTGGAAGGACGTCGAGGACGCCGTCACCATGACGGTGGCCGACGCCCCGGTCGTGGTGCTGCGCCTGCGCGACGGCCGGACGACCACGATCCCCGTCCAGATGCTCGCCGTGGACCGCGAGGCCTTCGTGCGGGACGTCCAGGACCACCTGCAGCGCGGACACGGCCTCCGCAAACTGTGACCTGATTCGGCGCACGCGCGCCGAGCCTTGTAACCTTCTGTCCGCCCGGCCGTGGTCGGGCATGGAGGCGTCGCCTAGTCCGGTCTATGGCGCCCGCCTGCTAAGCGGGTTTGGGGCTAAAACCCCATCGAGGGTTCAAATCCCTCCGCCTCCGCCAGTGTCGGCCCCCTCCCACCGAGGGGGCCGGCCGGCTGGCAGCGCATGGATTTGCAGGAACCTGCAATGCACAGAACTGCAGCCGACTGGACGGGACGTGGCCGCGCACGGTGGGCGACAATGGTCATGTCATCCCCTGTGACAGGACCAAGAGGTGGAAACCCCATGACCCCAGTACGCCGTATCGCCGCCGCCGCACTCGTGGCAGTTCTCGGATTCGGTGTGGCCGCCATCGGCGCAACGCCGGCGCAGGCCATCGACACCAGCTGGGGACGGATCAACATCCGCAACTGAGACCAGCCGTGCCTAGAATGGGCACGCAACGAAGAGCTGGGACACGGACCCCTCAACCCCCCACGAGTTCTGGTCCGATGGCCTCCCCCACAGGCCCGTCCCGGCATGAGGGCAGCACCTCCACGGAGGTGCTGCCCTCCCCCTCATTTCGGGCCGACCGGTCAGGCCGGGTGCCCATGCTGAGGGACCGGGCTGAGGGATCAGGCTGAGGACTCGTCGGTCTCGCGGCCGGAGATGCCGCGCTTGCCCATCTCGTAGCCGAGCTGGAACCTCGTCTCCACCTCGAACTCGCTCTTCAGGTCCGCGACGTAGGCCGCGTAGGTGCGCGGGCTGACGCCGAGGCGCTTGGCGCCGACCGGGTCGGCCCGGCCCTCGAGGAGCATCCGGATGGTCATCGCCCGCTGCTCGGCGGCGATGTCGCGCACCAGCGACGTCTCGCTGCTGGTGAACGGACGCGCCCGCTCCCAGTGGCGCTCGAACATGTCGACCAGGTAGCCGACCATCGACTTGTCGCTGATCACCATCGCGGCGTCGGTGCCCTCGTGGCTCGGGATGAGCGCGACCCGCCGGTCGACCACGATGAGGCGGTTGAAGAACTCGTCGAGGGTGCGCACCTCCGCGCCGGCAGCGGTCACCGCGGCGACGTACTTGCGGGTGTCCGCACCGCGTCGCGCGGCGTGCTGGTAGAGGGTGCGCATCTTCACGCCCCGCTTGAGGGCGGCGATGTCGCGCGCGCCGACGCCGGCGTCGAGCTGCTTGACGCCCCGGCGGTACTGCGGCTGGGCCGTGAGCAGCTCCTCCTCGGCGTCGCTGACGAGGGAGGCGAGGAAGTTGCCGATGGTGGCGAGGCCGCGGATCTCGGCGAAGGGGCCGCCGACGGCGCTCGGGGAGCGGCGCCAGACGTGGGAGAGGGTGCTGAAGGCGTGGGCCCAGTTGGCGGACTCCGCGATCAGCTCGGCGCCCTGCTGGCCCAGCGGGGCCACGACCCGCGCCTGGACGGCGGCCGGGTCGACGGCGGTCCACGAGCGGCCGTCGTCGCTCCTGATCACCAGGCCGACGTCGACGAGCAGCTCGAACGCGGCGTGCAGCTCGCCCCGCGCGACGATGCGCGCGTCGGAGGCCTCGATGCCTCCGGACGTCACGATCTCCTCGTAGAGGGGCGTCGCGTGCTCCTCGAACACGATCCGCTCATCTGGCCCCAAGGGCATGGCTCACTCCCGCTCGACCGACATCCCCGTGGGGAGGATGGTGCCACACCAGCCCCAGCAGGCACCGCGAGCAGGCGCTCGACGGGCGCCACACGCACCGACCCGCCGCCCGGAGAAACGGGACGGCGGGTCGGCGTGGTGTCGCGGCGTCAGGCGTCGAGGCGCGCCTTCAGCGTGTCGAGCTCGCTCCAGAGCACCGCGGGAAGGTCGTCGCCGAACTTCTCGAACCACTCCTGGATCTGCGGCAGCTCGGCCTTCCACTCGTCGGCGTCGACCGCGAGGGCCTGCGCGAGCTCGGCCTCGGTGAGGTCGAGGCCGTCGATGTCGAGCGAGCCGGGCGCCGGGACGTGGCCGATCGGGGTCTCGACCGCGGCGGCCTGGCCGTCGATGCGCTCGATGACCCACTTGAGGACGCGGCTGTTCTCGCCGAAGCCGGGCCACAGGAAGCCACCGTCGTCGCCGCGGCGGAACCAGTTGACGTAGAAGATCTTGGGCAGCTTGGCGGCGTCGTTGTCCTTGCCGATGCCCACCCAGTGGCCGAAGTAGTCGCCGGCGTTGTAGCCGATGAACGGCAGCATCGCCATCGGGTCACGGCGCACGACGCCCACGGCGCCGACCGCGGCGGCGGTGGTCTCCGAGGAGAGCGTGGCGCCCATGAACGTGCCGTGGTTCCAGTCGCGGGCCTCGGTGACCAGCGGGATGGTCGTCTTGCGACGGCCGCCGAAGAGGATCGCGTCGATCGGCACGCCGCGCGGGTCGTCGTACTCGTCGGCGAGGATCGAGCACTGCTTGATCGGGGTGCAGTAGCGGCTGTTGGCGTGGCTGGAGAGCTCGCCGGTCTCCTCGGCGAGCTCGGGCGTCCAGCGCTCGCCCTTCCAGCTGGTGGCCTCGGCGGGCGTGTTCTCCAGGCCCTCCCACCAGACGTTGCCGTCCGGGGTCAGCGCGACGTTGGTGAACACCGAGTTGCCCTGGCGGATGGTCTCCATGGCGTGCGGGTTGGTGTGCTCGTTGGTGCCAGGGGCGACGCCGAAGAAGCCGAACTCCGGGTTGACCGCCCACAGGCGGCCGTCCTCGCCGATGCGCATCCAGGCGATGTCGTCGCCGATCGCCTCGACCTTCCAGCCCGGGATGGTGGGCTTGAGCATGGCGAGGTTGGTCTTGCCGCACGCGCTCGGGAAAGCCGCCGCGACGTACTTGGTCACGCCTTGCGGGGACGTCAGCTTGAGGATCAGCATGTGCTCGGCGAGCCAGCCCTCGTCGCGCGCCATCACCGAGGCGATGCGCAGCGCGTAGCACTTCTTGCCGAGCAGCGCGTTGCCGCCGTAGCCCGAGCCGAAGCTCCAGATCATCCGCTCCTCGGGAAACTGGACGATGTACTTGGTGTCGTTGCACGGCCACGCGACGTCGGCCTGGCCGGCCTCGAGGGGCATGCCGACGGAGTGGAGGGCGGGCACCCACTTCGGGTCCTCGCCCGCGGTCTCGAGCTCCTCGATGCGGCGCAGCACGTCGGTGCCCATGCGGGCCATGACGCGCATCGACACGGTGACGTAGGCCGAGTCGGTGACCTCGATGCCGAACATCGGGTGGTCCGCCTCGAGGTGGCCCATCACGAACGGGATGACGTACATCGTGCGACCCCGCATGCAGCCGGCGTAGAGCCCGCGCATGAGGTCCTTCATCTTCTCCGGTTCCATCCAGTTGTTGGTGGGTCCGGCGTCACGCTCGGCGACCGAGCAGATGTAGGTGCGGTCCTCGACGCGGGCCACGTCGGTGGGGTCGGAAGCCGCGTGGAACGAGTTGGGCATCACGTCGGGGTTGAGGCGGGTGAAGGTGCCGGTCGCCTCGAGGGATGCGGTGAGCTGTGCCCACTCCTCGTCGGAGCCGGTGCACCAGTGGATGGCGTCCGGCTGGGTCAGCTCGGCCACCTCGGTGACCCAGGCGAGGATGCCTGCGTGCGTGGTCGGTGGCGTCGTCTGGGTGTCGATGGTTGCGGTCATGCCGGTTCCTCACAGCTTGCGTCGCGGTCGGTTCGCGCGGCCTCGTTGTCGGCGACTTGTCGCGGACGTTAACGCTCGTGAATCGGCGCACATATTGGATCGATCACAGACCTGTGACCTGCGTCTCGCTACTTGCGCGTACGCCGGTGGGGCTGGGCCAGGCGCGTGCCGAGCGTGCCGCCCGTCGGTCCTCCGACCGGGGCGTCGGGGTGGATGCTGCGGGTCTCCGAGCGCCGGTTGCTGGCCGCGAGCCAGTCGCGGAGGTAGAACTTGGGCAGGATCTTGGCCACGGCGAGCGTCACGTAGACGATCGTGTTGATCGCGACGAAGGCCGCCAGCACGGCGATGAAGTCGTTGCGGAGGATGCTGTCGGGCAGCAGCACGCCCATCGGGACGACGAGGGTCGGCATGTCAGTGCTCCGCTCGTGAGCCGGGAGTGGTCTGGACGACGTGCTTCCAGTCCGCCTGCTTGGCCAGGGAGAGGTCCCAGATGCCCTTGAGGTAGACCACGTTGAGGAACATCGCGTAGAAGAGCTCGGGGAAGAGCGACAGTCCCAGCCACCGGGCCTTCCACCCCCCGCGCCACACCGTCACGATCCGCTCGAGCGTGAAGACGAGGCCGATGCCGATCCAGAACGGGAACCACACCCAGTTCGAGGTCGCCAGGACCATCAGGATGATCAGCAGCAGGTAGGCGGCGAGGGCGATGACGCCGTAGCCGATGCCGAGCTGCTGCATCCAGTAGCGGAAGGTCTGCGGCCGCAGGCCGTAGGCGCCGAGGTTCTCCAGCGCTCCGCGCTGCCAGCGCAGCCGCTGGGCCCACAGGCCGCGCCAGGACGGCATGACCTCGGTGACCACGGTGCACTCGCTCGGCGAGATCATCAGGGCGCCCAGGGTCTTGAGCGCGATCGTCAGCTCGTTGTCCTCGGTCAGGGCGATCGTGTCGTAGACGTCGCCGGGGACGCCGGGCAGGATCTTGCCGCGCTCCTCGGCCACCGCGCGCAGCGCGCGCGGACGGAACACGGACGCGGTGCCGGTGAGCACGAACACCCGGCCCCGGCGACGACGCAGGTCGCGCTGGTAGCGGGTGTACTCGTTGCGCTGGAACTGGCCGATCAGGCCGAAGCCGTCCTCGCCGTAGAACAGCCCGCCGACCGCCATCAGCGCACGGTCGTTGGTGAGGCGCTTGGCCGCGCCCTCGAGGAAGCCGGCGTCGAGCGTGGTGTCGGCGTCCATGATCATCACGCAGTCGTTGTCGCCCTGGCCGGGGAGGACCTGCGCGAGCGCCTGGTTGAGGCCGCCGGCCTTCTTGTGCTTGTTGTCGACGGTCTCGTAGACGTCGACGCCGGCCTCGCGGGCCAGCCGGACCGTCCCGTCACTGCAGTTGTCCGCGACGACCACGATCCGGGCCGGGGGCAGCGACTGCGACTGCAGCGAGGCCAGGGTCTCGGAGATGCAGCCCTCCTCGTTGTGCGCCGGGATGAGGACGGTGATGGTCACCTCACCGGCGTACTCCCCGCGGGTCTCGGTCATCACGAGCTTGGGCGCGAGGGGCATCCGGTTGCCGTCCTCGCTGCGGCGGGCCCGGGTCAGCAGGCGCCGCTCGATGCCGGCGACCCCGGCCGCGAGCAGCAGGGCGACGCCCACTGCGGCGAGCAGCACCCGTGGTGCGGGCATCTCGGTGTCGTAGAAGACCCGCCAGATGCCGAACAGCAGGCCCTCGTCGGGTGCACGACCGGCCTCCGGGTCCCCCGCTGCGACGGCCACCCACAGGATGCCCGCGCCCAGCGTTGCCAGGCCGATGATCGCCAGACCGACGGACCGTTGAAGCCACTGCATCTGTCCCGAGTCTCCTTGTCTCCTGCTGTCTCCTCGCGGGCGCGCACGTCCCGCACCGTTCAGTCGTTCGGTGCCGCCCCGATGGCGGATGGCATGAACTCGAGGACGAACTGGTCGAAGGGCATAGGTTTGCCGATCAGGTAGCCCTGCGCGAAGTCGACGCCCTCGTCGCGGCACACCTGCAGGATCTCCGGCTCGGAGACGAACTCGGCGACCGTCCGCTTGCCCAGGTCGTGCGCGATGCCGACGATCGAGCGCATGATCGTCCGGTCGACCGTGGACTCGTGCACGTGGGCCACGAACTCCCCGTCGATCTTCACGTAGTCGAAGAGCAGGTGCTTGAGGTAGTAGAACGAGCCGAAACCGGCGCCGAAGTCGTCGAGGGCGAAGGCGCAGCCGAGCTCGATCATCCTCTCGGCGAAGGTTCTCGCCAGCGCGACGTCGGCGACCGCCGCGGTCTCGGTGATCTCGAGGATGAGCGCCGACGGGTCGACGCCGTGGGTCGTGAGCGAGGCGACGATGGCCTTCTCGATGTCGGGGTTGCCGATGGAGTGGCCCGACAGGTTGACCTCGAACTCGAACGACGGATCGTGGTCGCGGCGCATCCGCGCCAGCAGCTCGAGGCTCTTGTCGACGACCCAGGCGTCGACCTGCGGCATCAGGCCGACCCGCTCGGCGATGTAGATGAACCGGGACGGCGGGACCAGCTCGCCCTCGTCGCGCAGGCGCAGCAGTACCTCGGCCGAGCTGATCCGGCCACTGGTGATGTCCATGATGGGCTGCAGGTGCAGCTCGAAGCGGTCCTCGGCGAGCGCCGCCTCGATGCGGCTCTGCCAGTGCAGCCGGGCGGCGGTGCGGGGGCCGCGCTCGTCGCCCTCGGACAGGACGACCACCTGGTTGCGGCCGGCTTCCTTGGCGTCGTACATCGTCATGTCGGCGAGGGCGAGCACGTCGGCGGCGTGCTCGGCGGCGGCCCGGAACGTCACCGCGCCGACGCTCGCCGTCACGCGCCGGGCGACCCCGTCGAGGGTCGCGGCGTGGGTGGCGATCCGCTCGACGACGAGGCCGGCCACCCGCGCGGCGTCGGACTGCTCGCAGTCGGTGAGCAGGATGGCGAACTCGTCGCCGCCGAGCCGGGCGACGACGTCGGTGCTGCGGATCGAACGACGGAGCAGCCCGGCGATGGTGACGAGGAGCTGGTCGCCGGCGTTGTGCCCAAGCGTGTCGTTGACCTGCTTGAAGTTGTCGAGGTCGAGCAGGAGGAGCGCACCGGTCGGACCGTGGCGTCGGCAGCGGTCGAGGTGCCGGTCGAGCTCGCTCTCGAAGCGGCGACGGTTGGCGAGGCCGGTGAGGACGTCGTGGTCGGCGAGGTGCGCGAGGCGGTCGAGGTAGCGCCGCCGGTCGGAGATGTCGACGACGTTGACCATCACGATCTCGCCCATCTGCGCGTCACCGACGACGGTGCTGCTCAGGGACACGCTGACGTCGTTGCCGCCGGAGTCCCGGAAGTTGCACTCGGACTGCAGGGACTCGCCGCGGTAGAGCATCAGCCGGCCGAGGTGGTCCTCGATCCTGGTCTCGCCCGGGGTCTCGAAGTCGGCGAGCCGGTGGCCCACCATGTCGGGCGGGTCGAGGCCCACCAGGACGGCCATCGAGATGTTGACGCGGATGATGGAGCCGGAGGGGTCGAGGAGGGCCACGCCGTGCGGGGCGTCGTCGAAGAGCTTCTCGACCCGCTCGTTGGAGACGCGGGCGCGCCGGCTCTGCCGCTCGAGGTCGCGCACGATCCGCTGGAGGACGGGCGCGATGATGACCGCCACGGCGCCCCACATCAGGGCTCGGCGCCAGTCGCCGAGGGTGTAGTCGGGCGGCCCGATCACCAGCACCGGGAGGACGAGGGTCGCGACGGCCAGGCCGCTGGCGATCCAGAGCTGTCGCGGGGTGCCCGTGATCGCGAACCAGAGGATCGGGAGGAGGACCAGGACCGTCATTCCCGACGACGAGCCGCCGCTGCTCGCACCGGCTGCGTCGTTCACCAGGGCGGCGTAGGGGAAGAGCAGGTAGGCGGGGAGCGCGTCCAGCCAGGTGCGTTCCTGCTGGCGGCGGCTGACGACGAAGAGCACGGCGGCCAGAGCCAGCACGGCTGCCGCGAGGCCGGCGACCCACCAGGGCCGGTCGTAGGGCGGCAGGAGCACGGTGACGAGGCCGAGCGCTGCCACGATGCCGAAGGGCACGGCCAGGGCAGGGCCGCCTCGCCTGAGGTCGGACGGCGCGGACCCCGGCGCGGCTGTCCCCGAGAAACGACGTCGCACGACACCACCCTAGTGGCGCGTGCGACGTCGCGAGACTCAGTCCGTGGAGTCGAGGTCCGCAGCGACCCGGCGGTGCGCCTCCCAGATCTCCTCGGGCATCCGGTCGAACTGGGACAGGTGCTCCTCGCGGAAACCCATCTCCTGCTGCCACCGCTCCTTGTCGATCGTCAGGATCCGCTCGAGGTCGGCGGCCGGGACGTCCATCCCCGTGAGGTCGAGCTCCTCCTCGGTCGGGATGATCCCGACAGCCGTACGCCGACCCTCCACCTCGCCGTTCTTCAGCTGGAGCAGCCACAGCAGCGGGCGCAGGTTGTCGCGGTAGCCGGGCCACAGGAAGTGACCGTCCTCGGAGTCGCGCTGGAACCAGTTGACGTGGGCGAAGATCGGCTGGTCCGACGCCGCCCCGACGATGTCGAGGTAGTGGCGGGCGTAGTCGCCCTCGCCGTAGGCCATGAAGGGCCTGTTGGACATGGGGTCGTAACGCAGGACGCCCTCCTTGCCCTCGGCCGCCGACGTGGCCTCCGCACCGAGCGTGAGTCCGTCGTAGACGCCCTCGGCCAGGTCGGTGATCGCTCGGATCAACGGCTCGCGGTCACGGGTGCGGCCTCCGAAGATGATCGCGTCGATCGGCACGCCCACGGGCGCGTCGTAGTCGGGAGCGATGTTGGGGACGTTGGCGAGGGTCGTCGTGAACCGGCTGTTGGGATGGGCCCACGGAGCCGAGTCGTCCTCCTTGCGATCCGCGATCGGCGATCCCATCCAGTCCAGCCACCCGTGCCGGTCGGCCGGCTTCTCCTTGGTGCGACCCTCCCACCACACCTCACCGGTGGTCGGGTTGTAGGCGACGTTGGTGAAGATCGCCCGCGTGCCCTCGTCGACCGAGGCCAGCGCGTTGGGGTTGGTGGTCTCGTTGGTGTCCTTGGCGACGCCGAAGACGCCGTACTCCGGGTTCATGCCCATCAGCCGGCCGGACTCCTCGTCGACCCACAGCCACGCGATGTCGTCGCCGTAGAACGACACGTGGTAGCGGTCTCCCAACGCGTCCGGAGCCGCCATCATCGCGAGGTTGGTCTTGCCCGACGCGCTCGGGAAGCCGCCGCAGACGTGGTAGTCCTTGCCGGTCTCCTTGTCGTGGATGCCGATGAGCATGTACTGCTCGGCGAGGAACTTCTTGCTGGCCCAGCCGTCGTACGCGCCCTGCCGCAGGCCGTGCGCGATCTTGCCGAGCAGCGCGTTGCCGCCGTACGACGACCCGAAGTGCAGGATGGTGCGCTCGTCGGCGACCGTGACGAAGTAGCGCTGGTCCGCGGACGTGCCCTGGCCGAGGTGCTCGAGGTCGCCGGTCACGTGGACGGCGCGGACGAACGAGTCGGGGTCCTCGAGATCGTTGACGAACTGCACCCCGACGCGCGACATCCGGATCATGTGCAGCACGACGGTGCGGGTGTCGGTGAGCTCGACGCCCGCGGCCCACGGCGCGAGCACGTTGCCGGCAGGGGCCATCAGGTAGGGGATGACGTACATCGTCCTGCCCTCGGACGCGCCACGCATCCGGTCGTGCAGCATCGGCTTCATCTCCGAGGCCGGGCGCCAGTTGTTGTAGACGCCCCGGTCCGACTCGTTGTTCGTCGCGACGATGGTGCGCTCCTCGGAGCGGGCGGTGTCCTTGTAGTAGCTGCGGGAGTAGTAGCGACCCTCGCCGGCCATCTGCAGCTCGCCGGCCGCCACGGCCTCATCGAGGAGACGTGCGTCGTCGGAGGCGTTGACCACCTCGACGTGCTCGGCGCCGGTCAGCTCGGCGTACTCCCTCACGAACTCTCGGACCTTCGGGTTCGTCAGCCCGGCTTCATCCATGACTGCCTCGAGATCTGCCATCGCGCTCCCTCTCGTCGTGCGGCGGTGCCTCGCCGCGGTGCGGGTGCTAGGCACGATAGGGCACCGTCCGCGCCTGCGACGGGGCCGGAAGTCCCGACTCCGCGACGAAGGTCCCAGCCGCGCGACCCCTCCCCTGATTTCGCCCGTCCGCAGTGTGTCGGCTATTCTCGACCAGTCCTCGCAGCCGCATCGGCCGCACGGACGAGCGCCTGTAGCTCAACGGATAGAGCATCTGACTACGGATCAGAAGGTTTGGGGTTCGAATCCCTACAGGCGCGCAGGACACGAAGCCGCAGGTCAGTTCGCTGACCTGCGGCTTTCTCGTTTCCGACGCGGATGCTCCCCTCGACTTCAATAGGGCCGCCCGGTCCGGGTGGTGCAGGAATGGTGCAAGAACCCCGCAGGGCACCGTTATCTCGGCGCGGCAGTCTTCAGACATGTCCCAGCACCCTCCCTTCGTCGGCGGCCGCAGCCCCGATGTATCTGGCACAGGGCTGGTCATGACCCAGACACCGATTCTCCTGACCATCCGCGAGACCGCGGCCCTCCTGCGGCTCAGCGGCTCCACCATCGAGCGCATGCTCCGGCGCGGGGACCTTCCGTACGTGAAGATGAACTACGCGACGCGCATCCTGCGCCGCGACGTCGAGGCCTACATCGAGTCCCGTCGCGCCGAGAGGCCCGGGGAGGGCGCGGCATGAGTCGCCCCCGCCAGGATCCGGCCCAGGCGACCCCGACGCCGTACCAGGGCAAGGACGGCCTCTGGCACGTCTACGTCCCGATGGGCTGGCGCCCCGACGGCCGTCCCGACCGGAAGCACCTGCGGCGCAAGACCCGCCGGGAGGTCATCCAGGCGCTGCGCCGACTCGAGGCGCAGCGCGACCGAGGCGAGTACATCCACTCGAGCCAGAACACGACCCTCGCTTGGTGGGCGTCCCACTGGCTCGACGACATCCTTCCGCTGGCCGGCACAAGGCCAAGACCATCGACGGCTACCGGTCCACGCTGCGGGTTCACCTTCTCCCCGACCTCGGCGGGATGAAGTTGAGCGCGCTGACCGCGGAGGTCATCCGGAGTCGCCTCATCGACATGAAGCGCGCGGGCGCCAGCGCGCACACCGTCGCCGCCACCCACCGCGTCCTGCGATCCTGCCTGTCGGCTGCCGTAGACTCCGGCCGCCTGCCGGTGACCCGGCGAAGAAGGTCCAGGTCGAGAAGCCCCAGAGGTCGAGGTGGTGCCTCTCACCGTCGGCGACGCGACGTGCATCCTCCGGACCGTCGCCGACCGTCGCAACGGCGCCCGCTGGAGCGTCGCCCTGTCCCTGGGGCTCCGGCAGGGCGAATCGCTCGGGCTGAAGTGGACCGACCTGGACCTCGAGGCCGAGACCGTGGTCGTACGTCGCGCCCTACGCCGCGAGACCGGCCGCCACGGCTGCCAGCCCGACGACGAAGGCCAGCCCACGTGTTGGACCAAGCAGGGAGGCCGTTGTCCCGAGCGGACGCAACGTGGCCTCGTCACCCGCACCCCGAAGAACAACAGGTCACGCACCATTCCGCTGCCGCCCGGCCTGGCTTCCCTCCTCCGGGCACACAAGGCAGCACAAGCTGCCGAACGCCTCCACGCGGGCTTGCTGTGGAGTGACGAGGACTGGATCTTCGCCACCGAGTTCGGCGCACCCATCGACCCCCGACGCGACTGGGCTGAGTGGAAGGAGGTGCTGCGTCTCGCCGGCGTGCGTGACGCTCGCGTCCACGACGCCCGCCACACCGCGGCCACCCTGCTCCTCGCCAACGGAGTCGACACCCGGACGCTCATGGACCTCATGGGATGGACCGAGCACCGGACCGCCCAGCGCTACGCCCACGTCATCGACCCGATGCGCCGCGAGGCCATGGCGCGGATGGGTGGGGTGCTGTTTGGTCGGGCCGAGTAGCGATGGGCTCGCAGAGCCTTTCATGGTCCAGAAGGTGGAACAGCACATCAACCACAGGCGATGCGCCGCCCTACGCGGATTGCATCTGAGGGCAGAGTCGGGTTCCTTACCTGGTCACAGCGCTACCTTGCTGCAAACCCGCGTTCGACAGCCTCGAGCACGGCCGCGCGGTGGTGACCATTTCTTTGCGCAAGCTTCACTGCCGCTTCGACCGCTGCCAATCGGTCCACTCCGCCAGAGGTATCCGCGGCCCGGCGAGCAAGTGCCGATCGGAGTCCCCCGGCCCACCGATCCTTGATGACCTTCGCGTCGCTGCCTTTGGAGAAGACGAATTTGTCTTTGCTGGCGTCCCAGCGGGCGCCTGCCACTCGATGGCGTTCACAAATCGGTCCCGCAATCGCTTCCGCAGCCACCTGCACGGTGTGCAGTGTGATCTGCGGGTTCGCTGCAAGAACGCGGTCGTAGTAGTCGGGTGCCTTGTTGACGCGGACGGAGTCATCGGGGACGAGGTACCCGCCAACAGCTATCGATGGTCTGTCAGTAGCCACGGCCGACAATCTATCGACCGCCCCGGGCAGATGTCCGAGCAGATAGAGGCGCGATCATAAGGCTGACAGCTTTCCCTTCATGGCAGGATCAAGCGCGAAACCGCGGGAGCCGCAGCCGGCGCACGCCGGCGACAGCGACAGCGACGTGCAATCCACCAGCGTTGTCCACTTTCCGTTTCGAATCGCCTCGCGCGGTGGCAGAGTGGCGCGTACCGGTGATATCTCGCCCTGTTGCCGGTTCGCCACCCAACACCAGGGAATCGCATGCCGAAGATTGATGTCCTGAAGTACGACCGCACAGTCGACGACGAGTTCCTCAAGTACTTCCTTCAAGGTGGGGTGGCGGAGTCCCTGCTGGAGTACACCACCGCCCGCTACCCGATCGACTTCCAGTTTCGAAAGGAGGTGAAGTCGGGAGCTCAGTGGGCCACGGTCTACGTCGGCATGACCGCAGTCCTCAACATCCTCGACAAGAAGTCGAAGGGACTGGCCCTCAAGACCCACGATCACTGGGCTCGCGCGTCGGAGGGATGGTCGGACGCCTGGTCCCAGCCGGCTCAGGTCGAAGTGTGGAGGTCGCGCTGGAACGATGTGGAGGACTACCTCGAGCAGGTGATCCCGCGCGTGATGACCGAGAAGCGATTCACGAGCAAGGAGGGCGTCGTCCAGGCCGCTGTCTCTGCCTTCCTTGGCGACTCCTCGCGGGTCATTCTCGACCGGGAGGTGGTGCCCTCCTTCGAGGACACGGCGACAAAGCAGAAGATACGGGACCAGTTCAGCCGACCACTCGCGGAGGCCATAGAGAAGGCCAAGCCCGCCCCCGGCAAACGACCGACCAAGTTCGGGATGGAGTGTGACGCGCTGGCGCTCGACGCCGCCGGGCAATTGGTGGCGGTAGAGGTGAAGCCTGGCAATGTTGGCACCCTCGCGTGGGTCGCAGCTCAAGCCACCATGTACGCCCGGGTGCTTCAGCATTGGGTCGAAATCGATACTGATTGGCAGGCCACCGTCACGCGCATGTTTGGACAACGCCGAGCGCTTGGCAGCGTTCGCCGGAGTTCCAACTGCCGAAACTGGAACGAAAGGTGGTTCCGGCGGTCGCCTTTCAGCGCATTGCCAATCCCGCCTTCATCAAGCGCATGTACGACGTCCAGGACGCTCTGATCGACGCCGGGGTGGGCGACCCCGAAATGAAGTTCTACGAGGTATCGCTCTCCGGACGTCTGGTGGAGCATCAGCGGCCCTGATCAATGATTCGGAGGTCGGCCGTACGGTCGGCCCACCATGAACAAGAACCCCTACGCCACCGATCAGAACAAGCGTCAGATCCATTGGCTCAAGACCAGCGAGACGCTGCCGCGCGATGCGCGCGTGGGCGGCACCTACACCGACCGCGATGGCAGGGACCACGGCCCGCTCCCCTTGTTCCTGCCTCGCGATCTCGCGGCCCACAACCTGCTGCCCGACGTGCGCCACGGTGCCATCGCCCTGTTCGCCGAGCTCGGCATCCCATGGCACGACAGCGTCGGCGACGGCCCGAGCAATCACCTTCGCGACTCGCAGGTGCAATGCGCGAACGCTCTGTTCCGGATGGTCAGCGACCCCGAGCGCATCACCCGCGCCTTCGGCCACGTCCTCGACATCGCCGAGGTCCTGCCCATCGAGGAAGAGCGCCTCCTCACCTTCGAGTACATCGGTCCGACCGACTACTTCGACGAGGGCAAGGGAGAACCCCGGCGCAGGGGGACCCGCTGCACCAGCGTGGACGCAGCCTTCCGCTACCGCACGAGCGCCGGCCTCGTCGAGCTGGCGCTGGTGGAGTGGAAGTACACCGAGTCCTACCTGGCCCAGCGTCCCCGTTCCGGGTCGGACGAGACACGCCGCCGGAGGTACGAGACCGACTTCCTCGACCCCGAGGGACCGCTCCGCGGCGATGTGGTGTCGTTCGACGCGCTGCTGCACGAGCCGTTCTACCAGCTCATGCGACAGCAATTGCTGGCGCATCGACTCGAGAAGGCCCGCGCCCACGACGCTGCAGTCGTGCGGGTGGTGCACGTCCTGTCGCCGGCGAACCTCGGCTACGAGGCCTCGCTGCCACTTCCCGACCATCGGACCGTCGGCACCACCGTGTCCGAGGTGTGGAAGGCGCTGATCCGCCGACCGGATCGATTCGTGGCTCTTGACCCCGCGGTGTTCCTCGATGACGAGATCACCAGCCCGGAGTACATCGAACGATACGGCGACGGCCGATGACCGAGGTGCGGCCCGTGCTCGGAGGAGTTCCTGAGAGCGGGCGCGCGTCGGTGAAATCGTGGATAGCGTGAGGACGGGGCAGACGGCGCTGGACCAGCTGTGCGCTGTCGAGGAGGAGCTCAAGCGCGACGACCCCCTGGCCCCAGTGACGATCCTCGCTCCGTCCAACATCGCAGCGATCACCGCGCGTCGCGCCTTGGCGAGCCGGGGTGGGGTGGCTGCGATCCAGGTGACCACCGTCAATCGCCTGGCCGAGCAGCTGGGCGCGCCTGCCCTCGCCCCAAGGCGACCCGCCACACGCGCGGTCAGCGCGGCAGCATGGCGCACGGCGCTGGCAGCCGCACCCGGGGACTTCGCAGAGGTCGCTGACCACCCGTCGACGGTGGCGGCGCTGACCCAGGTGCACCCGCAGCTCCGCGACGTGGACGAGCACACACGCGACCTCATCGCCGACGAGCCCGCTCCCGCCGGTGACCTGATCCGACTCCATCGCGAGGTCCGCGCGTCGCTCCGGGAGAAGTGGTTCGACACCGCCGACCTGCTCGAGGCAGCCACCGCGCGGGTGGCGGAGATCGACGGCACCGTGGTGCTCTATGCCCCTGATCGCTTGGACAACCGTCAGCGTAGGTTCCTCGACGCGATCGAGGACCTCGTCCGGGTGGAGCCACGCATCACTGAGACCACAGCGACCCGCGTGGTCCATGCCTCCGACTCCGAGGACGAGGTTAGGTGCGTCGTACGCGAGGTGGTGGCCAGCCTGGGGCAGCAGCAATCGGTCGCCGTGCTCTACAGCGACCGGACGCCGTACGCTCGCCTGCTGGCCGAGCAGCTTCACGATGCCGGCATCACTATCAACGGTCCGGGCTCGCGGCCGGTGAGTGAGCGCGGCACGGCCCGCGCGTTCCTGGACGTCCTGGCCTTGGCCGAGAACGACGTCCCGCGCTCGGACCTCTTCCGAGCACTGAGTGGCATCAGCCTTCGAGACTTCGAGGGAAACCTCATCCCCGTGGCACGGTGGGAACGCTTGTCACGCGCGGCCGGAGTCGTCCGTGGAGACCATTGGGACGCTCGGCTGGGGTCGTGGATCGAGAACCAGGACCGCGACTGGGACACGGAATCCGCGCGGGCCCTGCAGTCCTTCGTACTGCGCGTGCGCGACGAGCTGTCGCGCCCGTTCGCGGACTGGCACGAGGTCAGCACGTGGGCCACCAAGCTCTTCGAGACCGTCGTCGCCGACGAGGGTCGCCAGATGAAGCTGCCACCCGAGGAGCAGCATGCTGCACGGACCCTGCTGCTCTCGTTGCGCGGAATGGGCGTGCTCGACGACACCTCGACGGTGCCATCGGTCGACACACTGCTGAGCATCCTGCGAGTCGACCTCGAGTCGGCACTGCCGCGGGTCGGCCGCTTCGGGGACGGCGTCTACGTCGGCCCGTTGTCGACCGCCCCGGGGCTGGCGGTCGACACCGTGTACGTCGTCGGCCTCAGCGAGAACCTCTGTCCTGGCAGCCCCAGCGACAACGCTCTCCTCCCGGACCGGATCCGCCGCAAGCTCGACGGCGAGCTGCCCACGCTCGCGGATCGGATCGAGCTGGGACGCCGGCACCTGATGGATGCTTTCTCCGCCGCCCCCGTCGTCGTCGCCAGCTTCCCGCGTGGGGACCTGAGGCAGACCCGGGAGCGACTCCCCAGCCGATGGCTCCTGCCCACCCTGCGAGACCTCGCCGGTGACCCCACCCTGCCTGCAACGAAGTGGGCCGAGGCGACGTACTCGCAAGGAGTGAGCGCTGCCGGCTCGTTCGCAGGAGAGCTCGAGACCACTGACCGCCTCGCCACGGAGCAGGAGTGGCGTGTGCGCGCAGCGCGGGCAGAGACGCTCGAGGACCGGGTCACCGAACACGCTCGCTCGGTCCTCGCCGCTCGCGAGAGTAGAGACTTCACCCGCTTCGACGGCAACCTGAGCGGCGCCGAAGGACTGCCCGACTACCGAGTGTCCGATGACATCGTCTCGCCGACGGCGCTCGAGAAGTACGCCGGCTGCCCGCACGCCTTCTTCGTCGAGCGCCTGCTCGGGGTCAAGCCCATCGCGAATCCCGAGGACATCATCTCCATCCCGGCCAACGAGCTGGGCACCTTCATTCACGAGTGCATGGACGAGCTGACCAAGCAGTTCGCCGACGACCTGCCGGGTCCTGGCCAGCCGTGGACGAGCGAGCACCGCAATGTGCTGCTCGAGCTCGCCGACCAGAAGGCCGAGCAGTACGAGCACCGAGGCGTCACCGGACACCAGCGCCTCTGGGCCATTGAGAAGGCCACGATTCTGTCGACGCTGTCGAGCATGCTCGACGTCGACAACGACTGGCGCGCCCACGTGGGTGCTGAGATCAAGGCAGCCGAGCTCTCCTTCGGCATGGACGGATCCCGTCCGATCGAGGTCTCCGTCCACGGAGGGCGCGTGCTCATGCGGGGCAGCGCCGACAAGGTCGATCTCACGTCGGACCGCGTCTTCGTCACCGACATCAAGACTGGGTCGACCCGCAGATTCAAGGACATCAAGCAGCACGACCCGATCCCGCACGGCGCCAAGCTCCAGCTGCCGGCATACGCCATCGCCGCTCAGCAGGCGCTGAAGACCGACCTCCCGGTGACAGCGTCGTACTGGTTCGTCCACAAGGAGGACAAGCGGATCGATCTTGTGGTCGACGACGAGGTGATGGGGCGCTACGCGAGCGTGCTGGACATCCTGACCGAGGCGATCGCCACGGGGCACTTCCCCAACATCCCACCCGGCGACGACGACTTCGCCTTCGTCCAATGCTCGTTCTGCAACCCCGACGGCCTGGGGTACGGCGCCCTCCGACGCGCATGGGAGGCCAAGTCCGGGCAGCCCGAGCTGAGCCGGCTCACTGCCCTCCTGCTGCACAACGAGGTGACCGATGCTTGAGCCGACCGACCTCGCCGAACGCGTGCGGATCGCGGAGCGCACCGACCAGACCCTGTTCGTCACGGCCGGGGCCGGCTCGGGAAAGACCAGCTCACTGGTTTCGCGTGTCACGCAGCTCGTGCTCGAGGACGGCGTCCCGATGGAGCACATCGCGACGGTCACCTTCACCATCAAGGCCGGCGCCGAGCTGCGAGACCGGCTACGCGCCCGCTTCGAGAAGGTGATCAACGACAGCGGCAACCCGGACGTCGTACGCCGTGCCGAAGTAGCGCTGGAGCAGCTCGACCTCTCCGCCATAGGGACCCTGCACTCGTTCGCCCAGCGCATCCTGACCGCTCACCCCATCGAAGCGGGCATTCCACCGGCGTTGGAGGTGCTCGACGAGGTGGGCTCCTCGATCGCCTTCGAGGAGCGCTGGGCACGCATCCAGCGCGACCTGCTCGATGACGACGGGATCGCCGAGGCCCTCACGCTCGGCCTCGCTGCTGGCTTGCAGCTCAAGCACGTCCGACAGCTGGTCCGCCTGCTTGGTCAGGACTGGGACCGGCTCGAGACGCACGTCCTGAGCAATCCACCGACGCCGATCACGGTGCCGAGCTCGGAGGTCATCGAGACGGGGTTGCTCAAGCTCCTGGAGCTGCGCGCCTGTTGCGTCGAGCCGACGGACAAGCTGCTCCCGGTGATCGACCAGGTCGAGGCGCTGCTGCGAGCGGTGCTCGACGCCGGTGACGTGCACGAGACCCTGCGCGCATTCCCCGCCCTCGAAGGGTTCAAGGCCGGCGGTGGTGGCTCCAAGGCCAACTGGGTCGGCACAGATCCCAAGGCCGTCCGCGACTCGCTGCGCGAGGTCGTGGGGGCAGCCGTGAAACTCAAAGCGCGGATCGTCGCCCAGTGCCTGCGCCACGTCACCCACTGGTGCGCGCAGCGGGTCCTGTCCGAGGCAGCCGAGCGACGCCGCTCGGGCAGGCTCGAGTTCCACGACCTGCTGGTGCTGGCACGTGACTTGCTCGCCCGGAACGCAGAGGTGCGCGCCACGCTGCACGACACCTACCAACGGCTCCTGCTGGACGAGTTCCAGGACACCGACCCCATCCAGATCGAGATCGCCGTGCGTATCGCTGGCGGACGCGAGGCGGACGAGTCCGACTGGCGGGAGGTCAAGGTCCCCGACGGTCGCATCTTCGTGGTCGGTGACGCCAAGCAGTCGATCTACCGGTTCCGGCGCGCGAGCATCAAGACCTATCTCGGTGCCCAGGACGTCATCGGTCAGACATCCACCCTCACGGCCAACTTCCGGTCCGTGCCCGGTGTGGTCGAGTGGGTCAACGAGGTGTTCAGCCAGCTGATCGCGTTCCAGCCGGACGCGCAGCCCAATTACGACTTCCTGGTGGCGCACCGCGAGACCGGCGATGAACTGGTGGGACCTGCCGTGCTCGTCTCGGGGGTGGACAGCCACGGAAAGGTGACAGCCGACCAGCTCAGGGCCGCGGAGGCCGCTGACGCGGCGGATGCGATTGCGCGAGTGTTGCGTGAAGGGTGGACCGTCTTCGACGAGCGCGAGCAGCGATGGCGACGTGCGCGGCTCGGCGACATCGCCGTACTCCTCCCCTCTCGCACGTCGATGCCGATGCTCGAGGACGCCCTCGACCTGGTCGGCATCCCGTTCCGTGCCGAGTCGATGTCCCTGGTCTACGAGGCTGCTGAGGTCCGCGACCTGCTGATGATCGCCCGGGCGGTCGCCGACCCGTCCGACGGGCTCGCGTTGGTCGGCGCACTGCGAACTCCTGCCCTCGGCTGCGGGGACGACGACCTCTGGAACTGGCGACGAGGCGGCGGCCGGATCAACCTGTTCTCCAAGGTCGACGACGAGAGCGTCAGACGGGGCCCGGTCGGCGTGGGCCTGGACTACCTGCGGACCCTGCACAACGCCGCAGGGTGGCTCACACCGAGCGAAGTCCTCGCCCGGATCGTCGTGGACCGGCGATTCCTGGAGCTCGCTGCCTACCAGCCACGCACGCGAGACTCCTGGCGCCGGATCCGTTTCCTCGTGGACCAGGCCCGCGCGTGGACCGAGGTCTCGCACGGCGGCCTGCGCGCCTACCTCGACTGGGTGGCGCACCAGGCCCAGGAGAAGGCACGCGTCTCGGAGGCGATCCTGCCCGAGCACGACAGCGACGCGGTCCGCGTGATGACCGTCCACGCAGCCAAGGGGCTCGAGTTCCCGATCGTGGTGATGTCGGGGATGTCCACCCAACCGCGTCCCCAGTACGGCGTGCGCCTGCTGTGGACCGACGCCGACTACGCCGTCAGCTTCGGCTCCCGTCTTCGCGAGGTGTCGTTCGAGGAAGCCGCCGAGCTCGACGAACAGATGGACGACCACGAGCGAATCCGCCTCATGTACGTCGGCGCCACCCGCGCCCGCGACCACCTCGTGGTGTCCATGCATCGCATCGACCGCGGTTCCGAGCGCCTGACGCCGGCAGAGCTGCTGGCATCCGCCAGGGCCCACGAAGTCGCTGGGGCCGAGCACCTGAGCTGGGACGGGCAGCACCGGTCCGTCAGCGTGGTGTCCGCGACCGTCACTCCCCCACCTGACTTCGACACATGGCTCGAGGGAGTCACCAACGCCCGGCAGGCGAGCCGGCGTCCGGGTGCCATCACCGCCTCCGGACTCGAGGGAACTGATCCCGCGGTCGTGCTGACGCAGGCGGATCCCGGACAAGCCAAGGGCCAGCGGGACCTCGAGCTCCCGCCTTGGTCCAAGGGGCGCTATGGGTCCGCGGTGGGACGCGCCGTGCACGGGGTCCTGCAGACGGTCGACCTCGCCACGGGCGCCGGGCTCGGACCCGCCGTGCGTGCGCAGGTCGTCGCCGAGGCCATCCCCGAGCTGGAGGACGTGGTCGAACAGCTGGTGCGCTCAGCGATGAATAGCGACGTCGTGCAGCACGCCGCCACCCGACGCCACTGGCGCGAGACCTACGTCGGCGCTCCTGGCCTCGACGGCGTGCTCGTCGAGGGGATCGTCGACCTGCTCTACGAGGAGGACGACAACACCCTGGTCGTCGTGGACTACAAGACCGACGTCGTCAGACCTGACACGCTCGACGACAAGGTCACCTTCTACGCACCTCAGCTCGGGGCGTACCGCGAGATGCTCACCGCCGCGACCGGTCGGAGGGTCGGGGCGAGGCTGCTGTTCCTGCACCCACAGGGGAGCTACCTTGCAGAGGTCTGATGGACCGCAGTGAGGTCAGAGGCCGTGCGCGACGCCCACTCACATGCGGTCGAGGACCTCGCGCTGCTTCGCGGCGTACTGCTCGGCCGTGATGAGTCCCTGATCAAGCATTGCCTTCAGCTGCGCCAACACAGCTACCGGGTCAGTTCCAGGCTGCGAAGGTGCGGCGGGCTGGCTCAGCCCCGACATGGTCCCCCCGATGGCACCCACGCCCATGGCGAGTCCCATCATCCCGGCGCCGCCCTCTCCGCGCTCAGCCGTGGCCATCGCCGCGTCCGCAATCGTGGTCTGGGTGTAGGCATTCCCGATGCCGCCGCCGAGCATGAGGCCCTTGTTGTACTTGTCCATGAGCTCACGCGAGGCCTCGTCGTACTCGACTGTGCTGATCGCGGCGGCGACCACTTCGAGGCCGAAGCGCTCCAGCCATGACCCGCCTGGCCCACTCTCGTTGGTGAGGGCAGCCGCCAGCTGGGGGCCTTGGGAGGCAAGCGATGCGATGTCGGTTGTCCTGGACAAGGACTGCAGGGCTGCTTGGAACGCGGTGAGGAACTCCTGGCGCAATTGCCCGCTCGCAGCCTCGTCCGCTAGCGAGTAGAACTGAGTGCTCGCCGGGAGGAAGTTGCAGAAGAACCGAATGGGATCGACGACGCGGATCGAGTACTGACCCCGCGCCCGGAGACGCAGGACCGGTGCCTGGCCGGCACCTTGTGGGACGAGCGAGAAGTCCTTGTATGGGATCAGCCCAGGTGTGCCGAAGCGGAGGTTCCGGATCTCGCGGAGGTTCACGAAGTAGATGAGCTGCTGCTGACTGGGCTGACCTCCGAACTTGAACCGCTCCCATGACTCCCGAACGAGTGCTTGGTACACCCCGACTCCGCTAAAGACCGACGGCTGACCGTCGTTCCGGTACACGAAGTAGCCCGGCTCGGTCGACAGGCTGACGATCCGGCCGCCGTCAGTGACGATGACAGCAGTGTTCTCAGGTACGACGACGCGCGATCCGTCGGAGATCACATGGGCGGTAGCGGATCGGTTGGAACCACGGCCTCGGCTGCTCTGCTGGAAGACGCCTGGAGCAACGATGGTCTGCTCATCAAACCTAGGAGCCACGAAGAAGTCCTGCCACTGATCAGCAAGTGCTCCACCGACCGCACCGACTGCTGCGCTGATCAGTCCCATCGCTTACTGCCTTCCGCTCGAATGGTGCGCTCACGCTTGAGGTGAGCCTCACCCCTTTCTTGCACCCTAGGCGAGGCGTCCGATCAATCAGGGCCTGTTCAGTACCAACGGCTCGCCGCAAGCGGCGCACGGACGTGTGATGCCGACGATCAACTCGTTGTTGGCGCCGCACGACCGGCATGTAACAACCGTCTTGTACGACGTCTTCGGGATGTACTTCTTGCTGACTACTTGATCTGTCCCGTAATCGATGTAGAAGTCGTCGATCATGTCGGAGTCGATCATCGCCTGTACCTCACGGCGAACCTTCGAAGGGTTTGAGTTCGCGATGCTCGCTAGCCGCTGGATACTCATCGACTCGACGCCTGTGAGGATGGCTTGGTAGCTCTTCAGGTGCCCCTGGGTGCTCGACAGGTAGAGCGCTGACAGCATGCAGCCGAGGACGACAACGCCCAGCCCAACTCCGATGAGCAGGAATGGAAGTCGTTCGCTCAAGGGGATGGCGATCTCCGTGCACTCTTTAGCCCACAGATGACCAGTGCACTTCTCCTCAGTTGACACAGAGCCCATCATGAACATGCCGAATCCGAACAGCGTCGCGATGCCGGCTACTGACATGAGTCCGCTCGCGACGCCCTTCCGACTCTGAATCGGGATGCGGGACAATAGCTTGAGCATGCGGGTCGGGGTGCGCTCTCGGTCGATGGTGAGTAAGGCAGGACTGAGGCTACCTAGATCGATCCCTCGCGTCCGCAAATCGGCTTCCCTGCGCCGCGCTTCTCCTTGACGCTAGCCGCCGCAATGCCTCGCGGAATCCCGGGTTCGGCCGCGCTGCCGGCAGCGCCCCACACACAGCCGGCAGCGCGTCCTCGAGCTCCACGCCTCGTAGCATGGAGTAGGCGATGGCGACCGTCGGCGTACGCGAGTGGGCAGCGACGCAGTGCAGCAGCACGGTCTTGCCCTCGTCGCGGAGGTCGGCGACCAGCCGCGCAGCGTCCATCAGGACGTAGTCGAGGTTGGGGTTCTGCTCGGGTTCGGCCTGGTCCATCAGCCGGAAGTTGATGTGCTCCACGCCGGCGGGCACCTGGGTCCGGCCCGTCAGGCAGAGGCTGACGACGACGTCGACCTCGTCGGGGACCTCGTCCAACACAGTCGCGCCGGAGATCAGTACGCCGTCGTCGTGCGGGTGCGTGGCCAGCGCGGGCAGGCCGTACTGGAGGCGGGTGTAGTCGATGTGGTCGACCAGCGGCCAGCCGTACTTACCGGCTGCGCCGTGGTGGACGGCGAGGTAGGCGAGGTGCTCGAGGTCGCGGGCGCGCAGCCCGGGCCAGCCGTGGAGCACGCGGCGCCAAGCGGCGGGGACGGCGCTCATCCCCCACCGCGCTCCGAGCAGGGCCCCGGCGATCGCTGCGACAGTGTCGGTGTCGTGGCCGATGCGGATCGCGGTGGTGAGCGAGTCGACGAGGTGACCGCAGGGGGCACCCTGGTCGGGCACGGGCGTGTGGGCGATCGCCGACCACGCCGCCTGCAGGGCACCGACTGCCCAGCCATTGCGCGCGAACGACGCCGGCGGCTTCGACTCGGCCTCGAGCAGCAGCTCGCGCCACACGTCGCCGTTGGGCACCCACGGCGCGATGTCGTCGTACGACGGGAGGTCGCCGTGCAGCAGCGCGTGGCGGATCATCAGGCACCAGACCGCGCACGCCTCCTGCGCGATGTCCTGGTGGTGGGTCAGCGCGCTGATTGCCATCGCCGCCTCGACGAGACCCTCGGGGTCGTCGAGGTAGGCCAGCGCGACCGGGCCGGTGCGCATGAGGGATCCGTTGCCGGCGCTGCGGCCCGAGCGCTCGTGCACCACGCGCGCGGCCTCGGTCATCTCTGCACCGGACGGGTTGCGCCCGGCGTGGCTCAGCACCGCGGAGGTCTGGATGCCGACGTCGGCGGGGCCGCCGGCGTACCAGTCGGCGAAGCCCTGCGCGATCTGCGTGAGCGCCTCTCGGGTGCGCAGGTCGACGCCAGTGGCGGCAACCCGGGCGATGGCCACGGCCTGTGAGGTGTCGTCGGTCCACTCGCCGGGGGCGAAGCCGCCGAGGCCGCCGCCGATCATCGTGGGCACGAGTTCGGGCGCCATGCTGGCGAACTCGTAGCCGGCGCCGAGGGCGTCCCCGGCCGCGGAGGCGATGAGCACGCCGCAGGCTCGGTCGGCCTGGGCGGGGGTGAGGCGGACGGTCATGGCGGTTCCTCTTGTCGAGATGGGGGGCGCCGTCGTCATCGGGCGGCGAGGATGCGGTTGGCGAGCGACACGACGCGCTCCCGGTGGGGGAACTTCGCCGAGTCGGTCATGGGGAGGTCGCGAGCTGCGACGACCAGCGACGACTCGATGGCGAGGTCTCGTCCGTGCGTCGCTCGGAGGGCCTGGAGGCGGACGCGTGCTGTGCCGTACGTGATGAACCGCCGTACGACGGCCTCGGGGCAGTTGGGGTTGCGCAGGATGCCGACGACCTCGTCGTCCACCCCGTTGCTGGCCAGCTCCAGCCAGCCCGCCGGCAGGCATCGCAGCGCGGCGTACTCCCCGCCGCTCTTGCCCTGCCACTTGGCCAGGGCGCGACCCCTCACGGCGGCCAGCTGGACCTCCTTGCTGCTGAGGTCCTTGCGCCGGGACAGGACACTGATCTCCAGCGCCGAGGGCTTCGCCGCCAACAGCGCGCGAGCGGGGACGACCGGCAGAGCCGGATCCTTCATGACTTCCCACTGGAAGCGCGAGTCCCGCAGGAAGGCGACAGGGCAGTCCTCGCGGTAGAGCATCGCGAGCTCGGCGAGCCGGTCCTCGCGGGGAAGGCCCGCCTCGATCAACTCGGCGAACGTGACCAGAGGGCTCACGACCGCTGCGGCGAGCGCCGCGCCCGAGGCCGTGGCGAGAGCTTCGAGCAGCCGCTCCTTCCTGCGCTTCTTGGCCACCTCCATCGCCGCCCTGGGCGAGACCCCGAGGCCGCCCATCATCTCGGCCTCCACCGCCTGCTGCAGGGCCCGGATGTCGTTGTCGCTCATCACGCCACCCGCCCACCGACGCGGAAGGCCAGGTCGTCGCGGGTGGCCGTCATGGTCGCGAGGAAGACATCGACCATCGCCTCGAGGTGCGTGGGCGCGAAGGGCAGTGCGGGGATCACGATGCGCTGCCACACGGTGCGCTCCTCCAGCGTCCACTTCACCCACGGGTGGTCGCGGTTGAGGACCGCGAGCTCGGAGGCCGTCGCACGGCGCGAGTGGATGCTGTGGGCGACGCGAGCGAAGATCTCGACACCAGGGGTGTCCGGTCGCACCCGCACCCACACCGGCTGGTCGAGGTGGGCGAGCACGAAGTCACCGTCACTGTCGATGGCGGGGCGCTCGCCGTACTTCGACTCGAGGGTCATGCCCACCCACTCCACGAGCTCGTCGCGCTCGCTGGACATGAACGCCACCGGCCCGTCTGGCGCAGCGGGCAGCTCGGCGGGGACGTCCTCGGTCGCGCTCAGCCCCAGCCCGGCCGCTCCAGCAGCCGCCGGTCCCCACGCGTGGTAGGTCAGCAGCAGCGGGTGAGCGACGCCGTACGCCTCGCGCAGCGCACCGACCACGAGGCCAGCCACGACCTTGGCGTCACCGAGCGGGCGCTCGACATACCAGTTTGGCTCCTCGTCGTCGTTGCCCATCCACCCCATCGTCAGCAGGGCGTCACACCACTCGGCGCCTAGCCGGCTGGCGGGCGGCAGGTAGACGTCACCGCTGAGCTCGGCGCGGAGCATGTGTCCGTTGCCGAAGCCGGCGAACTGCGCGTACGGCGTCGCCCCGCCGTCGTGGCCCGGGGGGAGCTCGAGGACGAGGTGGTCCTCCTCCGAGGTCATCCGCCCCAGGTGATCGGCCAGGCTCTGCGCCAGCTGGCTCCAGCCCTGGTCGACCTCGCGGGTCGTCCCCGTCTCGTCGGCGGCGTCCCCGCCGCGGTTCATCTCGTTCATCCCCGTCTCCTTTAGCACTCTATTGTCTCTAAAGATTAGCACGCGAATCGCGCTAATATGTCGGTCATGGCTGACCTCGACTCATTCCCCCGACCCGGTGTGACTGTCGATGTCGCTGTGCTGACCGTAAGCCGACCCTCCGAAACAATCCCCGAACTGAGGGTCCTGGTGCAGGACCGTCACAAGCCCAACGGTCGCTCACTGCCAGGCGGATTCATCCGGGAGCGCTGGACGGTAGACCGGACCGTCGACGACGTCCTCCGCCGCAAGGTGGGCATCGAGCCCTCGGAGCGCAACCGCCCCCGGCTGCTGCGGCTCTTCGACGACCCCGACCGCGACGACCGCAGCTGGGTGATCTCAGCCGCACACTCCCTGTCGCTCCCCGAGGTCCAGTTGCTCGATGCCACCGGTGATCTGGTTCCCGTCGGTTCCGACGGCCGCCTCCGCGGGGAGCCACGACTGCTCTTCGACCACGACGAGATCGTCTCGGCCGCGGTGAACGCCCTGCGCGAGCGCTACGAGATCCGCTACCGCTACGTCGACATCCATCCCGACCCCGACGGCTTCCTGCCCGCGCCGTTCACCCTGCGCCAGCTGCGCAAGGTGCACGAAGCCGTCGTCGGCGCCGAGCTGCACAAGGACAACTTCAACCGGCGGATGCGGGAGTACGTCGAGCCGGTGACGCGCAACGGCAAGGTGGTCGTCTCCGATGGGCTGCGCGGGCGGCCGGCGACGCTCTATCGGAAGTCGAAGTGAGCGGGACGTCAGTACGGGCCGGAGAGACCTTCTCGTCGACGTCTCCGCTCCTCCGCCGGACGGTACTCGGACGCGGCGCCGAGATCCTCCAGCACCGAGTACAGCGGCGCCCAGGTGACGGAGTCCTTGCGCAGCGCTTTGAATAGCGCGCGGGCCATCTTTGCCCTGTGGCGACCGTTCGCAGTGCTCAGGAGGTCCTCGAAACGCTTGTCCAACAGCCACGCCCGACTCGTGGTCGCGTGGGCTGCCACTGCGTCGAGGAATACCTCCAGAGCGCGCGCCCGCTCAACGATGCCGTTCCCGGGTAACGCCAGCCATTCCAACTGCTCTTGCCAGAGCTCCTGGCGCAGCGGGTCCGCCTCGACGTCCAGGAGTGTGCCGAAGGTGCCCGCGAGCTTGTGGGCTTTCCGGTAGGCCTGGACCTCGTACGCCAGTCGCACGATGTTGTCATCGTTGAGGGAGACTCCAACGATCAGCAGGTGCCGCGTCATCAGCAGTGCTTGGAGGATCGCGCCAGCCGGTCGCGTCTGGGCATCGAATCGCACGAAGTGCTGCCTGGTCAACACGATGTGATCCGGGTCGTCGACGTCACCGTGGATCTTGAGCCACCACGGTCGCTCGGTGCCGCCTGACTGCCACGGGATCACGGCGAGCTCTCGACCGTCGACGGTAGCCACGGCAGATTCGTAAAGCTGGTCGTAGTTGGTCGTGACGACCTCTTTCGACCCCAAACTCGCCAGCAGCGTATGGGCGAGACTCGGACGCTTGGCTCGCTGCACGATGTCCGCGACGCGTCTGCCGAGCTCACCCGGCTCGGTGCGAAGTTCGATGAGCTGGGCCTGGTCGAGTGCGGACAAGGTGGACTCCTTGGCCTCCAGACGGCCATCGGAGAGCTCTTTGATGAGGTCGTCCCATGACGGGAGTCCAGCAGGGATGCTGACGCCTGCCCCTACGAAGAGGGCCAGCTGACCGGTACTGGCCAGCGTTCCTAGCCGCTTTGCCTCGGTGAGGAGCTCGTGCGAGAGGTTCCAGTTCGCTGGCGAGCGGGACTGTGTACGCAGGTACTGCGCGGCCGCGTGCGCCGCGCGATCCGGGGTGATGATCGCGATGTCGACCTGGTGCTCTGCTGCCAGCTCGGCGCATACGGAGAGCTGCACGCGGATGACCTCGCCGCGCCGCCGGTCCAATCCACCACCGCCAGTGCCAATGATTGGAAGGGCGATCAGAGGCTTCTCTCGGTTGGCGCCCGGCTGGACACCTTGAGCGACGATTCCGCGAATGACTCGGGCAATGCGTTCCCGGATCACCCTCAATCGCGAGTCGCGGTCTGCGCTCACGCTGATGAACCACAACCGGGGGTCGACTCTGCTGGGCCCGAAACCCCGGTCCGGCCAGCCGGCCGGCTTGTGTTGATGGGCATGGTCCCCGACCAGTTCACCCCAGTAGTGGCGAAACTCGAACCCGTCCGAGGTCGGCACGACTGCCACGTCGTGCACAACGGACTCGATTCGGCCCAGGACCACGAAGACGTGTCCTCTAGGTTGCGTCATGGTCGGAGTATTCCGACCCTCCCCAGCGTTCGTCTCCCTTCTGGCGCAAACCGCTACGCAGATGTCACGACGGCCCGTAGCGTCCACATCGGAGCATCAGTTGAAAGAAGGAATGCGTTGGAGCAGTCACGCGAGATCGCCCTTGAGGCGCACGCGACACAACGGGACAAGCTCGGACGGGACTACTACGACGCACACCTTCGGCCGATCGCCGAGGCAGCAGCCGTGTTCGGCCCGGAGGTCGCGGCCGCCGGATGGCTACACGACGTCATCGAGGACACTCCCCTCACCGCTGAAGACCTGCGCGAGCGGGGGATCCTGGAGCCCATCGTCGAAGCGGTCGAGTCCGTGTCAAAGGGGAAGGCAGACGAGCCCTACGAGGAGCTGATCTCCCGCGCCTGTGCCCACCCGCTCGGTCGCCTGGTCAAGCTTGTCGACAACGCTTGGAACATCACCTGCAACCCTGCCCTGGCCGCGAAAGATCCCGACAAGGCGAGCGACCTCATGGCGCGCAAGTACGTCCCTGCGCGAGCGCGTCTGCTGGCCGCGTGTGGCTTCGACGCCGACTCACCGGAGGTGAGGCAGATCCAGGCGATCCTGGACAGCCACCTCGCTAGGCTCGACGCCAAGGGCTGACGCGGCGTACTGACGTGACCTAGCGTCGGACCATAGCCAAGTGGATCTGCGAGTACTGCACGTCAACGGGTGAGGTCCCCGAGGGTGACAGCGCCGACCAGATGAGCTGCCCGAACTGCGGCGAGCCGGTCATGCCCGAGTGGTGAGGTCGACCGTCAGGCCGTTGGGCGGCCGGCGGATTCTTGGTGGGCAATTAGCTCCTTGACGAGCCCCATCGCCTCCGGCAGGACCGCGCCCGGTGAGATCACGCGGGTCGACGGCCCACTCGCCAGCATGATCAGACCCACCCGCTCCCCCACGGGAGCCAGCAGCTCCAGGTCGGCGGTGAAGGTCTCCTCGTCCTCTCCGACGACGGTGACACTCTCGGCGTGCTGACGAGCCGCCCAGCGGGCGTCCTGGGCAAGCTCCATCCGGACGGTCGAGGTCGCGCGCTGCTTCGCGAGCAACAACGCCAGGCCAGACGGAGGCTCGAAGCCCTCGTCGAGCACCTCGACCAACCGGATGTTGGAGAGCAGGAAGGTGCGCAGGTTGCCCTCCGGCCCGACCGGCCCGGCGTCGACCTCCCACCCCCGACGCGTCTGGACCAACCGCAGCGGCTCGACGACCCGATCGGTCACCCCGGGGCGCCACGCACGCGAGTAGACGATCCGGACCCTGCGGCGCTGCTCCTGGGCGTCCTGCAGGTCCTTGACGTGACGGGTCCAGTCGCCGACGTACGGCGTTGCGGCTGCCTCGCCGTACATCGTCTCCGCGATCACGGCGAGTGCTCCGGCCAGGTCCTCGTCGTCCGGGTCAACCTCCAGCAGCGCGGTGCCGGCGGTGTAGAGGGTGGCGAGGTCTCCGGCAGAGAGGTGCTCCGCTCCGATCCCGGGGGTGGCGTCCGGGACGATCCGTACGACGGTGCGCGCGGTGCCGTCCGACGGGTCGTCGTCCCCCTCGGGCTGGACGAACTCCAGCGCGGGCTTGCGGAAGATGTCGAACGACCATCCCCAGGACTCCAGCTCGAGGTAGGTGACAAGGTCCTCGCGCATGGTCTCCTCGTCCACCCCGAACTGCCCCGCCAACCTGCGCAGGCTCAGTCCGTCGGGGTAGGCACTCAGGAGGTTGATGACCTCGGGCAGGCGCGCGAGGCGCTGGAGGAACTTCGGGCCCGCCATCACAGCCCTGCCATCGTGCGCAGCTCGGCGAGCATCTCGTCGTACAGCTCGGCGCCCTCGGCAATGGTGACCCGTGGTCCGAGGACGTAGAGCCGGGCGCGGAACGCCTGTCGGTGGGTGACGGTGTAGGTGAGGTCGACTGCGCCATCGCGCTCGACCTGGGAGTCGGGCGCGTCGAGCCAACGGACGACGTCGGGGACGAAGTCAGCCGTCGTGCGGAGTGTGATGTGCGTGGGCGCGTCGACCTGCCACCTGAGCGGATGCAGGGGGATGCGTCTGACCGAGGGCACCTCGGCGGCAGTCCCCGGCCGGTCCAGCGCGATGTGGCTCATCTCGCTGACGACGAAGTGCTTGACGAGGTCGGCCCCGTCCTCGACGCCGCTGAGATACCACTTGTAGTTCTGGAAGCGGACCGTCCCGGGGTGCACCAGTCGCGGAGTCCCCTTGTAGGTGAACCGGATCCGGCTGCGCAGCTGCACCGACTGCAGCGCCAGGGACAGCTTGTCGCCCTTCGGCTTGCGGATCTGGATGCTGCCGATCCCCTCGGAGAGGGTGGCAGGACTGACGCCGAGGCGCTTGGCGAGGTCGTCCCGCTCCGCAAGAAGGACCGCACGCTGGAGGGCGGCCAGTTGGGTCGGTGACAGTTTCACGTGGAGGCGGTTGTCGCCGCTAACCATCCGGTAGCGGCCTGACTCGCCCTTGGGATTCAGGTTCTCGATCTGCCAGCCCTGTGTCTTCAGGTTGCGGAGGTCCAGGCTCAGCTGGTCCTGCGGTGCGGCCTGTCCGCCGTACCCGGCAACCTCGAGCAGTCGGTCCGTGGTCGCGCCGACGACACCAGCATCGTCGAGGACCGCCAGGATGCGAGCCAGTCGCTGCATCGCCTTGACCGGACTCGGTCCTGGTGGCATGGCGTCTCCCCCGCTCGGCTGCCTGTACGCCGACCATCGTGCCCCGAATCGGTCGGGCGCGGGTGAATTCGGTCGGGTACGCCGTCAGCGGCCGTCCTGATCGGGGTCGACTCTCCGGCCGCGCTTGCGGTTCATCCGGTGGTAGGAGTCGCGGGACATCTTGGACATCATCGGGGCGCCCGTCGGGCCGCTGTCGAGGCCGATCCGCTCCATGCGGGACACCTCGTCGAGCTCGACCCGGATCTCGGGCTTGAGGCTCTCCGGGGCGACCTCGAAGGAGCGCGCCAGCCGCTCCTTGGTCTCGCCGATCAGCCGTTGGCCCACGTCGAACATGCCGTGCTCGAACGCCTCGGACGCCCGGCGCTTGACGTCCTGCGCCTCCTGGAAGAGCACCTCGGAGTGCACGCTGGGGTGGGGCACCCGGCCGGCGGCCTCGTCGCCGGGCACCACGTTGACTGTGATGGGCAGGGACACGACCTGCTCGACCAGGCCGGGCAGCTCGACGTACGCCAGCTCCAGGGTGGCTACCCGGGCCAGGCCGAGCTGGCTGAGCGCGGGAACCTTCAGCTTGAGCAGGACCTTGCGGGTCTCCTCGCTGAAGAGGTCGCCGAGCTCGATCATCACCTGGCCGTCGCCGATCTGCTGGGCGGGCAAATCGTTGTAGAGCCGCAGGAACTCCACGGCCGGCTCGAAACGCACCGTCAACGACAGCGCCTGCACGACCTTGTTGAGCAGACCGTCGACCTCGCCGGCGATGGCGGCACCGGCCGCATCGGGGTCGTCGGCGAAGACGTGGTTGCCGCAGCCGGACCGTGCGAGCGCGGTGAGCAGGGTCTCGTCATACCCGCGTCCGTAGCCCAGGGTCGAGGTGACGATGTTGTCGGCGTAGGCCTTGGAGGTCACGGAGGCGAACTCGTCGACGTCCTTGATGCCTGCGTTGACGTGGCCGTCGGAGATGACGAGGACAGTGCCGCTGCTCCGCTTGCCGCCCGCGACGGGCATCACGCGCCGGATCTCGCGCAGGCCCCGGAGGAAGCCGGCCGAGAGGTCGGTCGAGCCACCGGCGCGCACGCCCTGGATCTGCGCGATCACGGCCTCCTTGTCCGTGAGTGGACCTGCGGGGACGACTACCTGGGCGGAGTCGTCGAAGGTGACCAGCCCGAAGTTGTCGGTCGGCTCGAGCCGACGGACCAGTGCGACGAGGGCCTTCTTGGCGCCCTCGAGAGGCGCTCCGTGCATCGACCCGGAGCGGTCGAGGACCACCTGCAGCGAGGCCTGCGGGCGAGTGGCGTCGGCGAGCGCCGCCGGGGCCTCGAGCTCGAGGAGCACGGCGACCTCGTCCTCGGCCTCGTGGGCCACGACGTTGACGTCGAGCAGTGCGTTGATCTTCATGGGATCCTCCAGGGATCGTCAGGGAGCTCAGGCCGCGGTGGGGGACTGAGTGGTCTGGTGTGCGGTGGTGAAGGCGCCGGCGATCTCGCGGGCCCGTTGGGGTACGTCGGCGGCGGTGAACCCCCAGGTGCCCTCGGCGGCGCGGCGGGCGAGCTTGGCCAGGGAGTCGGCTCCCTCGTTGAGCGGGTCGCCGGCGTGGCCGCGCACCCAGCCGATGTCGAGTCGGGGCGCCTGCGTGCGGACCTGCTCCTGCATCCACAGCAGCCCGCCGCGCTTGACCGCGGTGTGGTGGGTCGCGACGTAGCCGTCGGGCACTCGGTCACCGCCGCCCATCCACTCCTCGACCAGTGAGATCGCCGGCCGGCAGTCGGTGCGGATCACGAGGTCCCGGTGGGGCAGCGCTGTGATGGCCTCGGAGATGGCGCGGAGCTCGGCGAGCACCGGGTGCTTGCGCCGGACGCACAGCCTGGTCGACGGTGCCTCGGTGCCGTGGCCGTGCCGTCCGTCCTCGGCCAGCCAGCCCCAGCCGATGCGGCCACGGGTCGCCGAGCCGTCGGTGGCAACGGTGAGAGCGTCCGCCGGCGGGGCCACGAAGGGCGGCGACGGGTTGAGTGCCCGCATGGCGGCGGAGCGCAGCGTCGAGTCCGTCTCGGTGTAGGGCATCAGCGTCACGCCGGCGAAGAGCGCCGAGACCTCGGCGGCGCACGACCACAGCTGTGCGGTCGGCGGCAAGGAGACGACGACCTCGACCGGGACTGCCCGCTGCAGGGCGGGGTAGGCAGCCGCCAGGGCGCACACGACGGCGTCCTCCCGGCCGTGCGCCCGGACCGACCCGGTGGACCCGAAGCTCTCCCCCATGAGGCTCCAGGCCCACCGGCCCGACGCGAAGTCGGGATTGAGTGACAGTGCGATCCGCTCGGCCATCTCTCCTCCTTCGTCGGCGTCGGGTATCCGTACTGTGCGACGGGGGTCCGAATCAATCGCTAGAGAGAAGAGCCGATAGATGATCGACTCGACTGCACACGGACCTAGGTGGTGACCATGGCTACTCCATACTTCGCCTCGCTCGTCGAGCCCTTCACAGCTGGGCTACTGCACAAGTGCCACGCATTGCACGATCTAGACCTGAATGGCCACCAGCGAAGCAGGCTGCGGGAGTCGACCAGCATCGAGCTCCGCAAGCTGTGCGACATCTTGGTGCCCGCTGCGCGCCTGCCACGCATCAGCGAGGCTGCCTCCGAGATCGCAAGATCGATGGACGTCGACCTATTGGCTGCGACCTGGCACTCCCAGAAGAAGATCGACGCTTACAAGATCTTCACCTACGAGCACATGACGCCGATCTCGTGGTTCGTCCACAGGCTCGGTTCAGCGCAATCGACTGCCGAGGTGCTCGAAGTGATCGACGACCACATGTGGATCGCGTGGGTCACGAAGGAGGAGGATGCGGAGCTGAGGGTGAAGGGGTATGCACACAAGCGACCCGACCCCGCCGCGGCATACGAGGACGCGGGTATCGCCCTGCTTCCCGCCCAGTCAGACCCTGATCTTCCGTCAGCCCTGCTCACGGCGACCGACGACACTGTCGTATCCAGTCGTCATCTCGATAGGAGGCAGCCATGATCGAGCCACTTCTCTTCGACGCGAGGCATCACCGTCCCGGAACGGTTGCGCAGTCCGGGCGATGCTCCTGGCACGGTCTCTCCACCTGCGGCGAAACGCCGACAGTCTCGTTCCAGGACGGGCAAGGTCACTGGCAATCCGGCTGCCAGCGAGCGGTCGAGGAGTTGACCAGCCGAGGTGAGATGACACCTCCCTGAGGGACACGCGGGGTCGACAACTGCCACGGAGATCTACTGAACTTGCCGCCCGGTCTAAACACTCACGCTCCTCAACATGGAGGCGAAGGTGGAAAGCCCCACGGTGGCGTGTTCGCCCAGTTCGAACCACACGACCACGTCCGGGCTGTCGACGTCTTCCGGGGCACCTGTGGGCGCAAAGACATGAACGTACTGGTCGTCGATACCGACCACGAGCCGGGCGTCCCATAGGAGATACCGGTCCGGCTTGCTCTCTGACCCCATCCCCTCGGAACGAACCGCCTGCCAGTCATCCCCGAGTTCAGACACGACCTCATTCGCGGTAGACCCGAACAAGAGCGCCAGAATCTCGACGGGCGGTTGCGGCGGCTCGTCAATGCAAGGTTCGGTCGCCTCCTCTGGGGGCGGCAGTTCGAGGATGAGTCGCTTGCGAGCGACCCGGAGGTCCAGCTCGTCGAGGTACTTGTGGAACTCATGGACGGAAACAGGCGTCTCGAGGACCCACATGTCCACAGTATCTTCGGTGTAGAAGGACAGCTTGGCCCGTAGTGACAGCTCATCCCAGCCATCGCCTTCGGTGAGGTTCACAAACAAGCCCATGCCCAGGTCTTCCTCGAGGTAACCGAGCACGTAGTCCTCGATGATGTCGGCGACATCTTCTTCGTCGTTGACTGTGTATCCGAGAGCTCTCATCACTTCTCGAAACGATGCCAAGCCCTCATCGGCGGTCACGACTGGGCCTGGCCCTCTGCGAGCGCAAGAACCTTGTCCCGGTCGTTTGTCAGGTTTGCGCTCGCCCAGTCGATGACCTCCTGCTCCTGGGTGAAGACCACGACCTGACAGTCAGCACTCAGTTCGCGCAGCATCTCCATGATCGCAACGGTGCGTTCCTGGTCCGACTGCACAGTGACGTCATCGAGGATCAGCGGCGCAGTCTCATGGCCACTGGCGAGGACTTGTGCCAAAGCGATGCGGAGCAGCAGGAAGATCTGTTCCATCGTCCCTTGCGACAGCAGTCGCGCCTCACGCACGGCTCCGGAGGCTTCGGTGACCTTCACAGTGAGGTCAGAAGGGTCAACCATGACGTCGAGGTAGCGACCCTGTGTAACGCGGGGCAAAAGCGGACGAACCTTCGCTTCGAGAGCAGGAGCGATGTTCGCGTGGGCCCGGTCCTTGGCCAGATTGAGCTGCGCCGCTGCAGCATCGATGCATGTCCGAAGCGTCCGCACTTCGGCCAGGGCACGCTCGGCCGCCGCCTCTTCCTCGACAGCCTCGGCCACAGAGCCCAAACTGCGGCTCAGTTGCTCCTGCTGGCCGGCCAGGGCCCCGGCCCGACTGAGCACGAGCTCGTGTCGCGCCGCGACCTGGGACCGGAGCCCTTCAACGTCGGCGGGAATGTCGTCGGGTTCAGGACCGGCGCCTTCGATGAGCGTGTCTAGCTCTCGTTGCCAGTCCCCAAGGTCTCGCCCGTCCAACAACTGGTCGAGTCGCGCGATGATTTCGGCACGAGCCGCATGCTCAGTGCGACCCACCTGCTGCTGCGCGAGCCACTCCCGAAGTCGCAGCGCTGCTTGGTCCACAGGGAGCTCCTCGGCTCCCTCTCCGAGGCTCCTCACGAACTCCACGACCGCCCGGACCTGACGCGACCGCTCCGCGGCGGCTGCGGCTCGGTCGTGCTCCAGCTGTTTGCGCTGTTCCAGCGCAGCGGCCAGGTCGGCGCGACGATGGGCCCTCTGGGCGGTGACCGCCCGCCCGCGGCATGCCTGCACGTAGTCGTCGACAGCCCGGTGCAGCCGTTGGACGTCTTCGTCAGTGATCTCCTCACCCACGTCGTGCCCCATCGAGTGAGCGAGCTCACGCGCGGCACCGTCGCGCTGGGATCGCATCGACTGTCCCAGCTGTTCGTGATGGCGTCGACGGGCCAGCGCTGCAGCAGCGTCGTCCATCAACCGGGCGAGCCGACGCAGTTGACCTGGATCTGCCGCCAGCGATCGTTCGCGTAGTTGGGATCGCGCTCGCTCGACCTGCTCTTCGTGCTGGCGCAAGGCGTTCTCCTGCGCCCTCAGCGCCACCTGCAGTTCCATGACGCGAGGGTTGGTCACTGGCGCCACCGGTGGGCTGATCTGCTCGAGCTGGGGGAGCTCAGGCTGACGTGGCGGCACCGGTAAATGTTCTTCCGGACTGCCCGAGGTGTCATCAGGCGTTGTACGTCGACCGGCCAGCAGACCTACGACCAGCACCGCGCCGCCGAGCAGTGCCACGACACCACCGACGCCAAGCTGGCCGGACACGACGAGCACGATGCCGGCGAGGAGGAGCACGACCCCGCCGCCAGCGATGAGCATGCCCCGCCTCTTGACAGCCCCGGTTTGACTTGCGGCGGCTTCCCTCGCAGCTGCCTGTCGCTGCGCGTTCTCACTCTGGGCCCGCTCGAACTCCGCAACCAATGCCGCGTGTTGCTCGACCGCTTGGGTGTGGGCGAGGCGGAGCTGCTCGTTTCGCTGGATGCCTGCCTCGTACTCCGCTTGGGCGTCCCGATAGAGCGCCGCCGCGCTCTCGTCCTGAGCGCGAAGCGCCGCCAGCTCATCCGTCAACTCGGGCTCGACAACAGGGGACGGCAACTCAAGAACATCAGCCATGGAGCGGAGCTCGTCGGCACTGAGATCGAGATCGGGAGCAGTAGTGTCGGTCTCCTGAGCCGCGCCAGCGTGGGTCTGGAGCGCAGTTGTTGCTCGGGCTAGTGCGTCGCGTGCATCGAGCACCTCCCTGCGGGGCTCGAGATCTCCCTCAGGGTGATCCGGCAGCGCAGCGATCTCTGCTTCCAGGTCCGTCGCGCTCGGCCCCTCGGGGAGCGGCTGCGCGTCCACGCCGGAGTCGAAGGCGCCCAGGATCATCGTCGCAGCGCGGATCCGGTCCTCGTCGATGTCTGAGGCCGAGCTCCCCGACAGGTCGAGCTGGGCAGAGAGCTGCTCCGCCTGGGCGAGTCGTTGCTTGAGCGAATGGATGTCGGTCCAACGTTTCATTCGGTCGGCGCGATCGACATCGTCCTTCGCCTGCTTGAGTACCTCACCGATCGCCTGACGCTCGCCGATGATCCCGAGGAGCCGGATCAGCTGGTCGCGATGCTCGCCGCTGAGCGCGCGCGCCTGCTCGAGTCTCTCGGCGCGGCTGCGCAACGGCTTCTTGCCGACGTGTTCGGAGCCCACGAGCTCGCTACGCAACTCGCTCAGCCAGGTCAACGCTCCTTCGGCAGTCGCATCAGCGACTTCGCTAGTTGCTGCTCGCTCGAGAAACTCCTGGAGCTGACCGGCGTCCTCCAGGACCCGCAACACGTCTGCCTGACCGGTGAAGATGGTGGCGCGGGCGGAGTCGCGGTTGAGGCCCAGGAGTCGAGTGCCGTCGAGGGTCGACTCGGTCGTCAGGTCGACGCCTAGGCGCTTGGCCAGTTCGCTCACGGGGACTACCCGTCCGGTCTGGGAGTCGACGATGCGGGACTCCCCCTTGTTGAGATCGTGCTCGAGTGCCAGGACCAGCCCGTCGTCGAGTGTCACCGTCACCCCCGCACTCCACTGCGACCCGGACCACGGCTTGTGCCTGTTGCGGAACTCCGCCTGGCCCAGCGTGCCTCGTCCCCTGGCCTTGCGGCGTCCCGCCAGGCCGGCGTACGTCGCTGCGAACCAGCTGGACTTTCCGGCCTCATTCGGCCCGTGTACGACGTTCAACCCTGGGCCGAGCCTCAGCGAAGCTCCGCGGAACGGACCGAAAGCGGCCCCCCGCACTTCATCGATACGCATGTCAGGACCCTGTCGCCGAGGCACTCAAGGCCACCAGGCCCAGCGCCGTGGTCTGGTGACGTTCTCGCTCATCTCCGCGCGTCAGCGCCATCGCGCGGAGGAACTCGGCACGCGTGCTGCGGTCGGCTGCTTCTGGCACCTCGACGGCGTAGCGCAATCCGCTCAGGTCGACGCTCACGTCGGGTGGGACGTCGGGCCCTCCGAAACCCGGCAGCAGTATCGGCGCGGCCAACTCACCCGCCAGACGAAGAAGCACCGGTCCCTCGCCGACGCATGCGGCCTTGAAATCCGCCTCGAACTCCTCCTGCGTCACCCGGCCCGAGACGTCGAGCTCCACGAGCGCGCCGGGCTGCCCCGGCAGCCCGATGGTGTCGACGTCGACCAAGCCCTCCTCCACGTCGATGAGGAGCACCGCACCTCCTGCCTCGCCGGGCTGGTGCACCAGGTCCGGCACAACCACCAGCCGATCACGACCAGGAACGCCGCTCGAGACGATCCGGTCCTGGTCCCGCCCCAGGAGGTCGCCCTCAGGCAGCGATGCGCGCACCCAGATGCGGAGCTCTCCGTCCCGCTCGTCATCAGCGGGTCGGGGCGCGCGGCTGGCAGGCCCGGTCCATGCGCTGCCCCACACGTTGGGCAGCGAGGGCGCAGGGTCGAAGGCGGCCTTGGTCCAGATGTGGACATTGGGCGGCCAGCCCCCGAGCTCGTAGGGCCCGCCGTCTCCGATCCAATCGGTTGGTCCCGGCGCCACGACGACGGGGCCAGGAAAGGATCCCAACACGGTGGCGGCGAACTCCACGGTGTCCGGGAGCACCGTCGAGCGGTCCATCAAGCCGCCCACTACGACGAGGGCGCTCGCCTGATGCTCTCGCGCCTGCTCGACGGATCTGACGAGAGCCTCTCGCGACCAGTCACGCAGGACTCGGCCAAATTCGCTGCCCAGGTCCGGCCAGGCTCGGTCCAGGTGCACCCCCGACAGGAGCATGATCCGACTCATTCGACCCCCTACTCTCCTCACCGTTTATATCCTCTTGAGCAGACAGCCGCGGATGAACGGAGCAGGCTCAGGTGAGCAACCTCTTCTCGCGACTTCCTGTGGGGTCCCGCGTTCAAGGTCTGACGCCGGGAGAAGCCGTCGAGATCCTCGACATCACTCCGGTGGGATCCGGGGCCTACCTGCGCTTCCGCGGAGACCTCGGTTTCGTGGAGACGCGGATGCTGTCGGAGGAGGACCTGAGTCGGCTGGTGCCGGTGACGAGTTCCGTCACCCTCGACGCTGACGTCGACCAGTTCAACCTGGCGATCGAAGCCCTACGGATCAGGCACGCACACGCGCTTAACCCCCTCCTCGCGGTTTCGACCTCGAACGTCGAACCCCTGCCTCACCAGGTTCAGGCCGTTTACGACCACCTACTGCGTGCGCATCCGCAGAGGTTCCTTCTTGCGGACGACCCTGGCGCTGGAAAAACCGTGATGGCGGGGCTCTACATCAAGGAGGCGATGGCCCGCGGATGGGTAAGACGTTGCCTGGTCGTCGTGCCGGGGAGCCTGGCCGACCAGTGGCAGGACGAGCTGAGCCAAAAGTTCGGACTGCACTTCGAGGTCTTCGACGCCTCACTGCTTAACAACCGCTCCCAAGATGAGGATCCCCTGCTCCAGCTCCCGTTCCTGATCGTGAGGCTGGACCAGTTCGCCCGCAATCCGCGGCTCACGGACCTCGTCGCCGGCTCGACGTATGACCTGGCGGTGGTCGACGAGGCCCACAAGCTCACGGCTCGTTCGTGGGGCAGCAAGCTGATCAAGTCCAAGCGCTTCGAGTTCGGCGAGTTGCTGCGCGATGCCTGTCCCAACCTGCTGCTGATGACGGCCACGCCACACAACGGTAAGGAGGAGGAGTTCCAGCTGTTCCTTTCCCTCCTTCGTGACGCCAATCGCGAGGAGGACGTCGCAGACGCGACCCAAGCCGGTCTGATGCGACGGCTTGTGAAGGAGCAGCTGGTCCACCTCGACGGGTCGCGGCTCTTTCCCGAACGCCGCGCGAGCACCGTCGCGTACCGCCTCTCGGGCCTCGAGCACGACCTCTACGAGGACGTCAGCGAGTACGTGCGAGAGGAGATGAACAAGGTCTCGGGCGACGACACGAAGCGAACGGTGGGTTTCGCGCTGCTCGTCCTCCAGCGCCGCCTGGCCTCCTCGCCTGAGGCAATCCTGCGATCTCTGACCCGGCGGCGCGAACGGTTGCACGCGGAGGCCCAACGAGTGCGGGACTCGGATGAGCGGCTCGCAGGAGCGTTGGCGGCGAGTCTCGGATTGCAGGTCCCCGACGTCGACGAGCTGAGTCCCGCCGATGCCGAGTCCTATGAGGACAACACCGCGTCCGTGGCGACAGCAGCGCGGACCATCGAGGAGCTCGAGACCGAGATCGCGATCCTCGAGCGTCTGGTGCACAAGGCCGAGGCCGTGCGGGCTGCACGCGTGGACGCCAAGTGGGAAGCTCTCGCTGGGCTGCTGACCAGTGCCGAGATGTACGACGAGACCGGCGCGCGGCGCAAGATCATTATCTTCACCGAACACCGCGACACCCTCGAATACCTCGAACAACGGCTGTTCGAGCTGTTGCCTCCATCGACGGGCGTCGAGGTCATTCACGGAGCGATCAGCAGGGGCGATCGGCGGCTCGCCCAAGTCAACTTCACGCAAGATCCCCACAGCTCGATCCTGCTGGCCACGGATGCGGCAGGTGAGGGTGTGAACCTGCAGGTTGCTCACCTCATGGTCAACTACGACATCCCCTGGAATCCCAATCGCCTCGAGCAGCGTTTCGGTCGCATCCACCGCATCGGCCAGCGGCACGTTTGCCACCTCTGGAACCTCGTGGCGGTAGACACTCGCGAAGGCAACGTCTTCCAAACGCTCCTCACCAAGCTCGAGGTGCAGCGCGATGCATTGGGCGACCAGGTCTTCGACGTCCTCGGCCAGGTGCTGACAGACGCGAGCCTCGGACAACTCCTCGCGCGGGCACTGGAAGGGGCGCCGGACGCCGAGATCGACTCCGCCCTGGGAAGGGTCTCCACCGACTTGGAGTCAGCCGTCCGAGAGCGCGCTGCTTCCGTCAGCACGCTGACCGCCGAGGAACTCACGGCTCTCCGCCGCGAAATGGAGCTGGCTCGCGCTGCAAGCTTTCAGCCGGACGTGGTCCGCGACTTCACGCTCACCGCGCTCTCGCGAATGCACGGAGACATCGTTCCTCGCGGCGACATGTGGCAGGTCCGTCATGTGCCCGAACGCGTGCGCGCCTCATCGGGCAGCGGCGTACGTCACCGCTACGACGTGATCACCTTCGAGCCCCTGACCGGTCCAGCGGCTTCCTTCGTGCCGCCAGAGCTGCTGGCGCCAGGCCACCCGCTCTTGGCTGCCCTCGTCGAGACCGTCGAAGCCGAGTACGGCGGCGCGCTCGCCCAAGGCGTGCTCCTCGAGGACGACCGTGAGAGCGAGGACTACACGCTCGTCACGCTCGAGGTGGCGCCCGACGATAACCAGCCCGCATCTCTGGTGACGGTACGAATGCGGCCTGGGCGGGAGCCGGAAGCAGTCGACCCTGCCCTTTACACCAGTCTGGCGGAGAACGACACCGGTGGCACGCCGGCCGATGTCTTGATCGCAGGCCAAGCTGCGAGTCTTGCCATGGAATGGATATCGCCACGGTCAGGGGAGGTCATCGCTGTTGCTCAGGTTCGAGGGACCGTTTCACCCGAGGAAGCCATGAAGTGGCACGCCGCGCGCGAAGCCCTTCGCGACGAGCTGACGGCTGATGGATCCGCCGCGAGCGCGCTGATGGAGGCCCTGCCCGGAGCGGGTTGGGACTTCATCGTGGGGACCGACGACGTGGCCTTCGTGTCGGTGCTGCCCGCCGGCTCTCCTCATGCGCGACGCCGCGCGGAGCTGCATGCCGCGCGGACCGTCGGCACGCAGTATCAAGTCCGCTCGATGCCGTCGCCGTGAGGTCCGCTACGCCACAGTCACTGCCTCGAACCGTGCGCCGCGCAAGCCGGCGAAAGCCGCCCTCATGCGTTCAGCGGAGGTTCCACACCCAGGATCAAGTCGTGGATCTGCTGCTCACGACGCGCCCTGTAGCCCTCAGCGATCGAACCGATGTCCGCCCCAGAGGCGAACTTGATGGCAGCACCAAGTGCTTCGATCGCCTCCTGGACGTCCAATGTCAGGTCGGCACCCACCAAGCGGAGCGCTTGTGCCATTTTGTCGGCCGGCGGCTCAGGCAGCCGCTCAACATCGAACGACCCGTCACTCTTGAACACGCAGAAAATCTCGTCGCCGATGCCAAGATCCATGTCTTCCAGGAACCGTCTGATGCTGCCGTAGGACGGCTGGTGAGTCTTGTAGGAGAACGCTTGTGGCCCCAGCCGCGACGGGGCTTCCACCTTCTCTCCGTGCGACATGCCCAAAATGGTGGCCAACGCAGTCGAGGCCGGCCATCCACTTCCCCGGAGGTGGTCGAACGTGACAGTCGTGCGGTAGAGCCAGTCATCTCCTCGGCGGTAGTAACCCTGCACCTTTGCTGGGTTCTTCCCACTGCCGGCCAGTTGCCCGCTGTAGTTCCTGACCGTGCCGTTCACCAGTTGGTACGGCGGACCCGCAGCGTAGGCCGCGACCGAGTTGGGCGACACCGCAAACCTGTCGACTAAGGAATCGACCACTGAAGCGAGGGGGAGTTCACCGCCCGCCTGATCAAGCAGCTTGCCAATCTCACCGCGGATGTTGGTGTAGCCATCCAGTCCCCACTCCGCGAGCGCTACGTGTTCACGGTCTACCTTCGTGAAGGTCGGATCTGTGCTGATCTGGTTTCGTAGGCTGCCTGGTGCACCTCGTCCCACTCTCTGGTGGAGGTCGTCGAAGGTCAAAGGGGAGCCCTCCATCGAGAGGATCGCCGCGGCCAGGTCGTTCAGGGACGCCGACCTCAGAAGAACAAACTCGTCTCGCACCTCATAACCCAGATAGGACAACCAGTCCTTCAGCCACGGCAGGCTGCCGGCCTCATCGTCCGCGAGTGTGACCTCACCGAGCCGCACCACACCATGGTTGTCTGCGATCTCGTCGAGGAAGACCGCCGTGTCTCGGCGTGCAGCATCGAAGCCTGGCTCGGCACACCAACCGTCAGCAATCTCATAAGCGTCGTCCAAGACGTCGATGACCCTCCACGTTGGCTGACCCACGGTGACCACTTCGTGGGCCAGCGCGGGTGCCTGATCGAGCAGCTCTTGGAGCGGGCGGACGCCGCGAATCTGCGTGCGAACGAAGTCCGCGGCACACCCGACGGAGTTGGCCTCGGTGACGAGATCGTTGAGCTTGGCGCGAGCCTTTACCTCGAGTTGTCTCACACGCTCGCGAGTCACCCCGAATTCCTGACCAAGCTCCTCGAGGGTCAGGGGATCCCAGGCAAACACACGATCCCGCAGGATCTTCTGGTACCGCTGATCCAACCCGTAGATCGCGGCTTCAAGCGCGTCGGCCACGTTGACCTCATGCGATGGGAGGACATCGCCGGCGCTCAGTGCGAGCAGTCTCTTGCGCGCGGCGATCGCATCCGCCGGAGCTCCTAGTGGGAGCTCCCCCAGGATGCCACTGTCAGCGCGTCCGAGGCTGAGGTTCCACTCTGCGAGGGTCTCGAGGTCCCGGATGAGATCGCCCAGCCACGCGTTCGAAGGAGCTGCGGTCTCGATCTCACCGGAAGACTGCAGCGGAGCGGAGGCCTGCGGAAGAGAGGTGGACAGCTCAGCGAGCTGTCGCAGAATCGACCTGACGGTCCCGATGCCAGCATTGCGGAAGGCGAGCAGCTCTTCGACCGACAGATCAGCCAGATCCGCCGTGAGCAGCAGCTGCTCTCGATGGAGAACGTTCTTGGCGCGCACCGGGAGCTCGAGCATCGCAAGAACGATGTCCGGTGCGAGTCCAGGAAATACTTCGCCGATCGTCCACTTTCCAAGGTGGTCGATGGCGAGTTCGACGACCTTGCCTATGAGTGTTCCGCGCGCCGCCGCATCAACATCGTCGATGGAACCGTTCCACCACGCATCTTGGGTGGCCCCCTCACTCGACGCCTTCCCCGCGATCCAAGGAAAGGCATCGCCCCAAACGCGGGGGCGCAACTCCAGGAAGTCGATATTCGCCATCGTGTCCATCGGTCACCCGGCCTTGGGCGCGTCCACGGCCACAGCTTCCGCCTGGTTCGCAATCACAACGCCGTACTGAATGAGCTCTCGTTTGCTCCGGACCGACTTGTCGGGCACGCGCAGCGAGATCATTCCCACAACCTCCTCACGACTGACCGCATCAGCCTCAGAGGTTTCAACTCGGTCGGCCACCAGAGAGATCACCAGGACACCGCGGGTGTCACTCTTCCCGAGGCCGGGCAGGTTCTTGCCTGACGGCACTGCCTCCGCCGCGAGGATGTTGCGCTTGTTCTCACCTGTGAAGTCGAAGCGGGGCGGCTGGCGGCGGGCGCGCCTGAAAATCGGAGCAGGATCCGCTAGCCCGTCGAGCGTCAACTCACGGCCGGCTGTCGCGCGCTGCGGCCAGATGATGGCCCAGTCCTTGATCCGGCCTCCTTCGGTTGCCGTCGAGATGAACGCCCGAAGGGGATCGATCACACTCTGGAAATTCGGATGCCAAGCGAGCTGGTCGAAGAAGGCGAGAAAGTCCTCCGCGTCGATGAGGCCGACTCGGGCGTGCTGCTGCCTGGGCGTTCCATCCGAGTCGACGTACGGAAGGACCTCTGCCTTGTCGGCCAGCTTGAGCAGCGGGAGGACCACCTTGTCGAGGTTCGCCTTGTGCTGAGCCTCGACGGTGCCCCTCGCCTTCGGTGGCACCTCGGAAGGTCGCGGAGGAATGGATGACAGCTGGTGAAACGCCCCGATCGAAGCGCGCGCCTTCACCACCGCGTTGAACATCTTGTTTCGAGCGGTTGGCTTCAGCCACGGCAGGTGCTGACTGACGAGCGGCGGGATCTGCCGCGGCTCAACGATGGGCTTCCCGTCCTCATCGAGACCGGCGTACTTACCGAGCTCGTCGCGGAATGCCTCTTCATCGAGAAGGAGCGCCTCGAACGCTTCGTAGAGATCGGCTCGGTGATCTCGTCGGATGTACAAGCGGACCAGGTCGCGGTAGCCCTCGCGGAAGCCGAACCATCTGCCGGCCTGCATCAGCGTGTCTGCTTGGCCGGCCTTGCGTCGGAAGTACGAGACGGTGAGGCCTTCGATGGTGAACCCACGGCTGAGCTTGGCACCCCCCACAAGCACCCTCCACACCCGGCCCTTGTCAAAATCGAGCGCCTCCTGCTGTGACTGGATGTTGGTGTCCGAATTGACGATGAGCACCGGGTCAGCGCCACCGCTTGTCATCTCGGAGACCGCGTCCGCGACGTACTTCTTGATTTCGTCGAATGATGTCGGGACTGGCTCGCCGTCTGCACGCGCAGCCATCACCTTGGAGTAGTCGTTGTCGAACAGCTTGCGGAGCCGGGCCAAGCCCTCCCCGGATGTAAATTTGCCGTTGTTCCAGATACTGCGTACGACGACAGCCGAGTCCAGGTGCGCGGTGTTACGAACCTCTTCATGAACCAGCATGGTGTGGTGGCGGTAGACGCGACCGGTCTTCGCCTCCCGGTACTTCTTGATGGCGCCGCTGAGCACCCAGGCGTCGAGCGCCTCGCTGAGCTCAGCCCTCCAGAGGTCGGGATCGTGGTCCGGATTCCCTTGGACTGCTCGCACGAAGGCGAGCTCGTTCGATGTTTCCACTATCTTTGGCGTGGTTTCCCAGTCAGGATCGATGTCGTGAAAGTCCTGGACGCCCATGTAGTCAGACGGGCGCGGCAGTGACAGCACGAAGTCCGAGGGAAACAGGTTTGTGTCGTCATCGGGATCGATGAACACGTTGGCGAAGGGCGTTGCCGTGTAACCCACGTACTGTGCGCGCGGGACGATCTCCATGATCTCGGTGATCAGCTTGTTGATGATCGTACGGTCGTTGGACTTCTTCGGGTCCTTGGTGTTGACCGAGGCAAGGTCTGACTCATCGTCGATGATGAGGGCGGGGAGCTCGCTGAGCATCGACTGCATCGGCTTGAGATCCTTGATGAGCTTCTTCAGCGGAGCTGCGTTCTTCTTGACGATCACGACGTAGGCGTCGGTGTGGAACAGGTTCTCCGCGGCGTTAAGGGGCTTGGTCTTGTCCAGGCGGTCGTAGCGGAGCTGTGACATACCCTGCGGGAGGCTCTTGTAGTCGCCCTTGTGGGTGGTCACGCGCCGGATTCGGGCGGCACCGGGCTGATCGAGTGCGGCCTGAGTGTGCGTGACGAATCTGCCTGCCAGCCATGCCTCGTCTTGCTGATAGTCCAGCCCCTTGGCGACTTCGGGGTCGTTGGGGTCCTGCCCCGCCAGGACGTTCTCCACGCCCATCAGCTCCATGTCGATGCGACGCTGTGTCTGGGCGCGCAGGATCTCGATGGTCCCGGTCATGACGATCACGAGCCGGTAGCCCGAGTCGATTGCTTTCGCAATGACCCCAGTGAAATTGGCGGTCTTGCCGCTCTGAACGTAGCCGACCACTAGCCCTCTGGTCGGCTTGATGTCTGTACGCGTGGGATCAGTCAGGCGTTCCACGACTGCGTCCGTGCTCTGGTCCAGAGTGGTGATGGATGAGGCCGGCCACTTCGAGACTTGGGTTAAGTACTTCTCGTAGTCGTCCCAGTAGAGCGTGCTGCGCTTGTGGCGTGCCTCTTCATACCAGGGCTCGAACTCTTTGGTGATGACGATGATGTCCTGGACGTGGACGGGGATCTTTGCGCGGAGAACTGCCTCGGCTTCCTCGCTGAGCCCAAGCTCCTTCACCACCGCGACGCGACGCGCAACGCTGCCGGATCCAGTCTCGTTGCCCTGGAAGTCGTCCAGCCGAAGATCCTCGCTGGCGTCCCACTTGGCCAACGCGAGCCGCAACTGGATCATGCCTGGGTCGTTGGGCTCAGCAGCGTCGATGAACGCAAGCAGCTCCTGTTCGCTGACCTCGTGCTTTGCGAAGAGCGACAGCATGGGCAACACGGGAGATGGAGCCTGCTCGCCAAGCCCCTGCATCAGGTTCTTGAGCGGTTGCGAGAGCGGGGCGACGGTCATTTTGAGTACTCCGGGGCATCGACGAGGCCGGCCAAGGGGCCCGGCAGCGTGTGGTTCTGGAAGTGGGTGACGTCCACTCTGTACGACAGGTCCGACACAACCTTGAGGTTCGGGATGACTTGGGAGAGGCGATCCAGCGTGAGTGCCGGGAAGCGGTCATCGACGTCGTAGGCGCGTGGCTCGTTCCGCTTGGTCCAGAAGGTCGTGTACAACTCCGCGTCTTCGTCCTTCCAACCCCAGGCTTCAAGCGCAGCGTCAACCTTGGGACGGTGGCCGCCCGACCTGGCACGAAGTTGAGCCACCATCTGCGAGAGCGTCCGGCCTCCGTCGTGGTTGCTTCGCGTCAGCTGGACTGAGACCAGGCTTAGCGGGATGCCTCGCAGCGGCACCAGCTGCATGAAGCCGTGCATCATGTGCCGTCGTTGCTCGCTCGAGGTCGTCTTGACCTCCAGGTGCACGTCACCGAAGACGAAGTCGTGCTCCTCATTCAGCGGTCCTTGCCATGACTGGACTGCGGGGCCGGCTCCGATCTTGCCGATCAGATACTCGAGGACCAGGAGCTCGCCGAACATCCCCACCTCCTTGTCCTGACTGAGTGCCGCCTTGCCTGCGAACATGCCGCGATGCTTGGCAATGGCGGAAGCAACCGCTGCGGCCAGTGGCTCGTGCTCGAGTTGCACTTGATCGGCGATGCTGGTCAGCAAGCCGTACGCGCCGTGCAGATTGTCATCGACGAAGACCGTCAACTCGGCCATGTCGCCGTCGTCCGATGCCACCGGCTTGAAGGTGATGTTGCGCCACTTCGCGACGTCCGGCTCGGGTGGGGTGAAGGGTGTCGTGAGTCTGATCGCCCCGCCGACCGGGTTGACGTCGAGAGTGCAGGACGGCGTACCGCTGATCGGCAGCACGACAGGGTTGCCCGCGGCCCAGAAGGCGTCGACGTTCGCCAACGAGTAATGACGTGCGTCGTTCAATGGCTCACTCATAGCGCATCTCCTCTTCCGCCTCGACCGCAGCACCGAGGATGGCGCGCCAAAGAGCGAGGTTGTCCTTGTCCTTCGGCCCCAGGTTGGTGCCCTCGAAGATTTGGTGGGTCAGCAGGAACATCAGCGCCTTGACGAGCGGTGCGTCGTTCAGACTGCCTCCCTGGGGAGCAAACAACCAGCGGTATCGCTGGTTGAGCAGCAACGTGCTGTTGCCGAAGTCGACGTCGAAGAACTCGCCCTCCGCCATACGGGTCCAACGGATCTCCAGGGCATCGGACTTGATCAAGCCGAGCTCCGCCTCGATCTGCTTCCGCACTGCCGGCGCGAATCCGCGATCAGGTGCGATGACCGGGTGGCGCTTCATGGTTCGCTTGTTGGCGGTCTTGTATGTGTCTTCAGCATCCAGCAGGTACTGGTCGAATGTCGTTCCGTCTGACGCCTTTGCGTGGGAAAGCGCGTCCTTGAAGTTGGCTTCGACGCGCAGACCGGACTTCTCCGGGTTCATCGTCAGCAGACTGCCGATAGCCGATGCATCGTCGATGACAACGCGCGCCAACTGGCGCTGTACGGAAGGGTTCGCTGCTGCAGACCAGCCGCCCAACTGCAGGAGCCGATCATTCCTGTAGATGTAGAAGCCCTGGAACTTCTCGCCAGACTTGCCTTGAATCCGGAAGCCCGGGATGTCCGTCTTGGCGGGCCAAATGTGGCAGTCGAGCCGGACCTCATGGCTGCCGGACTTCGCCACGATGGTCTTTGGATATCCGGGACGGCCCGACGTGGCGTAGCCGAAGGGGTCGATCGCCTTGACGGGCGTACCGATTGCTTCATCGGCGTACTCGGCTTCATCGACCAAGATGTCGATGGCGATTGCATTCTTCTCGATCAGGCGGTGGAACGTGAGGCCGAGGTGTTGACGCACGGCCCGCTCCGTCTTGGAGAGCCACTCGCGAGCCTCGGATGCGTTGGCGCCGTGGTAAGTGCTACGGAGCCCAGACCAGACAACAGTGGTTCCCCAGGTGAAGTCGATCTGCTTCATGCGCTGCTCTTCGACGGCTGCCGCAGCATCCGGGGAGAGCACCTCACACGAGAAGTCCTTGGAAAAGTTGGCACGCCGGATCCGCCGACCCACAGGGACCGAGCCGTACCTGCTCGACCAGACGGTGAGCACGTCGCCTTGGCCGAATGACGCGGCCTTGAGACCGACCCCGAAGTGCCCAAGGTCGTTGTCGCCGTATTCCCGTTGATGCCCGAGAGTCATTGCCTTGTCGGCAGCATCGGAGTCCATGCCCTTGCCGTTGTCGACAACTTCCACCTGGATGAGGCGGTCGTCCTTGGTCAGCAGACGCACCGAGATGCGGGTCGCTTCAGCGTCGATGCAGTTGTCGACGAGATCGGCAATCGCTGACTCGAAGGTGTGATTGGATCCGAGGCTCTTGACCAGGCCGGCGTCCGGCTTGAGTTTGATCGTTTCGACGACCTCGACTTCGGTCACCACTCGACGTCCTCGAACTCGCTGACGTCGAAGCCCAGGACCCGGCTGTTCTCCTTGACCGTGCGTGCGACGCTTTCGCTGAAGCCGAGCGAGTTCTCGGCTCGTACGTCGAGGACGATCTCAACATTCTCGGCACCCTCGGCCGCCGCCACGTGCCGCAGAACCTCCTCGACGGCCTGCTTGACGCTCGCGGCCATCGCCTCGGGCTTCGACGCGTCGACCTCGAACCGGGCGCGGTACTTCGCGTTCCTGACGAGGCGCACGTCGGGCGTAGGGCTCGGTTGAGGATGCGGTCGCGGACCTGGTGGTTCCGGGATGTCAGGTGAAGGCGTCGGGTCAGGGATCTCACGTCGACGCTGCGCCTGCGCGACGAGGGGCGCGACAAGGTAGGTGTTGTCGTCCACCTTGCCGAAGACGTCCTCATTGGGGATCGCGAGGCCTGCAAAGTCGCCGGAAGCTGCGTCGTAGCCGGTCGCCAGCGCGAATCCGGTCTGCACCCAAGAGATGTCGGTCATGACATCGGCGATCGCCTCGGTCAGGACGCCCTTGTCACGCAGCCGGGGGAGGTAGGGGTACTTCGTGTAGTAGTCCCACAGGTCGCCCACCCGGATCGAGCCCTGATTCCAGACGCGGTGAAGCTTGGAGTCGAGGTCGTAGCGCACGGTCGAGGCCGCGATCTGGACGCGAAGGATGTCCTCCCGGACAAGCTTCTTGCCTGTGCGAACGGCTAGACGGGACTCGTCACCGTCGGCTTTCACCACGCCGATGACGAAAGGCTCGTCGTCTGCCCTGTTGCGGGGGTGAAGAGCCCAGATCCAACTGGTGGCGATGCGCTGGTCGACGATCTTGTTCGTCTCGTCGACCTTGGACGTAGCGAGCGCGACCCGATGTTGGGTCAGGTCCAGGCGGTCCTTGTCCCGTACGACGCTGCGCCACGCCAGGTGCTGACGGATCGCCGACTCGAGCTCGGCGTACCGCTGATCGTCGGGAGCTAGGAACACGAGCGTGTTGCGTCGATCACGGTTGCCGCTCCCCCGTGATTGGACGACGTCATGGGCGAATCGGATCGCGGCGGAGTCGGTGTCCTTGTTCTTGTGCTGGTACTTGGGGTGGGCCAGCACCAGACGCACGGACTCGGCTTCGGGCACATCCGAGGAGTCCTCAGGAGCAACCATGGTCGAGGCAATGTCCGCGCCGGAATTCGAGCCCGACTGCTTCAGCCGTGCGACCACCTCGGCCCAGATGTCCTCGTCATGGAGGTTCGCTGCACGTTCATTCACGGTGCGGTTGAGCGACGGCTGGAGGTCGTACCAGAAACGCTCTCCCTCGGAGAACAGGTATGACGCCCGGTCGCTGAGCATCTGGAGCGACGATCCGAAGTTGCCGACGGTGTCGCCGGGCATCGCCACACCGAGGAAGATGTGCTTCCGCTCGACGCCTTTGTGGGCACTCTGAAGTGTGGCAGCAGAGCCTAGGAAGGTGGCGCGTGCGATTCGACGGGTCAACCCCCGGGCACCGAAGAGCGGACGCTCCTTGTCGATCTGGAACGGGAGGCTGTCCGTGCCGTCGACATCTGTGTCGATCACGGACTTCCAGTGCACGTCGACGTACTGCGTGAGCTCGCCGACAACTGGTGGAGCCGAGATCGGCACAGAGCCCGGCATGATCAGGGCGGAGTCGTCGCCATCCTCGTAGAGCTCGTGGACAACGGCACTCATGAGTCGCAGGACCCCTCGCGTGCGCTGGAACCGCTCGAGGGTCGACCAATCCTCGTACAACCGAGCAAAGAGTTCAGGGTGGATGGGGTAGGCCGACCTGATCCGAGCCTCATACGACACCTCGGTCGTGTCGCGCGGAAACTCACCGATGTGGTCGCGATAGAACGTGACGAACTTGCGAGCAGTTGCATTGATGGCGCGCAGGGCTGCAGCGTCGGGCTGCTCGAAGAGCCGGCGGCGCACGATCTCGAAGGACTCCTGCGCGGATGCCGGGTGCCACTGGTGAGCGACACGGCCGACGACGTGCTCAAGCCGCTTCAAGGCGGCCTTGCCGTGCTCGCCGCCCGTCTCCAGGTCCGAGGCGAGTGGAGCGTCGGCATCGCCGTCCTCGCGGCGGACGTCGCTGGCCGGGATCGACACAAGAAGCAGCGCGCCTGGGGTGGCTGCGACTGCCTCGGTGAGCACCTGGGCGAAGGTGAACTGCGTTTCGAACGTGCCACCGGGCAGCGCGTCCTGGCTGAGCTGGCGCGCGTAGGCGACCCACTCGTCGATAAGGATCACGCAGGGCGAGTACTTCGCCAGGAGTTCACGGAGGAGGTCACCCGGACTGGTGCTGTTGGCATCCGAGGCCGCCACCATGTCGTAGGCCTCGCGGCCGCCGAGCTGACGAGCAAGTTCGCCCCACAGCGTGCGAATCAGCATCCCATCGCCCCGGTCACGCGCCTGTCCGGCCGCGATCTCGTTGCCGACGATGGCAACCCGTGCGATCGAACGCGCATCGTCACCGAGACCCGCCGAGTGGAGGATCTCCTGAACCTCCTGCGGGAGCGATGCTGCCGGCACGCCTGAGAACAAGTGCCACACAGCCAACATGGAGTGCGTCTTGCCGCCGCCGAAAGTGGTCTGCAGATTGATCACGGGCGATCCGGCTCCGCCAGCGATGCGGCTGGCAGCCTGGGTCAGGAGGTCCTTGAGACCGTTCGTCAGAAAAGTACGGCGGAAGAACTCGACCGGATCGCCGTACTCCGGCGAGGTCGTCCCAGTCTCGTGAGCGACGGAGTGGAGGTTGGCCGCGAACTCTGACTCCTTGAACCGTCCAGACAGGACGTCGGGGTGCGGCTGAAGGACGTCACGCCACTGGGTGAGCTCGACATCACCGAGGCCACCGATGACCAGGCTTTCACGCACATCCTTGCGAGTCTCAGACTCGATCTGAGTGCGCTGAAGATCGACGCGATCAGCCTTGATCTTGTCCGCGGGACCCGGCTGCCCGGCGGCACGCAGCAGGCGCTCCATCGTGTCGAGTGCGCGGTAGGTGTCATCGAAGTTGAACGGGCTCTGGTGCGCCGACTTGTTGCGAATCTCCCGCAGCTCTCCGGCAAGGTTCTGCTCTGCACGCGACAACGCCTCATTGAACGGGAACCCGAGGTCACCGATCCGCTCCGTCATGACGCGCAGTTGGCACTGCAGGTCTCCAGCCGAGTACTGCATGTCGCCGCGCGGGTTGCCGCGCGACTCGTCAAGCACCTTCAGGATGGTCGGCCACGTCATGCCCGTTGGAACATGCTGCGTCAGAGTCTTTGCAACGAACGGCTCGAGGCCCCCCGCAGTGACGTCGAGGCTGCGCGCGACGCGCTCCCGATTGCTCACCATCTTCGGCTTCCCCCGAGTCAGTCTTGATCTTCTAGGTCAAGCATCCCCTGCGCCAAACCTGCCTGGGACCGATTCGCATGAGAACGTGCCGCGGCTGTCACCTCGGGCCACGACGTGACGAGTGCGTTGTACATCCCCGCCACCTGCGTCGCTGATCGCTTCTCCGCGAGCGAGAACACCAGGTATGCCAGCTCCTTCACCATCTCCGGCTCTACGCGGCTCGAGGCGCCGTGCAAGATCCGGCCCGCTTCGTCCAGACCCTTCTCGTCCAGTGCCTTCACGAGATGCAGCGCGACTTCCCAGAGCGAAATGCGATCGTCCCGCTCCGGGCGGTAGTTGTCAGAAAGTTCAGCGGCCGTCAGAAGCTTCACCTGACCGCCCTTGGCGGACACCGCACCAGACCGGTCGAGGCCCGCCACGGACGTGCCGAACGCCGTCGCGAGTGTTTCGGCTTCGCCGTACACCGCCTTGTCAAAGCCGTGGCTTTCGTACCACTTGAGACACCACCGCGTGTCGGTGTCGAAGTCGCCTTCCTGCTCGGTCAACACCTCCGCCAGAACGGAGTTGATCAAGCGAAGGGCCTCGCGGACAGAGACATTCGTGCCGTTTGGCTCGACCACCTTGGCGTACCGACTAAAGACGGCCATACCTGGTCCGATGGCGGCCTGCGCCAGGTCGACCGGTGCGATGGTGCCCTCTTGGAGTTCGCGAAGGCTCCGTGGCAATTCATCGCGGAGCTCCTCTAAATAGCCGCGACGATCAATCGTCGGCGCGTCCTCTGGCCGGGGACGCAGGGACAGGACAATCGATGACGCGAGAGCGTTGGTGCCGAGGCTGATCATCCGCCCGCCCCGTTCGCTACGCATCGGCCAAGTCGAGGTGATCTCCCAACCAGCGCGGATCATCCCCTCAAGAAGGGTCTCCCAGCCGGTCGATGCCTCACCACCCGAGTCGACCTCACTCTGCTTAAACGCGTACCACACCGTAGTCGGAACATCTGCTCGGGCGCTATGCCGAGCATGGGCGAAAACAGATCTGAATCCGTCCTCAAAGAATCGCTGGGCCCCATCCTTTCCTCCGTGCCGATACGGATTGGCAACCAGCTCCTCCATCTTCGGCACGAGCAGGGTGGAGAGCAGATCGGAGTGAACCTTCCCCAAGCTCCGGCGCAGCCAGACGTAGAAGTAATCAGAGAGGTCGGAGTACCCGATGTTGTCGTAGTAAGGCGGATCGGTGGAGATCACCGCACCACGCGCATCTACCCGAGAGGCGTCGGCCTGCACAGCGACCCCTTCCGTCATAGGAACAAGGGCGTCAAGCACACGGACAATCCCTCGCAGCATGAACCCAAAGTTTCCAGATGCCTCCGAGAAGGGATTCGCTTCAGCGAAGTCCCATGTCATGGGAATCGCCTGGCGCGCGAAAGTGTTGCGGATCCCTTCGTTCTTGGGATCGGGCATCCACGTCGAGATGGTGGAGCCGTAGTCGGCCAGCCGGCTCACGGCGAACCCAAGGTACGTCGCTACCGCGTCGGCGTAGTCAGACGCGCCGCCATCAGCAACTACACGCTCACGGGTCTCCCACACCAGGTCGCTGAACGTCGACAGAGTCAAGAGCTGCCGATTGGTGAAGAGGTCAGCGAAGCTGGTCAGGCCGTAAGCCGGCGGCGAGAACCATCTCGGATTCTCGGCGATCAAGCCTGAGACCGGCTCGGTCCCACGCGGGATCGCTGCGGCGGCAACCTGCTCATCGGAGGAAGCCACGTAGTTCCGCTGCCTGTCGCCTTCTACAACCACCGCCATCAGCGTCTGTCCGAGTCGCCCCTGGCGCCCCTCATCGCGGATGTACGTGATAGGCACAGTGCCTTCGCACGACACACAAGTAGCCCCCGTCCGCCCGGTGACCGTGCCGTCCGAATCTTTCGTCGGAGAGCCGGCCTTGCCGTGGCCAATCTCGAACGAGACTCGACGACCGGACGCGGCGGCTGAATCGGCCACGACCGAGGGTCTGATGTATGCCTCCTTCCCCGGCTTCTTGCCAAGCCACCAAGACCGGACGAGCGGCATCTCGATGCCACACGCTGGGTTGGGACACGCCACCGTCCGTGCCCAGATCCACGCAATCACTGCGCGGCCGCCGACGCGCGGATACAGATGCCCGAGGCGCGCCGACGCGGTGTCGCGCAACCATGTCCCGTAAGCGTTCACGTCCGCGGCCAGGCCAGCGGCTCGCCGCCACTCTCGGATCTCCGAATCTCGCACACCCGGGAACACCGGGGGTCGATCACGGAACTTCGCGGGGATCTCGATCTGCGCTTTGTTAATAAGGACGGCGACCGGATTGAGGTCGGATGCATGCGCCTCCAAGCCCAGCCGCTGGGCCTCAAGCGGAATGGTGCCGCCCCCAGCAAACGGATCCAGAATCGCCGGAGGCTTACCATCGGTGGACTTCAGGATCTCCTCGTGCGCCTCGAGCAACAGCTTCTCGTCGCGAACGTTCTCCCATTGGACGAGGCGCTCGATGATCCCGTGCAGCCGAGCACGCTCAAGTTTTTGCTCGTCGTCGGTTGGGAACTTGTCGGGGTGGCTCGAAGGGTCGTCGACGAGCTGGGCGAAGAGGACTGCGCGAGCGGCAGCGAGCGGGCGCCTGGCCCACCACAGGTGGAGCGTCGAGGGATGCCCGTGCCGGATGCTCTTCTCGCGGGCTGACTCGCGGTTGATCACCTCCAGCGGCAACGAGACCTCGATCAGTTTGCGCTTCGCCGGCACTTGCACTCCTCGCCCTCCATACCCACGGGCAGTGATCCCCGATGACTAGACCAACCTAAACGAGAACCTCGGGCAACACCCTCGAAGGTCTGATCTCGGCCTGCGTTGGCGAAGCGGATCGCGAATCTCGCACTTGCTGACGGGAGTCAGCGACCTGCTCTACGGTCGAGGGCATGGGACCTGGCACCACGGAAGCGCTTCTCGAGCCCAGGCTCGTGGGCGACATCTCCGGCAAGTTCTTCATCCCGGCCTACCAACGTGGATACCGCTGGGGGGAGCACGAGGTAGGCAAATTGCTGGACGACATCTGGCAGAGCCTCGGGAAGCCCTACTACCTGCAGCCGGTTGTCGTGAAGTCGCACGGCGACGAGTGGGAGCTCGTCGACGGTCAGCAGCGCCTCACCACCCTGTTCCTCGTCTTCCAGTACATGCAGACGCATGGGCTGCAGAGCGCGGGCGCAAGCTACGAGCTCCGCTATGAGACGCGATCGAGCAGCGCCGACTACCTTCGCGCGCCGGTCGTCGAACGCAGCCAGGAGAACATCGACTTCTTCCACATCCACCAGGCCTATGAGTGCATCCGTGAGTGGTTCTCCAAGCACGGACATCGTGAGCAGTTCGTCGCCAACGAGTTCTATGGCGCGCTCTTCAGGGACGTTCGGGTCATCTGGTACGAGGCGCCGGTGGAGGTGGATGCGACCACTCTCTTCACTCGGCTGAACGTGGGGAGGATCCCGCTGACCGACGCCGAGCTCGTCAAGGCACAGCTCCTGTCCGAGAGCCGCGATCAGATCACTTCGACCAACCGAGCACACGAGATCGCGGCCCAATGGGACAGCTTCGAACGCGACCTTCGGAACCCTGAACTCTGGGCCTTCATCACGGGGAGCGCGACCCCGGACCCCACCCACATCAGTCTGCTGTTCGACACCCTCGCAGGTGGGCCTGTCGGACGCGACCGGCCGCCTTTCCACACCTTCGAGACACTCCGCGAGCAGATCGATGAGCGACCTCTCGAATTCTGGACGCGCGTTGTCCAGCTTCATGCCCTGGTGCTCGGTTGGTACTCCAACCGAGACCTGTTCCACAAGATCGGTTTCCTCATCAACCGGCGGGCCGCGACGTTCGGCGGCCTGCTCGCCGTCGCGGAAGACAAGACGAAAAGCGAGTTCAGTGACGTTCTGGACGGCCTGATCCGGAGTCACCTCAACCTGTCGGAGTCCGGGCTGCGAGAGCTCAGCTACACGTCAGACAAGACGAGCGGAGCTCTCCTGCTCATGAACGTGGAGACCATCCGCCGCAGAGTGCACTCGACAGAACGCTATTCGTTCAAGGAGCACGCCACTGGGCGCTGGTCTCTGGAACACATCCATGCACAGAGCGCCGAAGGAATTCGCAACACCGAGAGCAACTGGGGCACGTGGCTGCGGTTGCAGCGCGATGCCCTCTCAGGCGTCGACGCCATCGACCCGGCGACCAAGCGCGACCTGATTGACCGCACCGACGCTCTCCTCAGCGCCGAGAAGATGACACGCGGAGACTTTCAGGACCTGGAACGGGAGTACAACGCCCTGCTCTCGACCGACGAGGGGACGACGGAGGACGCGATGCATTCGATCAGCAACCTCGCCCTGCTCCACGGGGGCGACAACAGCGCCCTCAGCAACTCCACATTCGCCGCCAAGCGCGAGGAGATCATTTGCAGGGACAGGGCAGGCTCCTACATCCCTGTGTGCACCCGCGACGTCTTCCTCAAGTACTACTCGCCTGCAGGCGAGCACCAGATGCACCTGTGGAGCAACAAGGATCGGGAGCACTACCTGCTGGCCCTCATTTCGACGCTCTCCCCCTACCTGCTCCCCGAGGAGGCTCAGTCATGAAGGGCTACCTGACCGCATACGCGAACCTCTTCGAGGGCAGCGACGGACCCCGCATCTCCAGCATCGAGATCCCGCTCATCCAGCGTGACTACGCCCAGGGCAGGACTTCGAAGGACGTCGAAGACGTCCGCAACACGTTCGTCGAAGTTCTTATCGATGCACTCGCCGGCGGAGACCCCCTCAGCCTGGACTTCATCTACGGCAAGGTCACGAAGGAAACGGGGGTGTTCCACCCCCTCGACGGGCAGCAGCGTCTCACCACCCTCTTCCTCATCCACTGGTACCTCGCCTCCACAGCCGGCACCCTCGACGCAAGCCAGCCGTGGACCCGGCTGACCTACGCGACACGACCCAGCGCGCGACTCTTCTGTGAGTCCTTGGTGCACCACGCGATGCCGAAGGGTGAGGAAGTCCCGTCCGATTGGATCAAGGACCAGCCCTGGTTCCTCCACACCTGGCAGAACGACCCGACCATCGACTCGATGCTGGTGATGGTCGATGCCATTCATACCCGCGCAACGACCCTGCCCACTCCACTCGATGCCAGTGTGGCTTGGGCTCGGCTGCGGGACATCGAAGATCCTGCGATCTCCTTCTACCTCCTGCCCTTGGAGGACATGGACTCTGCGGAGGACCTGTACATCAAGATGAACTCGCGCGGAAAGCCGCTCACCGAGTTCGAGCACTTCAAGGCTCGCTTCGAGCAGGACATCAGTCATTCAGCTCGGGCTGACGATTTCGCTCACCTCATCGACGGACGCTGGTCCGATCTGATGTGGCCCATCCACGGCGGCGACAACATTGTGGACGACGAACTCATCCGCTACATCGACTACCTGACGGAGATCTGTGAGCTTCGGCAAGATCTCGTCACCCAAGACCGCATCGGGCCGCGCGCTCGCGCCATGTTCGGTCCGGACAACCCTCGTGCCGACGAGCACTTGGGCTTCCTGTTCTCAGCATTCAATGTCTGGCTCGAGCTCCCTGACATTGGCCAGTGGTTCGCTGACCACTTCTCGTCGATCCCGCCCGGCGGCGAAGGGTACGACCCGGGCAAGGCCCTCCTGTTCGGGACCGACAGCGTCAACCTGTTCGAGCAGTGCTGTCACCAGTTCGACAGCCAGAAGGGCGGAACGCGAACCTTCACCCTTCAGCAGAGCCTCTTGCTCTACGCCGTGCTGCTGCATCTGATCGAGCACACGGAGGACTTCCCCCGGCGTCTCCGCATGCTCCGTAACCTGCTCGCTGCCTCCGTAGCCGACGAGATTCGTCGCCAGAACATGCCTGGGCTCCTCGCCGACGTCGAGTCCATCGTTCGCCACGGAGACCTGGATGGCGTGGGCAAGCTGAGCCGCAAGCAGGTGGACAACGAGAAACGGAAAGCTGAGTTCCTCGACGAGCACCCGGACCTCGCTCCGGCACTATTGCGGCTCGAGGACCACCCGCTTCTTCGCGGTACCTTGAGTGCCTTCGAGCTGGACGCCGAAAGGCTCCCCGCTCGCGCGAAGGCTTTCGCAGACTCGTTCAGTGACCCCCGTCAGTGGCTCGACCTCACTGGAGCGCTGTTGGCTACGGGCGACTATCAGCGCCGCCGCCCACAGACGGAGCAGTGGCAGTTCGGCACCGCCGCCCCCAACAACGCCGGCGTGTGGCGCTACCTCCTGACGGACGCCACCCACCAAGCCCTCGCCCCGACCCGCGCAGTCCTAGGCGCCTTCCTCGACGGCGCGGCGGAACGTCAAGATCCCTTCGCCGATCATCTCCAAGAGATCACAAGCACATGGCTGCGGGAACGCGAGGAGAAGAAGTGGTTCGACTGGCGGTACTACCTCGTCAAGTACCCCGCCCTGCGCGGCGAGAGAGATGATCGGCAACAGGGCAGGACGGGCATCTACACCGGGATCGCGACCGGCAACGGCTACTCGATGTGCATGATGCGGACCGTCCAGTTCAACGGCCTCTACCGTGACCCGATTCTTCTCCAGATATGGATCAACTCGCAGGTGGGCGACGCCGTCAAGAATCCGTGGTTCACCGGCTACCCCTCATCCCATCGGTGGATGCGACTCGAACGCAGCAGCGTGGGATTGCGCAGCGTGGATGTCGGTTTCGAGATCGACGGCCCGGAGGACGAAACCCTCTCACCTACATTCAACAAGGTCTGCGATGGTCGACCCGACGTGACAACGCGCGGAGATGGCCGCTTGGTCCTCCGCATCCCGCAGCAGGAGGTCGACGGCCTGCAGGTGGACACGGTGAATCGCGTCGACGTCGGTGCCGACTTCCTGAAGGAACTAGTGGCTGCTGGGTTGTAGCACTCGACGGCCCGAGTCAGGGTATTGAGGGAGCTACATCTTCCAGGTGCGGTCAGGTTGCTTCAGCTCGTTGACGACGAACTCAACGTTCCTGAGGTCCTTGAACGGGCTCGACTTGGCGAGCTCCGTGATCGAGTCAAGCAGCTTCGCGGCTGTCGCGGCATCGTCGCTGCGCATCGCGACGTCGAGGTTGTCGAACAGGCGCCGGAAGTTGTCACGGCGCTCGTCGTGAGTCAGCTCCAAGCCGCGGACTAGCACGTCACGCTGCGCCACGATTCGTTCCCGCTCGGTTGCTTCCCAACCACGGATCTCTTCGCGCCGCGTCGATTCTTCCTGGATGACCTTCACCCACTGATCGGCGGCATCGACCATCTGCGATACCACTTGGCCAAGGTTGATCGCCTGCACGGCCTTGCCGGCCGGCGTCTTGCCCAGAGAGGTGATGTCAGGGACGTCGCTCATGAGTACTTCTCCACAATCTTGATCGACACCTCGGTGAGCTGCCCTGTATCCGCATCGAGAACTGGCGTCTCGATCACTTCTCCGATCGCCGTAACGAGCTGCAGCGCTCGAACGAAATCCGCTCCGTGGACGTCCGGGTCGAAGTCGAGCGATTCGAGCTGGTCCATCGCGCTCTCCGTCCGAGTGACCAAACCTGAGAGGACATCCTGCAATTCGCCGATTCGTGTGTCGACCCCCTCCAACAGCATCTTCGCGGTCTCCATGTTCTCGATCGAGACCGCGATCTTCGCTGCGTACTCCTGCGCCTTTGTTCGTTGCCTGGCACCGACGATGCCGACGGTGAAGCCCGTGATGAACGCTGCTGGAGCGATCATGATCAGGTTGAGAACGATCGCACCCGCAGCCATGCCGCCACCACCTGCCGCCAGCGATCCTCCTCCGAGCCAGGCAAGGGTGGCGTTTGTGGCGGCCGCGCCAGTGAGACCACTGATTGCAGTGCCCGTGCTTGCGGCTGCGAAGGTCGTGACACCCCAGAGCGCCGCGCCCTGTGCGCTAGCCGCCGCACCCAGCGCCCCGAACCCGCCGACGAGGCCAGATCGCGCTTGCTCAACGTCGAACTTCAACCTCGGCAACGAGGGAACCACCACGTTGACCCCCGAGACGACTTTGCGGTCGAGTCGCTCGACAAGGTGCTCGTTCCTTTCGAGCCACTCGGCGAAGCGGCCGATCGTCTCGGCTTGAGCGCGGAGCTGATCCCTGCCGTAGTCCTCCGCGATCGCGTGCGTACGGCCTTGGCAGACCTCAACAGCGGCAATGGCCGACTCATGATCCTGTTGCGCAGACCGCACGGTCCGATTGGCCCGAACGAGATCGTTGACGCCCTTGCCGGCGGCAGTGACACCTGCAGCCACCACTGCAACGAGCGGAATGACGAGTGGTGCGACCAACGTGGTCTCCGATCCAAGATTGTGGAATCGAAGATAGCTGCAGGGGATCACTCGGAGGGACAAAACGGCCTAGGTCCACCCCGGACGAGCAGACTGACGTACGACGAAAGCGTGCTTGGTCGTTCGGACAAGTATGCCTGGACCTGATCAGCGGAGGCCCATCAATCGCACGCCTACGAGGGTTTCCGACGGATTTGTTGAACGGCCCGCGTCGCACACTGATCTGAGGTTTGATCAGGGCGTGGGCATCCAACCTTCGCTCGAACCGGACGACGCCCGACGTAGGCTGCGCGAAGCGGCCGCACAGCACGGCTTGAGGATCTTCGACGCCGTGCCTGCGCAAAACGCAGCGGCATCGGTCTGGTGGCCAGAGCCTCTCGACCCCGAGGGCTTCGTCGGCACCGCCGCGGAGCTGGGGATGCGCATCTTGCACATTGAGGAACCTCACTCGGAGATGATCGAGGACTGGGGTCTCGCGATGTTTGCGCTCGACGGAGTCCTGCATTGGTACGAGTGCGGCAGGTCTGCGGGCGATCCTGAGGACGAGGACGAGGACGAGGACGACGATCCTAAGGACGAGGACGTGGAGAGCGAGGTCGTCGAGCCGGCAAGCAGCGCGAGCGGGCGCTCCAAACGGGACCTTCTGGCGATCGTCAAGGCCATCGTCGACGACCCTGAGTACGACCCCTACCACCTCGACGTAGAGGCCGTGCTCGACAGGCACGCCGGATCGCTGACCACGGGCGACCGGGAGAAGGTCGACTACGAGACGCGTGTGCGGTTCATGCACCTCGGCGACAAGCTGCGACAGCGTGCCCGTCCGATCGCAGACGAGCTGCTGGCCGAGCACGACCCCAGCCCCTTCCTTTCTCACGATGTCAAGCTGGACGATTGGGTCAGGGAGCGTGCTCCAGACGTCGAGCCTCGACTGGTCCACGACGTGGCGCAGTGGATCAGCGAGAAGCTCGACGCAGACAGACAGACTGCCTACCGGCGAGCCGAGGACGCAGCGCGCGGCGTGTTGGCTTCGCTGAACCTTGAGATTCGCGATCGCTTCGGCTTCGCGAGCCGCAACGTCATCCGAGACGAGCTGGTCGCGGACGCGGTCGATGAGCTCTCGGAGACCCTCGAACACTTCGACCGCCTCCGCGACCAGCTGCTCTACAAGATGCGCGGCCTGGAGGAGGAGCTGTACGGATTGTCCCGCGAAAGGCGCTACGCCACCGTGGCGCGAGCGCTCGCGCTGCGCATGCCCAGCAAGGCGGCGGTAGCCCGCGAGCTGGGAGTCACTCCCAACACCCTCAACCGCCTGCTCACGGCGCACCCCCGCGACGTGGAGATCGACGAGTCGGATCATCTGAGGCGACTCCTGGAGTCCGAGTGAAGAGGACACGCCCATGACCTCGCCGCCGACACCCAACGACATCGCCGACGCGCTTCGCGACACCGCCGCGGAGGTCGGTCTGCGCATCTGGCAGGACCTTCCAGGCGACTTCTGGCACGGGACCGTGAGCTGGCCCGACGACGAGGACCCGGCGGGCTTCGTGCGTGAAGCGGCCGCTCTAGGAGCCAAGCTTCTCTACCTGGCGAGTGCTGGTGAGGGTCCTGAGGCGGTCAGTCACGTCGGTGCGGCGTTCGCCCATCAAGGGGTCATCTATCGGTTCGCCCATGGGTCTCGCCACGAGGTCCCGGAGGCCGACACCGTCGTGGTCGATGAGAGCTGGGAGGACGACGACTCCGATGCCGAACTGACCGACGACTCCCTCGACTTCGTGCCATTCCTGAAGCGGCATGACGATGGGCCAGAAGGAGAGACGTGGCCAGAGGCTCTGAGGAGGATCATGGGCAGCAAGAGGCGGGCCGACCGCTTGGGGCCAGTCGTCGACGCCATCGTCGAGGATCCCAACTTCGCCGCCGGCAACTACTTCGAGCGCACGCAGGTTCGGCAGTCCCACGACGCCGGCCTCCCCTCTCGCGACACGCAGCTCATCAGGAAGGCGGTCGACCATCGGTGGGAGGTCTTCACCGAGCCGGAACTGAAGGCCGAGGCAGCCCCCATCGCCGCCCGACTCCTAGAGAGCGAGGACCTGGACCCATTCGTCTCGGGGCGTCACCAGGTGCGGGAAACCGTGCGAGCCGCGATACCAGAGCTGGACCCGCGGCTCGTGCCGTACGTAGCGGATGCGCTCGAGCCCGGGCTTGACGAGTTGCGTCACCGTTTCAACTCCACCGTCAAGAGGCTCTCCCAGGCGATCTACGACTCGCTCGATCCAGCTACCAAGGACAGGATGGGTTTCGCCAGAGGGGCGCGCCTGCAGGCGGCCGTCATCGCTGATGTCATCGAGGACGTCCCCGACCGCATGCGGGAACGTGTGGTCGACAAGGTGACTGGCTACGAGCAGGAGCACAACTTGGTCTCGCGCGAACGTCGGTTCGCGACCTTGGGCCGGGCCCTGCTGAACCGTGGGATGACCAAGACGGCCGCCGGGCGCGCCCTCGGGATCTCGCCGGCGGTCCTCGACCGGCTGCTGACCACGCACCGCGACGACGTGACGATCGACGATGACGACTACCTCAGCGACCTGTTGAGGCCTTGAGGGCCGGGTTCCCGCTCATCTCGTCACGTCGGACTTCAGTCCGTCGATGAACCTCGCGTAGTGCCCCTGGTGGACGACGCCGACACTGCGCATCGGCCCCCAGCGGTTGCGCAGCAGGTGGAACTCCGCTTCGCCCGGCCGAAGCGAGGCGTGGTCGAGGAGGTCCGGCCGATCGATGTCGATGATGACGTCTGCGACGCGTGACCACGCTGGGTCCACTCCCTCGGAAGACACGACGAGGTTTCGGGGCAGAGTGATCACGACCAGGATCTCGGAGGCGGCGAGAGAGGCGACCCTCGACGGGCACAATCCACCAGCCAAATCGGCGTCATCCACCACGAGCACCTCTGGTCTCGCGACTTCCTCCATGTCGGTGTCCGCGATGGAGAAACCGTCCAGGTCGACGATCAGGAGAGGCATCGCAGCGAGGATCCGTTTGGCATGGCTAAGCCTCACTCCGTCATGGACGGACATGCGGCCATGCCAAAGGTGGAGCTCCGGCACCTTCGCCGCGCTCGCGACCAAGCGAGTTGTGACCTTGCGGGCGGGGTCGCGCTTGCTGACCAGTTTGCGTGTCTGGCCAGACCTTTCCGTCATCTCATCCCAGCCCAATCGATGTTTACTGACATCAGTGTATATGTTGTCAGCTGCAACGCAACGTCATTGCGCCCAGAAAGCGCGTTCCGCGGTTTGCTCGCGTCGTCGATGACTTCGCCTTCGCGTGCTCGGAAGAAGGAGCCCAACCCGCCCACGCAAGTCACCGGGATGAATGCTGCAAGCTGGTTCCTGAATCCGGTCCCTCGACCGATGCCGCCGATGCAGGCTTGTACCGTGCCCGCCTACCGACGAGTGAACACTCCTGAAGGTGCCCGAGCTCTGGCAACGCGCCTGAACGGGAACGCCAGGGACCGACCCGTCATCGTGGTGACGACGCCGCACGGCCGGACGGAGCCGTGGATCGACATCGGGGAGATCGTCGACCAGGTCGGCGATATCGCCGAGATCTATCTCGTACCCACTGGCCCACACTCGTGGGACCTGTCCAACAATCTCCCGGCCATGACACAGGTCTATGGCGGCGCCGGACGGGTCTATCCAGTTGGCCACGAATGGGCGGGCGAGCCGCGACGGTCCCCGTTGCGGTTCGCCTACAGCGCCGCGGAGGGCCCGAAGGCGACCACCGCTCTCATCGGTGACGCACTCCACATGGCGACCCAGGCCGGCCTCTTCGACAACGTGCAGACAACGGCGCGCGTACGCCTCACGGGTGTCGTCGTCGGCATCGTGGCCGACCGTGCGGTGGTGAAGTTGGACGGGCGCGTCGGCATCGTCCCGGACGCACTGGCCTTCCCCGGTCTGCCGCTGGAACGGTCGCTCCAGCCCGGCCAGGAGGTGACGGGGTTGTACGACGCTGACAGCCGCTGGTTCGACGTACGCGAGTCCCGCCTCGAACCGGACGTCGCACTCTCGTCGTACGCGGCCGGCGACGTCGTCCTGGTCCAGGTCGAATCCGTCGAAGCCGACCGTGCGTCGGTCTTCCTGCACCCGCTCGTCACCGTGGACGTGACGCACACCGCCGTCACCTCCAACCCGCTCGACGACCTGTCCGACCTCCTGACTGCCGGCGAGGTGCTGCCGGCACGCGTCCTCGGGACCGAGGGCGGATGGCAGCTCGGCCTGCTCGACATCGACGACGAGGAGCCGGTCGCGGCAGCCGCCCTCTTCGCGGGCGGCCCATCCTGGCTGGTCGCGGCGACCCCGACCGATGTCTCGGAGCTGGCCCCACCTGCCACGGCACCCATCGAGGTCGTGTCGTTCGACGTCGCGATCGACGTGGCAGACCCGCACGCCGAGCCGCATGTCCCCGACGCGCCAGCGACCGCGCCAGCACCAACAGGTCCGAGTCCAGCGATGTTCGATCGCAGCCGCGCCGTCCGACCGGTCCCGGCGCCGGGACCGGCAGAAGCCCCGGCAGGGCCACCGGCCGCAGCGGCCGACAGCGCCAGCACGAAGGCGATGTCCCTGACCATCGCATCCCTCCAGGCGGAGGTGCGCACCGCAAGGAGACAACGTGACGAGGTGCACGCACAGGCGCAGGGATTCGCAACCGAGCTGGAGCACCTGCGCACGGAGCTGCGCCAGGTCGAGGACCAAATACGCCGCCTCACGCAGCAGCTTGAGCAGTCCCGGACGAAGCTGCGGAAGTCACGATCGACCTCCAGTCCGACCGATGCGCCGGCCTTCGCGGACCCGGAGCGGGGTTTTCGCTTCCTCGTGGAGCGGGCGTGGGCCACGCGCATCCCAGCCGCGGAGCAGCCGACCTGCCCGTTGGGCGACTACTCATTGGGTCCGGACTTCTTGCGGAGCCTCAACGCCCTGCACGGTCTCCCCACGGATCGTGTCGCCGACGTGGTGATGGAAGTTGTCACCGGGAAGGCAGCGCTGTCGGGGGGCCGCGAGCTCCACCAGCTCCGCACGGACGACGCCGGCGGTTCGCCCCAGAGGGTGCGCGAGGACGGGGCACGGGCCTGGCGGGTCAGCCTCCAGTCCAACACCCCGGCCGCGCGCCGGCTCCACTACTGGGTACTGCCTGCCGGTTCGATCGAGCTCGCCAAGGTCGGCGTGCACGACGACATGAGCATCTGATCCGGCAAGACGAGACGAAATTGATGCCTCGCACGATGGGCTCCTGCGAGGATGCGCGCGTGACCTCGATCTCGGACATCCCGATGCCGCCGCACACCGTCCACCTGAGCGACGGATCGAGCGGCGAGGTCGAGTTCGGGTACACCGAGGGCCTCCTCGACGTCCTCGGTCACGAGCTGCTGGTGTGGACGCGTCCCACGGACGGCATGGACCCCGGACTCGACTGGCCGGGCCCGAAGGCGGGACGGCGCGCAGTGCAGAACACGTGCTTCCGCATCTTCACGGCGGTGGATCAGGGGACCTTCGGGTACGACAAGCCGATGGAGTTCGACCTGCCCAACGGCACCACGGTCCTCACCGTCCGCGAGCCGCAGACCGCCGACGCCGTGCACGCGACCGCGCTCGCTCCGCACACTCCTGTCGCAGCAGTGGGCTGGGAGCTCCGGCGCAACGACTTCGGCCCCCTCCTGCCCGTCAGCCAAGCGGAGCTCCCGGGGCTCGTGCGCAAGGTCCGGGAGGTCGTGGAGAGTCTGCCGTGGGACGCCGCCTTGCGCGACGACCTCGCCGTCGACGCCGACTCCCTCACGGAGGACAGCTTCTCCGTGTCGGACGCCTACGGACCGGCCAGCCCGCTGGTGCGCGCGGTGGCCGCAGCCCTCATCTCGGCCGACGAGATCGTCATCGAGGGCCTGCTCGACAACGCCTACCTCCTGCGCGACGCAGGCGAGTCCCAGCTCCGGTTCGACCGCCGCCTGTCCACCGTCGCTCGTGGCGCTGGCAGGTCCACCGCCGTCTCCCGATGCGAGGAGCTCGCGAAGACGCTCCCGGTCGCGACGCCGGCCGACGCGAACGCCGAGCAGCTCGAGACGGCCTTGCGGGTGACGTTGAAGACCGCTGCGCTCCACGACCGGCTCGACGACGCCGACCGCATGCGGGGCTACGGCCCCTGGGAGACCAGCCTCTACGTCCCGGAGCGCCCGCCGGCCCAGTCCGCGACCGAGGAGACCATCGCCTCGGTCGAGGCCGCACTCTCGGCGTTGTCCCCGGCCGTCCTCGCGGAGCTGCTGGACAGGCACGGCGACGAGCGTGGATTCGAAGACCTCGACATCTACGCCGTCACGCACCGCACCGGCCTGCCTCCTGGCCACCGTCTGCTTGAGGAGCTCTCGGACCGGACGGGCCGACACGTCGAGGAGGTTCGTCCACTCACCACGACGCTGCTCTCGGCCACGGCATGGCGCATGGAGGACGGTGAAAGCGACGACGACACGTCGGCGTACGCCGGGTGGGGACTGGTCGACGAGTGCGGCGACCTGCTGCCCAGCCTTGAGCTTCTTCTGCGACTCGGGCCAAGGCCTGAGGACTACTGAGCTCCTGCACCTGGACACATGCCGGCCCGCAGGATGCGAGACACCTTTTATGGTTCCTCTCTGCCTCCGTCAGGCCTCGCTCAAGAGTAGAGACCTCATCACAGGGCCGCGGTGTGGAGCGGAAGGCCGGGCGCGAAGCTCGACGACAACATTCATTGGCTCGTCCCGGACCAGCGACCCCCCATCAATCAGATAATGGTCACGGCGTCCTCGCGTTCAGGTGTGGCGTCTCCGCGCGGATGCGTGCGGCGTGACACGATCAGCCGGTGACGACTCACGCGTCGCCCGAGGACTCCCGTCGCAGCGGCCAGTTGATTGGAGAGGTCAGCAACGCCGCCCGCAGTCTTCGCGAGGCGGAGGACATGCACCGACGCTCCGCGACCCTCCTGGCGGAGGCCCTCCTCGCCGCTCACGAGGGTGGGTTCACCTGGGCGGAGATCGCGCGGGCAGCAGACCTGGGCAGCGCAGAGACCGCCCGAATCAGGGCCTACCGCGCCAGAGACGACGAGGAAGTCCCACCTTCGCTTCGATGGCGACGCCAGCGGGGCAGCGCCCCACGCTCCACGCCGGAGGTCCCGGGTGTCTCGATCACCGAAGCGGCCAAGCGATTGGGGATCAGTCGCCAGACCGTCTATGTGTGGCTACGCAGCGGAAAGCTCAACGCGACCACCGACGAGGCCGGGCGGACCAGAGTTCTACTCGCCGATGAGTAGGGCCTACGTGCGAGCGCTGCAAGCCGGCACAGGCGCATGCCAGCCTGCCGAGACACAGCCATGAAGGTTTCCCCCGGCGTTGACGGTCACCGGCCACTGAGTCATTCAGAGATGATGCCACCGGGCTTGCGACCCGGGTGCTGGAGGACCGCGACCCACTCCTCCATCGTGGGACGCGTGCCCCATGGCCCAGCAGCCCGCCGCCACAGCGTCCTCAGCCTCTCGGTGCGCTGCGGGTCCAATCCGGGAATCTGGGACGGAACGGCTTCAGGCGTGATCGGTCCGTCCTGAGTCCGTGACACCAACAGCCTGAACGCCACCTGGGCGAAGAGGAAGCGGTCGGAGTCGTAGGACGACTCGCCCACTGGGGAGAGGGGGTCGCCGTCGCCCTCAGGATCGGGGGGAAGCAACGGGCCACGGCCGATCGGACGTGCTGTGTCATAGTCAAGGACCCGGATACGTACCGGACGTGTCGCGTACGCAATTGATCGCATGCMGAAGTCCCCAAAAACGACCCCTGCTTCGTGGAGCGCCGCCAACCACACGGCGACGAGTCTCAGGAGCTCGAGTAGCTCCTCGGGCGCCAGTGCTTCCAGTTGAGCGTCGCTCAGACCAATCGCTGTACCCAAGGTGCGCACGGCACGACCTCGACGTGGCACGTCGACCACGAAGGCCCCGTCGAGGGCCGGTGCGAAGTAGCCGTTGACTCCCCCGTCGTAGTCGAGCAGGGGCTCGTTCGGCCATGCCAACTCGATCACCTCGACGTCAGTGCCCACCCCTGCCCGCACGTCAGCTTCTCGTTGGACAAGTGACCCGAAACCAGCCTCTGCCGAGGTCCGACGGATGGCACTGTCGAATAGGAGTGCCTCACCTCCGTCGACCGACTCGCGCACGCGCGCTCGTGACGTACGGCGCCAGTCAAGCTCCGTGTCCGAGATCCGCGCCCGCTGCGCGACGGCGACCGTCTCGCGTGGATCCATCCGCCGACGTGGTTCTTCACTCTGCGGTGAACGAAAGAGGCTGTCAAAGGCAATCCCCACGGTGACCGCGGGCATCGTGGACTGTGCGTCGACTCGAGGGGCCACCTCGGCGGCGATGCGCGGTTGCGTCTGCCCCCCCTGGGTCGAGGGCCAAACCGAGCCGACCCTCTCCGGTGCTGGATGGTTTTCGAAGACGACGTCGGGCACGGGCGCGACACCTTGCGTCTCCGCACCTCTTGCCCGAAGCCGCCGTCGCCTGACCAGCATGGCCACCATCACGCTGCCGATTAACACGGTGACAAGCGCGCCCGCCAGCACGAGTTGCCAGCTCATCGGCTGGCCTCCGCCGCCTTCGTGGTGAACACGTAGATTTCGAGCTGGGCTTCGCCGTAGGGCAACCGGCCGTTCCAGAACGGGCGAACGACACCTCCGATCTCGCTGCCACTGGTGACATCCGCTGGTGTGGCGATCTTGCCTGGACCGAACCCGTCCTTCGGGAAGAGGCCCGGGGAGGCGCAGTTCAGTTGTTGACCCACGGCAGCAGCCACGCGCTGGGCCTGCGATGCCTCGTTCGGGTGCCCCGCAAAGATCATGACGAGTGCCGCTTCAGCCTTGTCAGCGGTCAACTTGGCGGTGGCCTGGCGAACGCTCCGACATGCCGCGCTTCGGGCCTTGTCAGCGGCCGGCCCCGTGCTGAGTAGCTCATCGGCGCTCACCCGAACAGTGACCTTGGTCGACTTCGTCTCCATCCCGATGATCTGGGGCTTGGGCGGCTCTGGGGGCTCAGGTGGCTCGATGATCTTCGGGATCGCCGTGCCAAGCCCGACGATGAAGAGAACGAGTAGCACGTCGGCAAAGACCCAGCCGGCGACTGCTTCAGCTGAGCGGAGCCTTCCCCGACGGCCATCAGTGTGTGAAGCCCGCAGCGCCATGCTCAGCCCGAGACCGGCTCGGACAGCGGAGCCTGATCACGCAGCTCGGCCAGGATCTGCCCCGCGAGGTCAGTGGCCCGACTGAGCTCACTCTTCTGCCCCACAACGGCACCGCCATGGGCCTCAAGCAGGTTGGCCAGCTGCTGGACGGCAGCGGTGAGCTCATCGAGCGAGGACGCCGTGCCGCCGGCCAGCTCGGCGAGTGACGCCCTGTTGGCGTCGGCGAGGTGGGCGATGGACGCCTTGCTGGCATCCGCGAGGGCGTGCGTCGCAGCCTTGTTCACTTCCGCGGCATGAGCGGTGGCGGCATTGTTCGCCTTGGTCGCGTCAGCGACCTCTTGGGCCAGCTGACCATTCACCGAGGCAACTTGCGCAACCTTGTCCGTCAGCTCAGCTACCGCAGCCGTGGTCTTCTCGCTGAGTTGAGACGTGTTTCCAGTCACCGAGCGCTCGAACTGCTCCAAGGCCGCAGAAAGTTGGACCTTGACACTCTCGACAGACGCGGAAATTTGATGCTCCGCCTTCGTCGCGGAGGCGGCCGAAGCCGCGAGTTCACTCCCAGCCGCTGTCGCCGAGGCGAGCAGCGGAGCCATCGAGCCGGTGAGCTGTTGACTAGCCTCATTGATTCTGTCGACCCCCACCTGGGTAGCTTGCTGCAGCGCCGCGATCCCCTTACGGGTCTCCTCGTGGGCCTTGTTGAGCTCGCTCACGGATCGCTCGACGGCAGCCTCGAGGAAGCGTGGGTCATCAGAACGACGCTGGTTGAGGTGCCGTTGTGCTGTCACCAGGGCCGAGACCAACTCTGTGTGTGCGTCACCAGCGGAAGCCTCCTCGCGGTGGACGTTGAGCTCCGCCGCGACACGGTGGGCCACTATGAAGCCCACCGCGATGAGAATCAGGATGAACGACGTCATCGCCATCGGTACCAAGCGGTGCAAGCCCCAGAAGGGCTCATCGAGCCGCCCGTCGAACCCTTGGACCCACATGCCGAGGAACGTGCGTCCCTCTTCGTCCCCAGCTGCCAACAGCTCGCGATACGCCCCGGTCGCGCTGTGCAGGCTGAACCACGTCCACGCGACGGGGACAAAGACAGAGACGCCGGCGAGGACCCCCAGGACACGCTCGCCCCACTGCTTTTGCTCGATCGAGATGGTCCCTTGAGGAGGGAAGGCTGCCAGGAGGTCGATTCCGGTCCACGACGAAATCGACTCATCGACGAGGGCCGCCCCCAGAGAATTCAGTTCATCGCGCCGAGTAGCAAACCGAGGGTCATCGGCCAACTCAGCGATCCGCTTGGCGGCGTCCGCACGCGTCTGATCCACGACTACTCCTTCAATTCCGACAGGGCGACGGTAAATGACGCGAGTGCCCGCGGACTTCCAAACTCGCAAAGTGGTCGACTCTCCACGCGTGCCGCCGAACGAACGTAGGCTCGCCGCAGCGCCGGCTGGAGATGAAATGAGGACCGATGCCGTCTGTATGGTCCCGAGGTGCGGGCGTCGTGGTCATCGTGGGGGTCATTGCAGCGGGCCTCGCCTTGGTGACGGGCCAGCAGTTCGTGGCGGGCTACCTCGAGGCAGCCCGCCACCTCGAGACACCCGAGACGTCTTCGCAGCCGGCCGAGCCGCGCAGCGCGACGCCTGCTCAAAGCACGACCGTGAGCCCCGCCCCTGCCCTGTCGGAGACGCCTTCCCCGGAGGCTGCGGAGACCCCGGCCACCGCGTCGCCCCAGGGGTCCCCCAGCCCGACACCGCTCACTCTTGGCGACAAGCTCTCACAACTACTCGGTGAAGTGACCGTCATTCCTGAGCGCCCGAACCCACCCGGGTACGACCGGGACTGTAGCCCCGGCAGCGGGTGTGTTTTCGGCACCGAGTGGAACGACGCCACCGATGCGCCCGACAGCCGGAACGGCTGTGACACGCGCAACGACGTACTCAGGCGTGACCTGGTGGACACCACGATCGATCCAGGTACGAACGGTTGCGTGGTCCGGCGCGGGGTGCTGAATGACCCCTACACGGGACGGCGCATCCAGTTCGAGAGAGGTTGGGGGTCATCACTGGCGGTGCAGATCGACCATCTGATCCCCCTGGCGGCTGCCTGGGACCTCGGCGCCTGGCAGTGGAGCCCGGCCCGGCGAGCCACGTTTGCGAACGACACCACGTACGAGCTGCTGGCCGTCGACGGCCCGACGAACATGGCAAAGGTGGACGGGACACCTGCCTCCTGGTTGCCTCCCAACAAGGCCTTCCGGTGTGAGTACGGCGTGCGGTACATCGAGGCCAGCCTGCATTGGCAACTGCCGATCACCGCAGCAGACGCCGAGGTGCTCACCCATATCGCCCGCAAGTGCCGCTAGGAAACAGGCACCCCGAAGTCACGCACAAGCGAAGCGTGGTCCTTCTCGTAGTGCTCACCCTTTGACCGGAACAGCCACTGGCCGTCTCGGCGGCGCATGCCTGCGATGATCACGGCGTCGCAGGGCATACTTGGGCGGCCGAATTCATAGGTGGCCAAGACGAGTCCGTCTACCGCGCTCCAAACCTGGCAGTTGATGTCGCTGACCGGCTCAAGGGTCTGTCCGAGCTGGGTTGCAACCAGAGCTATCTCGAGCGCCGTGGCTTCTTCAGGGAGCGTGGTCACGTCCACCATCAATTGACCGCCGCGACTGACGCCCGCGGCTCGGTCCTCTAACAAGAACACTGATCGCTCGGGCGTAACCGGGTTGCCGTGGTAGATGAAGTACTGAGGAGAGATGGCTGAACCCGAGTCGTCGCACACGAAGGCGTAGAGGTCCACCGCGATCGGACCGCTTGTGAACGTGACCTCGGCAACCAAGCCGGTCGGTGCCCGGTCACCCAGAGGTACTTCGTCACCACGCGCAGTCACGGCGCCACTTCCAGGATCCAGCGCAGAGGGTCCAATACCCGGAAGGGAGCAATGCCTGCCTTCGGAACAGCGTCACCTTCCGGCTGTGCCCCAAGGGCGGACACCGCGAAGTATTGGTAGTGCTCGGCGCGCTCATCCAGGAGGTTAAGCAATCTGCGTAGGTCCAAGGACAAGAAGAGCGCTCGCATCTCGGCGTCGAGCAGATCCAGATCATCACGCTTCAGATCGGGACTACCCATCGACGGATCCCGACGAAGCGGGGATCCGGGTCGCACCATCACGCGATGCAAGGCAGAACCGTCGACCTCGCGCAGCCTTTGGAGAACGTCGAACTTTGACAGTGTCACCGCGAACGGCACCTGCACCTTAGGCCCGAACTGGCCGCCGCTGAGGTGTGACAGCAGGTGCTCGATCACCCGGACACCATCAGCGCCGAGTTCGCCCCCCGGGCCGGCGAAATCGGCAACCACATTTCGGATCCTGTCGACCTTGTAGGGATCCAGCAATGCGATCACCCCGTCCGCCCGGGTGAGGAACTGCAACTTGTGGCCGCGTTGAGCGACCTCTTGGAGGTCCTCCCCCGCCACATCTCGAAGCACGATGACTCGCCTGCGCCCGTCGAGTTGCACGAAGCTGTACATGAGCGGGAGCTGTGCCGTCTCGTCGTCCTGGATCGCTGCAGTCGGTGGCAGCAGGCGCCGCTCCTGATACAGCGGCCCGCCGTAGCGCTCGTCATAAACTCGTTCGGTTTCCTCCAGCGGGGTCAGAGTCGAGCGCTGCTGAGTCGTCACCCACAAACGAAGCTGCCCGACGAGCGCTCCCAAGTACAGGCTCTTGCCCGTCGTCCGTGCGCCCGCCATCGCGATGCTGGTGACGACGACAGCTTCATCGCGCCAGATTGCGGGGATAGGGCCGCGACACGACGGGCACGCCTCCTGGCGCGTGGCTACCTTGCATTTGGGACAAGTCCCTGACGTTTGGCCGGGAGTGGCTGCGAAGGTCGGTCTGACATAGGCATCCCATCCGCGGTTCTCGTTAGCCTGCGTGAGGCTCTCTGTGGGGCAGGTTCCCACGCAGGCGAGGTACTCAATGACCTGTGGGATCTGACGGAAGCAGGTCGGGCACTTTGGTCGCATCATCAGGCAATCCTCAGCAGGGCGCCAGCCAACGCCACGCCCTGGGGCCCGTCAGGATCAGTCGCGGGGTCCACCGCCACGACGGTCACATTTGGCGCCTGCGCCAGATCCACTAGCGCGCCAAGTTCCTCGGGCTCGGTCGATCCGGGTCGGCCTACGAGGTTGAATCTGGACTGGCCGGCAGCAACGACGACCAACTGCGTGTCAGGGTGCTCCGAGGCGAACCGACCAAGATCACGGACGTCGCCAGGGACGCCATCGGTCACCAAGGCCACCAGTTGAGCGCCGGACTGCACGGCGGTCACCACGACCGGGGTCACGATGCTCCACGACGGTGGCCGGCCGGATTGAAGGGCGAACTCGACCAAGGCAGCGGGTTGCTGGACCGCATCATCCACCCGAATTGGTGCTGTGACCCCGGTGGAGTACATCGCCACCGGTAGCCGACCCGTGGCCTCGCCCAGGATTCCGCCCACCAACTCCACCAACTGCGAAAGGCCCCCAGCAGGGAAGACACGATGCATCGAAACCGAGGCGTCGAGCACCATCGCCCACGGCGACCCGCTTGGGTGGACGCCAGCGCCTCCGCGCGCACGACGCACGGCATACCTGCCGGCGGCCAACCACGGGTAGCGTCGCTCATCGAGGCTGGTGCGAAGTTGTGCCGCTGCCGCCGGGGCTCGCTCGCCGGCCGGGGCGGGCGCAGCCACTATCAGCCACTCATCACCGCCCAACGGCTCAAGCCGCGCCACCTCGTACTTGACCAGAGCGCCGACGTCTGCCTGACTCACGATGACCTGTCGACCCTCGGACGAACCCTCGCCTTGCACGTCGATGCCTACCCGTGATGCTGGCCCAAAGGCCTCCCCCGACGAGGGGGTCACCAGGATTGACGCGCCACCCCTCGCTGGGTGAACGAGAATGGTGCTGCTGTCGATGCGACGAAATGTGATCTCGACACCCTGCTCGTCCTGCGCGCTAAGGACTGCTCCGTGGGCTGATCCGACCAACCGGAGCCGCAACACGTCCGCAGCAAGTCTGGTCTCGTGACCGGCCGTCAGCTCAACTATCCGTGCCATGGTTCACTCCGTCGTTCACATCGATGCGTTGGGGCGTGGGCCGAGGATCGAACTGATTCGCGTGTATCCAGGCTGCGATCTGCTGACGGGCTTGGGTATCTGGCAGCACATCAGGAAGGTGCAACAGCAGTTCAGCCAGTCGACGATGGCTGGTTGTCGTGTGGGCCGGAGACGGGAAGGACACCCTGACCTCAACTGCAGCTCCCTCGGGTGGACCTGCGGATGGCTCTCGCACTTCGCCTTGGTCTGGTTCGGAATGTCGGGCTGGCTCCTTGACGCCAGCCACGTTCTCTGGCGCGACGCACATCATCGTCTCCAGCTCAGGGACTCCCACGCCCAGCCGGAGAGCCCACTGGTCGAGCATCTGGCTGCGGACGCTGTCGTCGTCGCAGCTGTACAGCAAGGCAGCAGCCAAGGGCGAGCCGCAGTCCGGATAGTTGTCGTCGTGGCCAGCCAGAACGTCCATCCGATCAAGGATGGCGTCAACTCCAGCACGGTCGTATCGAGTCTCGTCCGTGATTTCGAAGAAGGCTTCGAGCCAGAGGCCCTGCGACCTCCAGCGCTGACCGGAGTACTCCCAATCCCCCGTGGCGCTCACGCCAGGCAGCGCGTCCAGGTCGAGCACCAGCAGCTTGTTGGGTTGCGTTGGGTCAAGCGCCATCCTGATTGCGAGCTCGAGATCCTCGGGCGCGATCCTCACCATCGTGCTGTGCTCGAGCACCGCCGACAGTCGACTTGCTCTGTCGAAAGTGCTGAAAGCCAACCATCCGGCAGCCACCGAGCCGGACGTCAGATGTGAAACCACCCCAATCCAGGTCGCATAGACATCCTGAGAGCGCGACGCCAGGATCAGGGCTCGCCCCTCATCTCGGCACATGGCCACCGCTGCCAGCAGCGCTTCAGTCTCCTCCGGATGAGCCAGCGCGTGATCGATCGCTGAGCTGCGCGATATCGGCCCCTGAGTTACGAGTTCTTCGGGGGTGGCCCGAACGACCTCGTTGAGGCCGAACGGCATCAGCCAGGAGGGTGAGCGCCAGTAGTCGATCGGCCGTAACCCAATCGGCACTTGGAGGGCTGCCAGAACATGGGTAAACACATTGCCAGGACGACCTGTCGCATCCCGTCCGGCGTCTGCCGCGTGCCACCAGACGTAACAGCCGCCGTCGTCGTCGAAATAGCGGAAAGAGAAGCGTCGCGTTCGTGAACTCAGCTCTGCTTCGCCGGAAAACTCGTCAAGCCTGTCGAGGGTTTCCAAACGAGTCGTGACTCCGGCCCGCATCTTCTCCAGCAACGGGTCAGGGATCCCAGGAGAGACGTATTGCACGTCCCAACCACCCGCGCGGCCCGACGAGGCATCTGTCGAGGCGTAGGTGAGCTGATACCACCTCACTCGGTCCACCTCAGTTGTGCGAGCGGCGGGTCCAGAACGGCGTACTTCTCCTGCTGATTGGGCGGAAGGTCCACGAACAGACGCACGTACTCGTAGTCCGCATCGAGGTCAAAGGTGGCCAGCACCTTTCTGACACCGCGCCGCAACTGGACGGTCTCCGCAGCCAGCCGCTCGCCGCCCTCGTGGTGCAGGGGCATGTGCTCATTGGCCCCAACAAGGACCAAGGGAACGTGTACGTCTGAGTGGGCAGTCACACTCACCTCTCGGCCGGTGTCCTGCACGACCTTTCGGAATCCGCGCCTGACAGGACTCTGGATCGGCCGGACTTCATAGGCGATCCGACTCAAACCCGGGTAGATCACCGTGGCCGGTGGCCCGTGCGTCGGCTTCGAACCGCTGAAGGAAACTCCGACCACATGGACCTTGGCACCATCTGCGGGCAGCGGCTTGAGGTGCACACCACCGACGGTGCTGTGCATCTCCGGCGCCACCTCTGCCAGCTCGAGCAGAGTGGACAGGTCAGACGGGTCGACTTCACCTTCAGCACTACCGAGGTAGACCTTCACCACCCCAGCACCAGGTGGCCAGGCAAAGGACAAGAACTGCTCATCGACCCTCTCGACGATCTGCGCGTGGCTGACCCCTGTGGCCCGGTTGCAGGGCACGGTGGTGCCGATGCCGTAGAGCTCGAGCCCCGGAGGGGGACTCTTCGGAACGGTGACTGCGGTGAAGTAGACCCGGTATTCATCCGGGTCCCACGCAGCGAGGAGCCCCGTGCGTTCCCCAAACGGACGCTCCTGAGCGGTCAGCCAATCGGTGAAGCCGAGGCGCTGCAGGCTGCTCCCATCCACGGTTCGCACGGCGTGGCCGTCAGTGACGGGCTTGTCACCCTTGTAAATGCGCACCGAGAAGTCGTCGTCGTCGAGAGGTGTCCACGTGATCTCGAACTGGTCCTGTGACACGAGGTCGACGCGTAGGTCCGTCACCATAGGCATCTCCGCCTGCAACGAGTGGACCGAAACGGCAGGAGACGAACGATACGTCCGCCCATTGGTCGTCGCGCACGCGTAGACGCGGTACTCCCAAGTGCCCCAGGGGACGTCCTCCTCCAAGAACCCCGTGAGGTTGGCACCGACAGCCTCGCCGCTCACCAGAGAGTCTGGGTCGTAGATGTCATCGGCCACCTGATCCGGCCGCATGCGCAGCACCTCAACACGATCACAGCCAGTCGGAGCCACCCAGCGAGCTGACACCCGTCGCCCCGACGACGTGACGTGAATATCTCGAACAGGGGCGATCGTGGATCCTTCAGCAAACAGGACCGGCGGCGCCGAGCGCGCCTCGGCTTCGGTGGAGCCTTCGTTCATGAACACGGCGTAGTGGCGCATGCCGCCTGCGACAGGCTCGCGATCCATGGCGCTCGAGTCGAAGGTCGTCGCAACAAGTCGTTCATGTGGACCGAGTTCGAGGCGCCACGGGATCATCTGGCTGCTCGCCACGACCCGGAAGATGCGCACCCCTTCGGCACTCTGCACCGAGGCCCAATCGAGTCGCACTTCAGTTTCCGTCGCAGTGAAAGAGACGGGGTGTCCGAGTCCACTGGTGTCAACCGGCTCCATGCCTCCAGTGAATCCGTCGGAGGAGGTCGCCCCGCGTAGGTCTCCTGATCCCGATCCTGTGGGGCGTTGCACCACCGTAGATCGCTCCAGCCCGAGAATATTGGCCAACGTCGAGCCGTGCACCTGTAGGAAGGTCCGCCACTGCCTACGGAGGCGTGGGTTCCCTACGACCTGCTGCAGGCCATCCTCAGACGTGACCTCAAGGAGAAGCGCCACCGTGGCGTTATCGATGGGTACGTCCGTTCCCTGCTCTCGCAGCGAGGCGATCCAACGCTCCAGAGCATCCGAGGTCTTCTCATCAGGCAATTCTGCTTGCTCCTCTGGAACTTCAACGTGACCCTGCATAACAGCCATCTCTGGTATCGGAGTCTCATCCGATCTCACGATGGCCGCGAGTTCTGCGAAGTAGCGACCGAGCGAGGCTTGATCCTGCCAAAGCATTCGGACCATGACGCTCACATCCACGACGCCGAGGCGCGCGGCCACCTCCGCGTCTTGACGGGTGGGACGTCCGGCGTCGGGGAGCGCACCCCACCATGCGAGGACGCGGGCTGCGCGCAGCTCGGAAGTCCTCACCACTCGTCCCCCGCCTCATGACCGACCGGCGCCTGGACAACGCCCCACTCATCGACGGAGCTTGACGTTGGCGGCTGCGTTGGCTTCGACAAGCGGCGTGGTGGCCTGCTCCATTCAGCCCTGGCTGCGCCAGCAAGCACGGCTGCGAGGCCGCCGGCCCCACACAGCCACAGGGCTGGGCCAGCGGCGATCGAGGCTGCTTCAGTGACCTGGCGGTTGACGCCCGCTGCCACGACAAGGCTGCTGAGGGCGACGATCGCCCAAGCACCCCCGACAATCACGAGAACGGCGCCGCTGACTTGAGCCCGTCCCGATCTCCGCTCGCCCACCAGAGCCGCCACCATCGTTACCACCGCGAAGAGCACGGCCGCGAGCGCAGGTGGTGAGGAGGCCATGGGCGACGTGAGCCCTGCCGCAGCAAGATCTCCGTTCCATGGAGCCCACTCGAACGGGAGCGAACACAGGAAGAGTACAGCCGCCACTACCGCAGCCAACGTGCCCCGGTTGGCCGGCTTGCTGGGCTCGGCACTCAGGAGTCGCATAACCAGCCAGATAGCCCCGGCGACAAGCGCCAGATCCACCATGACCAATGCCACCACGTATCGCGAGGCCATGTCACACCTGTGGTGGACGGTGGTGCGAGTCAGCCGCCAGAGCATGTTCAGCAGTAGCCGTGGGTTGGTGGCAGAACACCAGGTCGAGAGGCTCAAAGCCTGCAGACAACTCGGTGACGACAAGGCTGCCGGGAATTCCCTCTCCAACATGGTTGGTGATCGCCTCGGCTACGTTCCAGGGCTCAGAACCGTAGGGCGTCAAGGAGAATGTCTTCCGCGTGAAGCGTCGACCAGTGACGGACCCCGTGTCCACATCCTGCAGACCCTCGACAAAGTCGTCGTAGCTCTCTTCGCGTACGGCCCCGTTTCGGTGCGTCGTGCGAACCCTGCCAAGCAGGCGCTGCTGATGTGCGGCGTCGGCCGCGACCGCGACGCTGATCTCTTGTCTGATCCGCTCCGCTCCGCCGGTCCATCTACGCACGACGACGGCTCGGCTCCATTGCTCAAGAATGGAGGACCCCGACACGGAGCGATCGTTGTAGATGAGGTCTGGATCCAGCTCGAGGAGATGCCGGTCAGCACCGATCTCGGGAAGGTCGGCCCGGAAGGTATCCCAGGCGCGATTCAGCCACCCGACGGGGTGCAACTGCGGTCGCAGTCGGTTTGCGATGTCCTCGATGGCGGACTCATCCGGGGCGGCTACACCAAAGCGGTGGTTGTGGGGATAGCCCTCGCCTAGATCTACCCGGAGTTTCGATCGAGCATCGGAGAAACCCCAAGGTGCCTCGATGAAGGACCCGAGAGCCCGAGCCCACGAGAGG
>NZ_JBFUMR010000017.1:0-104775 GCF_054049275.1 Nocardioides sp. P5_E3
CGTCGCCCCACAGCACGCCGGCCTCGGCGCGGGCCGTCCGGCTGGCGCCGTCGACGCGCAGCCCGGTCATGGCGGAGGTGCGCAGCAGCACGGCGTCGCCGAGCCGGCCCGCGAGGGGCGGTGCCCCGTGGCCGGTGCCCTGCGGCGCGACCCGGAGGCCCGCCTCTGCGGCGGCGCGGACGATGCGGGCGACCTCGTGGGGGTCGGCCGGGTAGGCGACCGCGGCCGGGTGCTCGTCGACCTGGAGGTTCCACGGCATCCGCGCCTCGTCGTAGAGGGGGTCGCCGGGCAGGTGGACAGCACCACCCGCCAGCGGGCGTAGACCCTCGGCCTGCTGCACCGTCACCACCTCACGATCTCGGCGCTTCAGCATGGTCAGCGGTACTTGAGGATGACTTGAGCCGCCGGTTCAGCCGCTCGACGAGCAGGGCGCGCTCGCCCGTCGGTACGTCGGCGTGGATCGCGTCGCGGACCAGCGGGTTCACGAAGTCCAGCGGGTGCCCGTCGCGGAGGATCTCGCTGCGGGCGAGCAGGTCGAGGGCGCTCGCGACCTCCTCCTCGGAGTGCTGCGAGAGGTCGGCGACGCTCCGCAGGTCGGCCATCGGCCCGAGCATCGCGACCGCTCGCGCGACGGTCGTGGCCGCTTTGGGCATGCGACGCAGGCGGAGGGTGACGAGCGACGTGATCGCGCGCGAGCCCACGGCCCGGACGGTGTCGACGTGCGCCGCGTCGGGCGGGACGCCCTGGTCGGCGAGCGCGCGCAGCAGCTGACGCAGGAGCAGCGGGTTGCCGGACGTCATCCGGTGGCAGGTCGCGACGAACGCGTCGGCACCGCGACCGAGCCGGTCGGTCACCAGCGCGGCGGTCCCCTGCTCGGTGAGCGGCGCAGGGCGTACGACGGCCACCGTCTCGTCGGCGACCAGCTCGGCGAGGTCGTCGGCCTGCTGCTGCTCGCCGGTGCGCATCGCCAGGACCACCAGCACGGGAAGTCCCTCGAGGCGGCGGACGAGGTAGGCGACGAACTGCAGCGACGCCTCGTCGCAGCGCTGGACGTCGTCGACGCAGAGCACGAACGGAGCCTCCTCGGCGAGCTGGGTCGTCAGCTCGCAGAGCCCGCGAAGTGCGACGAACCGGTCATCGCTCTCCACCACGCGGTCCACACCGGACCCGAACAGCTGCCGGACCACTCCCCACTCGAAGTCCTGCTCCAGCGCGCTGCTCCGCGCGGACCGAACGAACACGCCGTTGCTGACCGCCAGCCTTCGCAGCTCGTCGAGCAGACGCGTCTTGCCGATGCCGGCGGGGCCCTCGACCAGCAGGCAGCCGGACGTCCCGTCTGCCAGGTCGTCGAGCCTCGCCCTCAGGAGGGCCAGCTCGTCGTCCCGGTCCACGAGCCCGTCGGGGGTGCGGGGTCGTGGGATCAACGTCGCCGGTGCCGTGGAGGCTGCGGGCCTCGGCCCGTCGAGGTCGGGGGACTGGGCGAGGACCTCCGCCTCGAGCGCGCGCAGGGCGGGACCCGGGTCGACGCCGAGCTCCTCGGCGAGCACCGTCCGTGCCCGGCGCAGCGCCTCGAGCGCGGCTGCCTGGCGGTGGGAGCGGTAGAACGCGAGCGTCAGCAGCCGCCAGCGCTCCTCGCGGAGCGGGTCCTCCTTGACCAGCGCCTCGAGGTCGCCGATGACGAGCTGTGCCTCGCCGAGCTCGAGCCGGGTGCCGAGGAGGCGTTCGCGGGCGACCCCGCGCAGCTCGGTGAGCCGGGCGATCTCCGCCTCGGCCCACGCCTCCCCCGCGTAGTCGACGTACGCCGGTCCGCGCCACATCCGCAACGCAGTCTCGAGCGTGCACACCGCGTCCCCCGGCGCCTGCCCGGCGGCCGACTCGACGGCGGCCTCGAAGGCCCATGCGTCCACGGCGTCCGGTGCTAGGCGTAGCACGTAGCCCGGCCCGGCGCGGGCAATGACCCCGTCGCGCTGGCGGGCGGTCGCATCGGGCTCGAGCCGCCGGCGGAGGTGGCTGACGTACGCCTGCAGCGCGCCGTTCGCGTTGGCGGGCGCGTGGTCGCCCCAGACACACTCGACGAGGTGGTCCGCGGTCACGACCTGGTCGCGCTGCATCGCCAGCGCCGCCAGCACGGCGCGCTGACGTCGCCCGCCGAGGTCCACGACCGCGCCATCGCGCGTGGCCGTGAGCTCGCCGAGCAGGTGCAGGTTGAGTTCCGGCTGCCCGTCCACCCCACTTCCTCGCCTCGGCTCCGTCGAGCGTACGGCGGCCCGAGGGCTGCTGGCTGCCCTGAAATTGGGCACGTGGCCCGCCGCTCAAGTCACCCCCAAGTCGCCGTCAAGCCCTCCGGGGCACGGTCGTCTCCTCGACCAACACCACAGGAGCACACCGATGAACCGCATCACCCGACTCACCGCCCTCGCCGTCGCCGCACTCGCCGTGCCGGCCATCGCCTCCCCCGCCGTCGCCGCGCCCAAGCCGCTCGTGGACCTTCGTGGCGCCGACGTCGGCACGTACTCGCTCGACGCGGCGGGCACCGCCCACCTCGCCGGGTCCGTCATCGGCGACCCCTTCGACGGGACGTACGTCGCGACGCTGGCCGCCGACGACGGCTCGCTGCCGGCACCCGGATCGTGCGAGCCCGCCACCGGCACCCTCGACGTGACCTCCCCCAAGCGGACGCTGCGTCTCGACGCCGTCGGCGAGGTGTGCGGCGAGTACGTGGATGCCACGTACGTCGTCACCCACCGGTTCGTCGGCCACTACGTCGTCACCGACGCCACGCACCGGAAGCTGCGCGGCACCGACGGATGGATCTCGCTGATCCTGGCCACCGAGGGGCGGGCCAACGTGGAGGTGTTCGACTCCTGAGCTGACGGGTGCAGGGACGCCCGCCGGAGGTGGGGTCCCCGGCGGGCGTCCTCAGGCGGCGATCAGCGCACCCCAGCGGCGCGGACCACCTCCTGCGTGACGCGGTTGCCCGCGTCGTCCGAGGCCGTGGCGCGCAGCGAGAGGTGGGTGACCCTCGCCGGGATCCGCACCGTCGCCGACCAGGATCCGGTCCCCTCGCGAGCCAGGTCAGCTCGCTTCCAGGTGGCCCCGTCGTCGTACGACACCTCGAGCGTCGCGTCCGAGACCTTGCCGGCGCCCTCGACCGCCGGCGGGTGGAAGGCACTCAGGCCGATCTCCTGCGTACGACCGGTGAGACGGCCACCGAGGTCGGTGTCGAGGTCGTAGTCGAGCTGCAGCAGCGGCAGGTTGACCCACCAGTCGTCCGACTCACTCGTCTGCGCCCGGAAGTCCCACGCCGTCGACGTGCGCGTCGCGAGGCGCCAGCGGTCGGGGCGCGTCGTGTCCATCTCGAAGCGGTAGTCCGCCCAGCCGTCGGTCGCGGGCACCTCCCGCTGCACGGCCTGGAAGGGGCTCTCGTCGATGAGCTCGTCACCGGCGTAGAGCCGCGTCACCACCGTCGACTCGTCGGACATCCCTCCCGTCACACCGTCGGAGCCGGCGCTCGCGAACGGCACGTTCACGGCGAAGAAGTTGCCGCTCCGGCGCGGCTGCCAGTAGCCCGGGCCGGTGCGCGGGCGGGCCACCGGGTCGAACCAGCTGTGCGTGAGGACCTCGCCACGGCGGTAGGACCGCTGGTCGCCACGCAGCTCCCAGCCGCGCACGTCCTGCACGCCCTCGTACCAGGCGGAGCCCGCCTGCGTGCTGACGTAGTCGGTGCGCTCCGTGCCGAGGTGGACCGGCTCGTAGTACTCCATGCACGGCGGCCAGTTCCAGTCCGAGCAGTCGGCCCGGCTCTCGATCGCGAGCTGCCCAGCCTCGCCGACGAAGCGGTGGGTGATCGTGGCCAGGTCCTTCTTCACGGGAGCCCACGCCAGGCCGGCCGGGATCTCGCCGTCGAACGAACGGACCAGGTCGTAGACGTAGGGCGCCTGCTCGGTGCCGTCGAGCGTCAGCGTGACCTTGCCGCCGCGTCCCAGCTTGTCGATCAGGGGCTGCCCCTCGGCCTGGGTCATCGCCAGGATCGGCAGGTCGGTGCCGCCGGCGTAGTCGATGAACCTTCCGGGGCGGTCGTTGACGATCGCGACGACCCGGGCGCCGGCGCGGGCCGCGTTCTCGGCGACCTCGTACGCCGCGATGTCGTCCGAGCGCCTGACAAGCACGGCCTTGCCTCGGACATCCTTCCCAGCGAAGTCGCCCGCCGCACCGGTCCCGGCTACGGCGGCCGGCAGGCGTGCTGTGCCGTCCCAGCGACGCGCGGAGGGCATGTTGCGGGCGTCGAGCTCCTGGCCACCGGTAGTCACGGAGAGCAGCGGGGCGGTACGCCGCCAGCGCATCGCGAACTCGAAGCGACCGCCGCCGACCTTGCCGGTGGGGGCTGTGTAGACGTGGTCGATCGCCGGGGAGACCGCGTACTGGTTGACGAAGCTGGCGAACGGCCCGCCGATCCCGGAGTCGTGGACGTAGCCCGGCCGGCGTGCACCGTCGATGCTCGGTCGCGGGGTGCTGACCGAGATCTCCTTCGCCTTGCGGGCGTCGAGCGTCACCGTCTGGTCGGCCTCGCCCACCACGAGGTGGGGGTTGCCCACGAGGGCGACACCGCTGCCGTCGGCGTCGACGGGCAGCCAGCTGGTGACGTTGTAGACGCCGGGCTGCAGCCGCTGGGCCGGCGCGGTGCCGGTGGCGGGGTCGAGCTCGAGGGTGCTGACGTACTGGTCGCCGTAGCGGTAGAGCGTGACGAAGCCGCCGGTCGGCTTGCCCTTCCGGTCGAGCGCACGGATCTGGAGGTCGTAGCGCTCCTGCTCCTTGACCAGGCCGACCGCGGTCTGGGCGACCTGCTCACCTCCTGCGGAGGCGACGATGGTGCCGGAGTACGTCGTCCCCGCTGCGCCGGCGGTCGGCGTACCGGTGACCGTCACGTCGGCCGTGCCGCCCGCAGGAACCGTGACCTGGTCGTCGGACAGGGTCACCAGGCCGTCGGGTGCCGGCGAGAGGTCGTCAGCGGTGACGGCCTCGGAGAGGTCGAGCGTGACGTCGGCGTCGGTGAGGTTGGTGTAGGTGATCGTCTTGTCGACCGGGGCATCGTCGTCGGACGGCCACGCGTGGTACCCGAGCTCGACGCTCGCGGTGGCGACGACGTCGCCGAAGGTCGCGGACGGGACGTCGAGCCGGCCGCCGCCGACCTGGTACGCCGTCTGGCCGGCCAGCGGCTTGGCCGTGCTGACCAGCGCGTCGCGGATCTGTGCGCCGATCCAGTCAGGGTGCTGCTGCGCGATGATGGCGGCTGCGCCGGCGACGTGCGGGGTGGCCATCGACGTGCCCGACAGCGAGACGTAGGGACCCTCGCCGTCGGAGGCGGAGGAGCGCGCGGCGAGGACGTCGACGCCGGGGGCGACGATCTCGGGCTTGACCACGGCGTCACCGAGGCGCGGACCCATGTCCTGGAAGTACGCCCGCTCGTCCGCGCCGTCGACTGCTCCGACGGTGAGCGCGGACTGCGCCGCGCCGGGCGAGCCGATGCCGCTGACCCGGCCGTAGTTGCCGGCAGCGATGACGAAGAGCGCGCCCGTCGACTCGCTGAGCGAGTCGACGGCGAGGGCCATCGGGTCGGTGCCGTCGCTGGCCTCCGGGCTGCCCAGGCTCATCGAGACGACGTCGGCGCGGCCGGCGCCCCACTCCATCCCCTCGATGATCCAGGACTCCGCGCCGGAGCCCGCGTCGTTGAGGACCTTGCCGATCGCGAGGTCCGCGCCGGGCGCGACGCCCTTCTCCTTCCCGTCCGAGGCGGCGCCGGTGCCGGCCACCGTCGAGGCGACGTGGGTGCCGTGGCCGTTGACGTCGGTGACCGTCTCCCCGGGCACGAAGCTGCGGGTCTCGGCCACCTGCTCGGCGAGGTCGGGGTGGGTCTGGTCGACGCCGGTGTCGAGCACGGCGACGGTGACGCCGGTGCCGTCGAGGCCCTGGGCCCACGCCTCGGGGGCGCCGACCTGCGCGACGGAGTCGGCGAGCGAGGCCTCGACCTTGCCGTCGAGGTGGATCTTGGCGATGCCACCGGCGAAGCGGGCGCGGCCCTGATGGGCGATCTCGGCCCAGAAGTCGGCGGCCTGGTCCTTGCTCGCGGCGACCGCGGCGCCGCCGATGCTCGGCAGGACCACCCCTTGGGTGCTGTGGGCCGGCGCGTCGACGGCGGCGGCGCGGACGCCGGGTCCGTACTGGACGATCAGCGGGATCGACGACACCGACGCGTCGTCGTACCCCTGCTCGACCAGGCCGGTGACGTTGAAGAGGTCTGCGTCGACGCGACCGTTGGCGAGGAACGGGAGCGCGGCGTCGGGGACGACGTGGAGGTCGTCGCCGACGGTGTAGGTCTGGTAGCCGCCGGCGCTGCCGGGCGCGCGGTCGACGCTCACCGTGTCGGGGCCCGCACCGGTGTCGGTGAGGGTGACGACGTCGCCGGTGAGCAGGGTGACCGTGGTGGGCTTGGCGACGGCCGGCGCGGCGGTGGCCTTCGCGTCGGGGCCGGCTGCAGCGCTGGGCACGGTCAACGCAGCGGCGGTGACCGCGAGCGTCGCGAGCCCGGCGACGGTGCCGGGAAGTGAGGGGGCCATGTGGATGAGGTCCTTTCCGAGAAGGTGAGCAGGCATGAACCTGCCACCGATGAGTACGCTCCTCAATGGCGGGGATACGCCATGACACATCTCCGCCGCGCTCGGCCCCCACCTCGGCTTCAGAAGGAAGGCAGCATGCTCGACGTGCTCGGACTGGATGCGACGGAGGAGGGCGCCTACCGGCGTCTCGTGGCGCTGCCGTCGGCGTCCGCGGAGGACCTGGCCGAGGTGATGACGTCCCCGGTCTCCGCCTTGGCCACCGCACTCTCCGCGCTGGAGGACAAGGGACTGGTCGCCAGATCGACGAGCCAGCCCGGCCACTTCGTCGCCTCTCCCCCGTCGCTGGCGCTCGGGTCGCTGATCGTGCAGCGCGAGGAGGAGATCCGCCGCGCACAGCTCGAGCTGGGCCGGCTCACCGAGCAGTACCGCGGCTCCGTCGCCGACCGCACCGGCACCGATGTCGTCGACGTCGTACGCGGCTCCCGCGCCGTGGCCGACCGGTTCGCCCAGATGCAGCGCGGCGCGTCGTCCGAAGTCGTGGCCCTGGTGAAGACCTCGGTCGCGGTGGTGACCGCGGAGGAGAACACCGCCTCCGAGGACGTAGCCGTCGCGCGCGGGGTCGCCTACCGCGTGGTGCTCGAGCGGTCAGCCTTCGAGCAGCCGGGCTTCATGGGCCGGGTGGTCGACTCGATCTCTGCCGGAGAGAAGGTGCGAGTGATCGACTCACTCCCCCTGCGCCTGGTCATCGCCGACCGGTCCCTGGCGTTGTTGCCACTGGCGCCGACGGCCTCCGACTCCGGTGGCGGCGCGTTGCTCGTCCACGAGTCCGGGCTGCTGGACGCGCTGCTGCACCTCTTCGACCTGGTCTGGGCGTCCTCCAACGAGGTCGTGCCGTCTGCTTCTGGCGTCTCTGTGCTGGACGCCGACCGCATCGAGGACGTGGACGCGCGGATCCTCACGCTGCTGCTCGCCGGCCTCACCGACCAGGCGATCGGAGGTCAGCTCGGGATGTCGCTCCGTACGGTCCAACGGCGGGTGTCGGGGTTGATGGACCGGGCTTCTGTCGTCACGCGGTTCCAGCTCGGGCACGAGGCTGCGCGGCGGGGGTGGGTGGGGGTGTGATCAGTCTGCTGCTTCAGTTCCTTGCCCTGCTGCGGGCGCCGGGTTCGTAGGCATGGCTGGGGGCTTGCGTCCTACGCAACCGGTTCGATTTGGGGATTGAATCTACTCAAACCGAAGAGGGGTTTTGTCTGGCTCGCGGATCGCTAAGCCGGGGATCTCGAACCCGCCGCCGCAGCGGAATCAGGACCCGGCAAAAGGCAACCCGCGATATGTGTCCGGCCTGAGCCGAGCGTGCTGGGTCAGAGGGCCCGGCACCCGGTAGTAGCCCGCGTCCGGCTTGCCGTAGCGATACAACCGCCACAGCCGATACGCCGGTCCAAGTTCGATGGATGCATCGACCTCGTTACCTGATACGTAGAACGGCACTTCCTTGCCGTACCGCGTGGTCTTGACCTCAATAAAGACCGGTTCGTCGGTGAGGCTGTGGAAAGACTGGACGTCGTAACCGAGGCCATCGCCGTCGACCGCCGAGACGTGCCGCACGTCTGCCGCCAGGTCTTCCCGTCCTGCGCCCGTCAAGCGCTCCCGCTCGGCAGCAACCACCGACTCCTCGCCGGCACGGCCGAGTGCTTTGTTGGACGATTCGATCGCCGTGAAGTTGACTACGACAGGGACACGTGACGCCCGACCCGCGGGCCAGTCGACATCCGGGGGCTCGACTTCGGCACCGAGCTCGAAGGGGCCGACGTCATCATCCGCGACCGCCTTTAGCATGAAGGCTCGCAGATCGCTGTCCGCCTCGAAGCGCTCGCGAACGAGCGTCCGCAGCCGGTCTTGGACGTTGCGGAGCGGCTTGAACCCGGAGATCCATACTGCGCCCAGCTCGTCGAGGACCGCCGAGACGTTATTGAACTTGTACTCGATCGCCCCGGACGAGCGATCGACGTCTCGCTCGACCTCACGGCGGAACTCGGTCTTGGTGTAGGTCTCGCCAGCGAGCTCAAGCGCCAGCATCCTGAAGTAGACGTCGACGGTCACGCCAATCTCGTCGTCACTCCAATGTCCCTTGGCCACGCGACGATCGTCCACCATCGTCGCGAGTAGCGACGGCCAATTCTGCGAATCTGCTCATTTGCCAAAGGAACCAGCTCCCGGCCCGACGGGCGGTACGCGCGGAACGGCAGCTTGAGCCGGTCGGACACGCAGATGGCAGAGAGGTGCGCGCAGGTCTTGTCGTATGCCCGGACGAGGCCGTCCGGTAAGCGACCGGCATCAGCATCACTGAGTGACCAGTGTCAAGGTTCGCGAGGTCCTACGGTGTCGCGGGTAGTCGGCGCTATTCGATGCGGCGCGTCAGGCGCGAACTTAACCGCCTATAGCGAGGCCGTCATAGAAGTGCGTCGATCTTGGAGGCACGGACGCCAGCCCCCGCTCTCCGATGAGACGGGGCGCTTGAGCTTCTCTGCTGCTGCGGTCGGGGCCGTCTCTGCCTTGTAACCCTGGGCCACAGATCCTGGGCGTGCATCTTGAGATCTGCACTCGACCACCCAGGTCTCGACCTCGACCGTCAAAATCCTCGATCCAATGCGCCGACAACGGCGACGAACCCGGTCGCCCAAATTCCGGGAACGTCTTAACGGGTAAGGCACGCCAGCGGGTCGCAGCTGACCCGCGAGGCTAGACCGGCGTTGAGTCACGCCCGCTCTCCGACCAAGCGACCTGTAGCCGTCGAGTGCCGCGCGCGGTTCGGAGGAACGCATCGCCCTGTCCTGCCAGCGCCTCAGCCCCGCCCTCATCCATGATGATCCGGCTGTCGGTCGCGGTCTTCACTCGCAGCGCCAGTTGAGCGGGAAGGTTGGATCGAATAGTCGTCGACACGACGTCTGCACTCGGGCGCTGCGTCGCAGCGATGATATGAATGCCCGCCGCGCGGGCCTTCGCGGCGAGGCGCTTGAGAAGCCCCTCGATAGTCGCCTTGTCCGAAGGATCGCTCGTTAGATCTGCGTACTCATCGAGCACGATCACGATCCAGGGACGGCGGAGTTCCGAATCGACCGAGGCGTTGTAGTCGATCAGGCTCCGAGCTCGAACCGGGCGCATCGCCTGGTACCGACTTTCCATCTCGTCGACCGCCGACTCCAGGATGTCGATGGCGTCTTGGGGGTAGACCCCAATGTCTCCATCGAGGTGGGCATCGCCCTCAAAGTCCAACAACTCCGTCCCCTTCGGATCCACGAGGCGAAGACGGACGGAATCGTCTGGGTACCGGCAGAGGCCTCGCAATACGGTCTCAAGAGCGACGGACTTGCCACTTCCAGTGGTGCCAGCGACCAGGAGGTGCGGCGAGTCGGGAGACGAGAACTCAATGGACACCGTCTCGCCTGCGATGTCTGTCCCGATGGGCACGACCAGCCGATTCGGCTCTAGAGGGTTGCCCTCCCAGAGGCTTGACGCCGTGATTGAGTACCGCTCCTCCGGAGACTTCGGGACCTCAAAGACGATGTTGCCTCGATCGAGTGACGTTCGGATGCTCAGCCCCGTGGGCAACTGCAACGCCAGGGCGATCTCATTCACGCGGTTGACGACACGGTCGACGGTAACACCCGTCTTCGGAGCGACTCGAAGCACATAGAAGCCAGGTCCCTCGATCCAGGGTTCACTTGCCGCAGGAACTACGCCGACATTGTGCTGATCGAGTACATCAAGGAGCCGCTCATAGCGTGCTCTGAGCAGGTCATCTCCAAGACCAGTGGGCTGGACATCGTTCGCACCATTTGAAGTCCGTTGATCGTGAACCGGGCGATCGTCGGGGCGCGGCGGTTCGCTGACATCACTGACCGAACGCGGCTCCACATCGGCTGGCGGGAGCTGGTTCATTCTGGCGGTCGACGACTCTCGTGATGCGGCGGACTCGGCCGAATAAAGGGGGAGGGCTGCAGGATCGCGCTCGTCCACAATGCTGCTGATGATCTCCATCAGCTCTGGGCGGTGCAGCCGTACCAGGCGATGCGCTCCGAACGCGGCTTCTGATGGGGCGGGACCCTCTGCCGATGCTGCAATGGCCACGGCCACGCCATCGACGTCACCCAGCATCACGTCGCCAGCTCGCACCGCACTCAAGATCGTCTCCTCAAGTGACTGCCTGCCAAGGTCCCGGACGGCTCGGGCTGGGAGTTCTGATGCCGCAAGGCGGATCGCGCTGGTCCGATCTATTGCTGCGGCGAGCTCCTGAAGCCAAAAGTCCCGGTCGTCGGACTGGGTGTCACCCGACGCGAAGGCCGAACGACACAACGCAAGAGTCCTATCGAGTTGCTGTTCAGCGGCTCCGACATCGAAATTTTGTCGGAACTTGGACTCGACGACAAGCACGTCAAGCCTAACGGTGTCATCAGGCTGAACGGTGAATACGAATCTGCCCAGATCGGCCCGGGTCCGTTGGACTCGTCCAAACCAATCCTGGAGCTCGTCGAAGCTCAGCCACACAGCCAGACTCGGCACGTCGCTTGCGATAGGAAAGCGTTGCTCGATAGCGAAGCGACTTGCAACCACGCCGACGATCTCGTTGGCTGCGCTTCCAAGCCCAAGGGCTCGAAGCACCGCTCCCGGAACGACATTGCGGCCCACGTCATAGAGTCTTTGGGCTACGTCCGTTGCCTCGGTCGCTTCGACGACTCCCATTTCGATGAGCTTGCGACTCAATCTGCTCGCCACGAACCGGCGGCCTGTGCCCGAGCTGACGATCAGGGTGTAGGCCTCGTTCTTGCCAACCCCCGGGCGCACCATGATGACGTCCGGCTTCTCTTCCAATGCGTCGATCTGGTCGCGGCCAATGAACGCATCCAGGGTCACCACCCAATGCGCGGCGCCGTGAAGATCCACGAAGAGCTTCTGACGCTGGTCGAATCGAACCTGCATCTCGAAGTAGTCGATGTTCGATTCTTGCTGCGGCGCAACAGCGGAGTGCGCGTCGTGCCTAACACAGAGTGTCGACCACGTCTCAAGGAGCGGGTCGCGTTGGGCGGGAAGCATCGCGCGCACGACGTTTTGGCTGGACTCCTGCAGGTCATGCGTCGAGCGGTGGAGCCAAGGGTTGAAGGCACCGGCCAGGCCTGCATTCGCATCTCGCGTCTTCGCGTTCAGCGTGGTTCGCGTGCCAAATAGGGCTGGCGCAAGCGCGAGATCGATGCGATCCACGTAGCTGCTGAGATCGACGTTCGAGTCTGCGCTCCAGTGGTGAAGCACCAACTGGACGTCGGGAAACAAGCGCCCGCTCGGCATCTCGTCATCGCCGAACTCGCGATCAAATGCCTGAACAACGTCGTGGTGATTGGTTCTATCAGTCAGCACCACGAGCTCAAGCCGAACACCCGGAAGTCGGCTGCGCAGGCGTCTGGTCAGCCTCACGGGCAGTTGGGTGGTTCCGTCCCGGTCCAGCAGCAGCAGAACGAGTCCATCCCGCTTGTGCGGATACGTGTCGACGTAGGAGGTGACCACCTTGACCAGTTCCTCCACGGCTGCATCATCGACAGCGGCCAACCAGTCGCGGCCGTGCGCGGCTCGTCCCTTGATCGGCGTGTACTCCTCGTGGAAGGCGGACTCGCGGACCGCGATTGCGACAGTCTCGTCCTCGCCCACTACGAGCGGTGGCGTGCCGTGCGGCGAGATTCTCTGAAGCCACTCAAAGAAGAGCTCGGGGTTCTCGTCGTTGAGACTCAAACCACCGGAGAGAGCACGGCTGAGCAGTTCCGTCATTCTCTTGAGGTGACGACTCAGCCATCGCAGGCGCAACGGATGTGTTCCAAGCATTACCAGTCGATCGCCACTCAGCTGCACGACATCGGAAAGAACGACGTCAGCCAAGTCCGCGTTCGGCGAGTTCATGGGTACGAGTGCACTGCGAGCTTCGCTAATCACCGGCTCCCACGCTGCTACGTACTCATCCAGCACATCGCCATCGACGCCAGCTTGCCAGTGGTTGAGGTGCTCAGCTCGAAGATTGGCGAGCTTCGTTGCGTATGTACCGAGCGATCTCGCCTCGTCGGATCGTTCGGCATCCCAGTCACGCGGCAGTTGGAAGCGCTCGAAGAACTCGTCAAAACCGAGCTGGTGTCTCTGGCCCGGCGAGACCTGAACGCCGCTCAACAGTGCTCCCATGCCGATCAGGCCCGGGGTGCCGAGTGGTTCCCACCGAAACCGGCGCTTGCCCGCGCTCTCCATCGAGACCGCAAGGCGCAGGGGGCCCCACGCCTCTGCGACGTCGAAGTCGTCTTCAGATCCGTCGCTCTCCGGACGGCTGATGCCGACAAGATCCGCTGCAACTGCGAGCCGCAGGCGCGAATCCTCACTCAACTCTCGCACGCGCGACAGCGTTCGGCCGTACAACATCGCGAAGAGCCAGCGGGACCACGCGGCAGACTCCTCGACGCCCTCCAGTCTAAGTTCGACGACGTGCTCGCCGCCGTCGTCAAGCACGTGTATCTCATGAAGCAGTGCTCGCAAGGGGTCGGCCGCAAGTTGAGCATCAGGAAAGGCGACCTTCTGGATCCGACGCCGAAGCCCCGGCGCGATCACGTCGATTAGAGCGGTAGCTCCGCCGAGGGGCTCAGTTCGGATCAATCGCTCAGCGGCCACCTGGTCGCTGTCGTTCAGACCTGGCTCAACTTCGAGCTCATCGTACTCGGAGATCCGACCTGGGTCTCGTGTCTCAAGGTCAGCACGGACCCGAGCTCCAAGACCAGCCTGCTCGGCGGCTGTTCTCTCGAACAGCAATAGCCAGAGTTGCAGCTCCACAATGCCCCTTGCGGCGGGGCCACCGGGCAGCACCTTCCGCAATCGCTCTCGAGCCTCGTCGACTGCAAGACCTAAACGTGAAAGGAGTTCCGCCGGTAGTTCAACTCCCTCAATGCGTTCCTGCAGATCATCGTCGGTGATCGGCGCGCCACTGGGCTGCTTGAGCCCGCTGACGTTCACGTTCTTCGTTAGGCGCGCCCGCGCAGCTGCCCCGCTCTCAAACAGCAGCGAATCAGGGAAGAGGCCGAGGGCGCCCAGGCTAGCCCCGGTAGCTCTGTTTACTTCGTCCGGTGTCCGGAGATCGGCGGCGTTGATTTTGGTGCAGGTCCGCTGAACGAAGTCGGCCCACCGTCTCAGCGAGAGAAGCCCCGTAGGTTCAACGGCGTCGCGCACCTCCCGCAGCACCGTGGTCAGGCGAGAGGGCGGTTCGCCATCGCCTCCACTCGCCACCCACGCCGTTCTCGTCACATCGGACAAGACGTGGTCGACATCCTCAGATTCAGTTGAGTTTAGTAGGCCGTAATCATCCAGGCTCGTGATTGCCGCGAGCCCCTGCTGGTCGCTCTGCACATCCCAATCGAAGAGAACTATCGCCGGAACATCACGGTTCCGCCAAAAGGTAAGTGTCTCGTTTCCCGCCAGCAGCACCGCGTGTGGCAATCCATCGATAGGCCCGCGAGCACCAACCTTGATCACCAACCCCGAACTCGCGGCTGACTCGGAGGCGATCAGCCAAGTCACTGCCGCTACGACTTCGTCGTGGGAGAATCCTGCAACGCGAAGGGCCGGCCGGGGACCRCCGCGGCCGGCCGATAGCATCCGCTGTGCCGCCATCCCGACGACCGTCCCAACAAGCTCGTGGATCGACGTCGTCATCGCTGGTCTCCGTGGACGATGCTTGTGGCATCTGAGTAGTGAGTGAGCATCCCGATGGCGCTCAATCTCGTCTTGAATGCCTCGGCGTTTGCCGCGAAAACAGCGGCATCGATGTCAACGGTGTAGCCCGCAGCCGCCGCAGTGCGATCGTCTACTATCAACCCGAGCTCATCATGAAGGCGCCGACAGAACGCTTCGAACTCCTCCTCATGCCCTCCGGGAAGTAGCGCACTCACCACCGCCTCAAGCAGTGGGGCTTTGAACGTGAAATGCCGACGGCCGACCGTCGAATTGAGCGCGCCAACGGCCGCTAATGTCTCAGAAAAGAACGCACGTGGAGATCGAGTGAAGTTCGCGTTCGCGACCGTGTATTTCGACCAACGCTCCGCGGCCTGGAGGTCCTGGGTTGCGATTGCCTCGGCGTGCCTTTCCTGTGCCCGCGCAACCAACGCCCCAGCGATTTGGCCCCGAAACTCGTCGAGCAACTCCTGAGAGCCCCGCCGCACGGGGTTCGCGTCACGCGTGAAGTCGACCAAAATCGCCTCGCGGTCGAGGCCGGCGGTGGCACGTGCAAGGTGAAGGGCATGCCGCGCAAGACAATACGGAGTCCAATGCATGACGGCTTCGATCCGTTTGGCCTTCGGCAGGTCACGACGACTGACAATCGCGTGGATGCCTCGTCTGAGAAGTTCGGGCCAAGGACTGACCGCTCCGAATGCTTCAATCTCGCCCTCAGACTCATCGACGAACGGAGTGGCGGCTGCAGCGTCGTGTGACTGAAGCGCGGATGCGATACGGCCGAGTGAGGTTCCACTGTCGCCGACAAGGTCCGCCAAGAAGTCCTGCGTGGCAGCGCGGCGCATCTCCTCCGGGTCGGTACGGAGCACGTGATACGCCCATCCACCGCCACCGCGGAATACGTACTGCTCGATCGCAGGCTGACCTCTTCGTTCCACGGCATCGTAATGGACCAACTCGCCAATGAATGGGTAGAGATGCGACGCGAACCAGCGAGGCGCCTTCCGGCGCCCTGGTATCTCGACCCGAAGGGACGACAGCAACGCCTCAAGTGTCTGGAGTGCACGATCGCCGTAAACAGCAAGCTCAAGAACATTGGCCGCGATGGAATCCCCGGCCGCGATTCTACGCGCCAAGTCATGCGAGGCCCGCTCATACCTGATGGGTGTGGTTGCTGGGCTGAGTAGGTCCGACGGTGTCAGCGCAAACACTCCTCGTGAGATTGCGAGAAGCTCGAGCGACACGTAGAACCCGCGGCCTTGCTCTTGGAGATTGACACCGAAAACGTCCTTCACGAGCTGGGCGCCGCCGCGGTCATGAGCAGGCATCAGGCGCCTCCCGACCGGATTCGCTCGCCGACATCGATCATCAGTGACCGGCGCTCTCCGTTCACGAGGACTTCGATGTCTTCGTCAGGCGACTCACCTCGCGCCAGTCCCGCGAGTATGCGGGTGAGGCTCCGCATCTCGGCCTCATATTGCCCCCGCGTGGTAAGGCCGGCCGCCCATCGCTGCAGTAGCTCAAACCGCATCAGGTCAAGCGGGATCGTGACGACCCCTGTCGAACCCGCGACGCGGACATAGATCTCGCGGCTTGACCAGTCAACGGCAGCTGGCAGCGTCGGCGGCTCAACGTTCACTTGTTCCCAATGGTCAACTTGGGACATCACCTCTACGTTGCGCCCCTGAACGCGCGTAGCTATGACGGCAGCGCGGTTGCGATGTGAGAAGAACGCGGGATCAAGGACCAAGAAGTCCGGCGGCTCGCCGAGGCGTCGAACGCCCTGCACGGCCTCAAGGCCGCGTAGCAACTTGTCTCGCACCTCGACCGGGACTCTCGTCCCTTCTGCCACATCTGTAAATTCCGTCCCGGCCGCAAGTCCCATGCGGCGAAGACGGGCAGTGTCCACGTCAAAGTAGTCGACTCGACGCAGAAACGTCATTAGTGCCCGCATGACTTCCGAATCGCGCTGCGCTTCCCGTCTTGAACGAGCAGCACGTTCGCTGCTCAACGCCGGCGGTGAGAACCGGGACTTGACGAGATCGGGGTCAAGTACGTCATCGACCTGTCTGAGCGAGACCATGCCTGGATCGAGCTTCCGCAGGGCTTCGAATGCGCTTACCTGCCTTCGTTTGGCGGGAAGGATTCGATCGGCGAAGATCGCCTGGTGGTAGAGGTACTGATACTGCCAACCGGTGCCTGCGCGATCACGGCTATACCTGCGGTGAACGTCCTCGCAAACGAGACCGCCGGTCAGCGCGAATGCCACCACAGCAAGGGCTTGGCGCGTTGTGATTACCGCGCCCATCCGCTCAGCAGTAGCGAACAGAGCTCGGATTCCTCGGCGCCTTGGCGCGCCCTTCTCGCTGTCTCCAAGACTGCGGAAGTTGTCGAAGATCGGGCAGATGGCCTGGGCGTCGCATTTCTGGCACGAGCGCCACCGACGGCCGTCCACCCACGCACTCGTCGCCCAATCGATAAGGCCGTCTCTCCCGTCCGGCGCGGTGGATTGGAAGTTCATGTTGATGACCTGCACACCGAGATCGGGGCCAGCGACAACGCCGCGAGTGATTCCGCTCTCCAAAGTGTCGATCACGACGCGTGAGTTCCCGGTGGGATCGGCGCCGACCGAACTCCGCAGGTGTCCCTCGTTCGCACACACAATCGCTACAGCGTTATCTGCTGGATACACGAGGTCAGCCAAAAGTTTGCCTGCGTCCTTGGGCGACAACTCGCTCAGGTCCGTGAGGAGTCGCAACTCTCGGCCGCTCCGTGTCGTGGCGATCGGCTCAGTGGCGGTGCCGAGTTCCCGGATCATCGTCAATGCTTGTTGCGGCTCATGTCCAAGCCGTTCGAGCAGACGTGCACACAAGCTTGTCTTGCCATGGCCGGCATCGCCCGTGAGCACGACAAGGCGAACGGTCGACTGCTCAATCAGGTCCGCTAAGAACTGGAGCGTCGCAGTCTCAAAATGTGGTTCGTTCGGGTCAGTGTGCTCGTAAACGAGTTCGGCACTGTCGGTCTGGAAGGGTTGGAAGCGACGCAGACGTGCAACGTGCTGATTGATCTCGAGTGCCATTTCGGCAGCGCCCTCCCAAGTTGGCTTGAAGACCCCATGAATCTACCGGGATGGTTGAGTCGCCGTAACCAAGTCAGCCGAACCGGTGCCCGGTAGTGACGAGGCCGTCCACAACAGCCCAGGACGGGCGGCCCCAGCCCCCTCCCCTCAAGTAGAGTGCGCAACGACAGTTGACGCAGATACAGCCGAAGGTAGTGCACGTGGCCACGCATCCACTTAGAGGGCGCTCACGTCCGCGGTTCGAGATCGGCGAGAGTCGCATCGGCCTGGTCGACCTCTTCGCCGGTTGCGGTGGCCTCACGCTTGGCGTAGCACAGGCCGCCATCCAGCGTGGCCTAGCGACCGACGTCAGGCTCGCAGTCGACTTCGAGGAGGCACCCCTTAGGGTGCTTGAGCAGAACTTTCCAGCGGCCAAGACCAATGTCGCCGCGGTCGAGTCCTTCTTCGACGGTGACCTCGGCCAGGGATTGACCCGCACCGAGCGGCAGACGAAGGCAGCCGCAGGTCCAGTGGAGATACTGGTCGGCGGCCCGCCTTGCCAAGGTCATAGCAATTTGAACAACCACACGCGACGGGCGGACCCGAAGAATCGGCTCTATCTGCGCATGGCCCGCGCAGCAGAGGTTCTCCAGCCGACAGTGGTGCTGATTGAGAACGTCCCGGCCGTCTTGAATGACTCAGAACAGGTTGCTGCGACAGCGGCGTCCCACCTGCGCGAACTGGGATACATAGTCGCCGACAGTGTCGTTGAGCTCGTTCGTATCGGAGTTGCGCAGCGCCGGAAACGGCACATTCTCATCGCGGTCAGGCGGGACGTTGTTACCGACGAATTTGAAGTCGAGTCGGTGCTGAGGGTCCCAACGACTCGCCCGCGGACGCTTCGATGGGCAATCGGTGACCTGGCGCGGGCCGCACGGACCTCTTGGATCGACCAGCCGTCGACTCCTAGCGCTCAGAATCGTGGGCGGATGGAGTGGCTGCTCGCGAACGATGCCCACGATCTTCCGAACGTCCTGAGGCCCCCCTGCCATCAGGGCCAGCACTCGTACGTATCGATGTATGGCCGCCTTCACTGGGATGAGCCTGCTCAAACAATCACCAGTGGATTCGGCAGCATGGGGCAAGGGCGGTTCATGCATCCCGCCGAGGCACGGACCCTAACGCCCCACGAAGCGGCGCGCTTGCAGGGCTTTCCGGACTACTTTGCCTTCGACGGTGCCGTCACGCGTACCGAGCTTGCCACGATCATCGGCAACGCCGTTCCCCCGCAGTTGGCTGAGGCAGTGATCGGCCGCCTGATCGACAACGGCATCCTGGGCAACTAGCGCCAACGGCATCTATCCGACCGATTCAAGGCGTGCGCGGCGCACTTGAGTCCTTATGCATCCCTTACAGGACGACAGTCGAGTTGCGACGCATTGGTCCCGAAGGAGGATGATGCAGCCGTGGCGGGGTCGACGTACCTTGGGCAGGTGTCAACCAAGGACAGTAGGCGAACTCCTCCGACGGATGAGGTGCGTCGCAGGATGAGCGCACAACCGCGCGCCGACACGGCCCCCGAGGTGGCCCTCCGTCGAGAACTGCATCGCCGGGGCCTGCGGTTCCGGGTAGGCATAAAGGTCCCCGGCAACGCGCGGCGAACGATCGACATCGCCTTCCCTGGGAGGCGGATCGCTATCTTTGTGGACGGCTGCTTCTGGCACCGTTGTCCGGTCCACTCAGTTCCTGCCAAGACAAACGCCGGATGGTGGTCCGAGAAACTTGCGGCGAACGTCGCCCGTGATGCCCACACGAATACCACCCTCGAGGCACTGTCCTGGCGCGTGGTGCGGGTGTGGGAGCACGAGGACCCGATCGAGATCGCAGACTCGATCGAGCTGCTCGTGCGAGAGGCCAGTCTCGCACCAGCCGAAGATCAGTGAGCTAACGCCCAACGTGAGGCGGCACCGCGAGACGTCGGCGCAAGCTGTCCTTGGTTCCGGAGATGTTGCGCTGCCCACCTGAGGTCGTACTGCCATGTGTAGAAGAGGTCTTCGCTCCCACGGAGTTCCATCTCGTAGTCCTGCCAAACCTGCCGCGCAACCTCAACCACCGTCCCTGATCCGCCGAGTTGGTGCAGGGCGTCCAAAACGAGCTTTGGCAGATCTTGTTTCGTGAGCATGAGCAGAGCTCATCACGACATTCCAAGTCTCCGCAGCGAATTCCGATGGAGCGGCATAGACGTCGAGGGCGGACCGCGTCCCGCGGCCCGCCCTCGACGTACTCGGTGATCAGCTACAGCCGCTGGTAGACCCGCAGCCCTCGCACACGTAGCACGAGCCAGCCGGCCGCATCTTCGTGCCGCAGGTCATGCAGAGCGGCGAGTCGACGGCGGTGCCGGTGAGCTTCTCGAAGAGCTCGGCGGTGGTCTTCGCCTCGCCGGTGGACACCCGGGCCGGGACCTCGCGGGCCTCGGAGCCGTGGGTGTCCTTGGTCTCGACGTCCGCGACCTCGACGACCTCGGCGGATGCCGGGGCGGTGGGCTCGACGAGCTCGGCAGCCGAGCCGGTCTCCTCCACGAGCGGCTCGTAGGAGCCGGTCTCGAGGTGGCGCTGGCGCTCCTCGGCGGAGTAGATGCCGAGCATCGAGCGGTCCTCGAAGGTCAGGTAGTCCAGGGCCAGGCGGCGGAAGATGTAGTCCATGATCGACTGCGACATCCGCACGTCGGGGTCGTCGGTGAGGCCGGCGGGCTCGAAGCGCAGGTTGGTGAACTTCGAGACGTAGGTCTCCAGCGGGACGCCGTACTGCAGGCCGATCGACACGGCGATCGAGAAGGCGTCCATCACGCCGGCGAGGGTCGAGCCCTGCTTGCCGAGCTTGAGGAAGACCTCGCCGAGCTGGCCGTCGTCGTGGGCGCCGGAGGTCATGTAGCCCTCGGCACCGCCGACGGTGAACGACGTCGTACGGGAGACGCGCGACTTCGGCAGGCGCTTGCGGACCGGGGCGTAGACGACCTTCTCCACGACCTTGGTCTCGACCGCGGCCGAGGCGGCAGCCTTGTCGGCCTCGTCCTTCTTGGCCTTGCCGCCGCCGTCGGACAGCGGCTGGCCGACCTTGCAGTTGTCGCGGTAGACCGCGGTCGCCTTGAGGCCGAGCTTCCAGGACTGCAGGTAGACGTCCTCGATCTCCTCGACCGTGGCGTCCTCGGGCAGGTTGACCGTCTTGGAGATCGCGCCGGAGAGGAACGGCTGCGCGGCCGCCATCATCCGCACGTGGCCCATCGGCTTGAGCGAGCGGGCGCCCATCGCGGTGTCGAAGATCTCGTAGTGCTCGGTCTTGAGGCCCGGGGCGTCGACCACGTGGCCGTGCTCGGAGATGTAGGCGACGATCGCCTCGATCTGCTCGGGCTGGTAGCCCATCTTCTTCAGCGCGCGCGGGATCGTCTGGTTGACGATCTGCATCGAGCCGCCGCCGACGAGCTTCTTGAACTTCACCAGCGAGAAGTCGGGCTCGATGCCGGTGGTGTCGCAGTCCATCATGAAGCCGATGGTGCCGGTGGGCGCGAGGACCGAGGCCTGCGCGTTGCGGAAGCCGTTCTTCTCGCCGGTCTTGATCACGTCGGCCCAGGCCTTGGAGGCCAGCTTGTGCACGCGGCCGTCCTCGGTGTGCAGCACGCGGACGACGTCGTTGGCCGCCTGGTGCTTGCGCATCACGCGCTTGTGGGCGTCGGCGTTGCGGGCGTAGCCGGCGTAGGGGCCGACGATCCCGGCGAGCTCGGCGCTGCGCTTGTAGGACGTACCGGTCATGAGCGACGTGAGCGCGGCAGCCATCGAGCGGCCACCCTCGGAGTCGTAGCCCAAGCCCATCGCCATCAGCAGCGCGCCGAGGTTGGCGTAGCCGATGCCGAGCTGGCGGTAGTCGACGGTGGTCTTGCCGATCGCCTCGGTCGGGAAGTCGGCGAAGCAGATCGAGATGTCCATCGCGGTGATGATGAACTCGACGGCCTTCGCGAAGAGCGCGGCGTCGAAGGTGTCGTCGTCCTTGAGGAACTTCAGCAGGTTGAGCGACGCCAGGTTGCACGAGGAGTTGTCGAGCGACATGTACTCCGAGCACGGGTTGGACGCGGTGATGCGGCCGGTCTCGGGGTTGGTGTGCCAGTCGTTGATCGTGTCGTCGTACTGCAGGCCCGGGTCGGCGCACTCCCACGCGGCGGTGCTGATCTTGCGGAACAGGTCGCGGGCGTCGACGGTCTCGATGACCTCGCCGGTGCCGCGCGAGCGCAGGCCGAACTCGGTGCCGTCCTCGACCGCACGCATGAACTCGTCGCTGACGCGGACCGAGTTGTTGGCGTTCTGGTACTGGACGGAGGTGATGTCGGCGCCGCCGAGGTCCATGTCGAAGCCGGCGTCGCGGAGGGCGCGGATCTTGTCCTCCTCGCGCGCCTTCGTCATCACGAACTCCTCGATGTCCGGGTGGTCGACGTCGAGGACGACCATCTTGGCCGCACGACGCGTGGCGCCGCCCGACTTGATGGTGCCCGCGGACGCGTCGGCACCGCGCATGAAGGAGACGGGACCCGAGGCCGTACCGCCGGAGGAGAGGAGCTCCTTGGAGGAGCGGATGCGGGAGAGGTTGAGGCCGGCGCCGGAGCCGCCCTTGAAGATGAAGCCCTCCTCCTTGTACCAGTTGAGGATCGAGTCCATCGAGTCGTCGACGCTCAGGATGAAGCAGGCCGAGACCTGCTGCGGCGACGGGGTGCCGACGTTGAACCACACCGGGGAGTTGAAGGAGAAGTACTGGTTGACCAGCAGCCAGGTCAGCTCGTGCTCGAAGACCTCGGCGTCAGCGTCACCGGCGAAGTAGCCGTTGTCGATGCCGGCCTTGGTGTAGGTCTTCACGACCCGGTCGATGAGCTGCTTGAGGCTCCACTCGCGTACGTCGGTGCCGACCGCGCCGCGGAAGTACTTGGTGGTGACGATGGTGGAGGCGTTGACCGACCAGAAGTCGGGGAACTCCACGCCGCGCTGCTCGAAGACGGTCTCGCCGGTCTTCCAGTTCTGCTGGACGACGTCGCGACGCTCCCACGTGATGGCGTCGTAGGGGTGGGTGCCCTCGGTGCTGAAGACGCGCTCCAGCTTCAGGCCCTTGCCCCTCGCCTTGGCGCGGGTGCTCACCGTCTCGGTCATGCCATCTCCTGTGGTGGTGGTTGGTTCAACATCGCGAGTCTTCTCGCGGGTGCTTGGTGAGCCCGGCAGACCGCTTCCCCACGGTCTGCCGGGCCGTATGTGGGTCAGCCCGTCTGGACGGGCTGAACAGTGGCGGCTCGTTCGAGCCGCAGCATCTTGATCTCGGCGTCGAAGTCGTCAGCCGACTCGAACGCGCGGTAGACGCTCGCGAACCGGAGGTAGGCCACCTCGTCGAGCGCGCGCAGCGGGGCCAGGATCGCGAGCCCGACCTCGTTGGCGTCGAACTCGGCCTGGCCGCTGAGCCGCAGGGCGTCCTCGACGTCCTGGCCGAGGCACGCGAGCTGGGCGTCGGTGACCGGGCGGCCCTTGCAGGCCTTGCGGACGCCGGCGATCGCCTTGTCGCGGTTGAACGGCTCGGTGGCGCCGGAGCGCTTGAGCACCGTGAGCTGCATCTTCTCGACCGTGGTGAAGCGGCGGTCGCAGGCAGCGCACGTACGGCGCCGACGGATCGAACCGCCGTCGTCGGCGACCCGGGAGTCGAGGACCTTGGTGTCCTCGTTCTTGCAGTTGGGACAGTGCATGGCGGTCCTCCTCTCGGGCGCGCTTCACACACCCGTACAACAGGGTGTGGGTTGGGGATGTTCCTGTGGACAACTAGCCTGTAGCTGTGGGATTCGCCCTCTGGCCTGTGCACCAGATGTGGATAACTACAGCGGTGTAACTACTAGATGTAGTGGTAACCGTACGCCCCGACCACTAGGTCTGACAAGCGAACGGAAGAGATCCCTCGAGGTTTTTGCCGGGTCCCCCAAAACCGCAGGTCAGTGCCGTTTCACCAGCTTCGGGACGGCGTGTCGACAGCTTCTCTTGGCCGGTTCGACTGCCCCACTCAGGCCACATCGGCCACAATGATCTCCGTGTCCACGGGGAAGAGAGCAGGGTCGCGCCGGGCGGCTCCGTCGCCTCGTAAGTTCAACAAGGCTGCCCTCGCCCTCGGCGCGGCGATCACGCTCTGCATGGTCGCCTGGGGCTACCTCGTCTACGCCGCCATCGACTTCGGTACGGCGGCGCGCAGCGGGTCCGGCGGGTCGGCCTGGAGCTTCATGGCGCTGGCCTGCCTCGGCGCGATCGCCTGCCTCTTCGCGGGCCTGCTGCTCGTCGCCCGCCTGATGCGGGCGCTGGGAATCTCCCAACCCCCGCCCTCGGACGACGCTCCCCCGCGCCCCGTCGGCGGGAAGCGCGCCGCTCGCTGATCGCGGAGCCTCAGTGTCACCTGGTGACTCTGGCGCTCCGCGTTGTCGCCCGGGTTACTCGAGGACCAGCTGCGGCAGCGCCTCGACGATCTCGAGGTCCTGCCCGGCACCCTCGACCGTCAGGGTGTCCGGGATCGACGTCCACTCCCCCTGCCCGATCCGGTACTCACCCGCATACGTCGTGTCGACCCGTACGACGACGCCACCGGTCCGCGCGTAGGCGTGGGTGATCTCGAGATCGGGGTGCGGGCTGCCGGGGCTGGCGGTCGTCGTGCTGTCGCCGTCGCCGAACAGGTAGGCGTACGAGACGGGGACGGCTCGGATCACCACCGGCTGTCCGGCGACGGTGACGGACTGGTCGATCGACCGGTGGTCGGGTGTGTAGAAGTTGGTCTCGAAGTTCACCAGGGTGCGCCCACCGCGCGGTTGCACCACGAGCTTGGACGACGGCCAGGCGATCCGCTTGAACTGCCGGATGATCAGCTTCGCCAGGTCGACCTGCTGGACCGCGTCCTGCGGCACGCAGACGTCACCCACGTCGGTCCCGTCCATGTAGACGTCGTGGACGTAGCCCTCCTGGCCGCCTTCGGTGCACTCGACGTGCTCGACGCAGATGCCGCCGTTGCCGCACTGGATCGTGACGACCCAGGTGTGCTCGTCCTGCGACCCGGATGCATCCGTGTACTCGGCATACGTCCAGGCACAGTCCGATGCGATCGCTTGCCACGTGACCTGAACGCACGAAGGGTCCGCCGCGGAGGCACCTGCCGGCGCGGGCGCCACCCCCAGCACGGAGCATGCAATGGCGACGATCACCGCCAGCGCTCTCATCAGATCACCGAATAGTTGGCCATCATGAACGAGCTGGCGTCGCGCTTCAGGATCATTCGATACCGCTGCGTGGCCGCCGGAAAGACTTGCGGGGCGTCGCCAGGAACCTCGATCCGGAGCTTGGTCGCCTTCACGTCGACGACGAACGTGGGGGGCTTGGCCGCGTCTTCCTCGACGGCAAGGACTTCGGACCCCCCGAATGCCACCTTGCCGCCTTGGTCATAGACGTCCGAGACCTGGTCGGCGTAGGTCGCGCACGCTTGGCATCCCTTCGACAAGCGCATAAAAGCGGCCGTCTCCCCAGTGCGTGCCATTTCATCGGCCGCCTCCTGCCACCGCCGGATGAAGTCCTCCGGACTCTCCGCCTGCGGCGTCTCCGACTCGGTGGGAGTCGGCGTCGGCGACGAGCTCGTGGTCTCCGGGATCTTCGGCTCCGGCTCGGGGTCGTCGGAGCACCCGGCCAGCAGGACGGGGACCGCGAGGGTCAGCGCGAGTGCGCGGCGTACGTGCATGAGGTGCCTCCCGAGAACAACGTCAGCACGCTGAAACTACCCATCCGGGCGACCGCGGAACCAGCCCGACGGCAAAACTGTGGAGAACGGCCGATGGTGGCGGCAGATGGCATGAATCCAATCGCCGCCGGTGCGATGTGCCGCCACCACACGAGCTGGGCGGCGGATGGTGGCGGCAGATGGCATGAATCCGACCGCCATCGGCGCGATGTGCCGCCACCCCGGCGAGCGGCAGCGCACGAGCGTGCGATGTGCCGCCACCCTCCCGAGCGCCACCCCGACGACCACACCGGGCACCTGGATCTCGTGACGGTCGCTGCGCGACCTCCTCGATCGACGAGGTGGTCGGAAATGCGCCGAGGGGCGGGCCACTGGGCCCGCCCCTCGGTCTTCCCCTTGGTTCCACCAGCCGGGGTCGAAGCGGCTGATGGAGGCCTCTGCGTCAGTCGGAGACGACTGGGACGCGGAGCTTCTGGCCGGCCGCGAGGCCGGCGGACTCGAGGGCGTTGAGCCGCTCGATCTCGCTCATCATGGAGCGGACGTCGCCGTCGGTGGCGATCTCGCTGGCGATCCCCCACAGGGTGTCGCCCGGCGCGACCTGGACGATCTCGGTCGGGGCCGGCTGGCCGGCCTCGCCGGTGCCGACCGCGCCGCCGGCGAGCATGAACGCCACGCCGAGGACGAGGAACAGCGACGTCAGGAAGACCGCCAGCCGGCCGCGACGGGTCAGACGAACCGTCGAGCGGGCACGCGGGATGGCGGTGAAAGCAGGTGCAAGGCTGAGGGTGCTCATGGTGGCCTCCTGGGGAAGATCAGCCGGTCGTGTTCTGTCGAGCGAATGTCTAGTCGGACCCACCGACAGTGGCTGTGACCACCGGGTGTCGATCAGACGTTCGATCGAACGTGTGTACGACGTTAGAGCACGTGTTCGAACAGTTCAAGCACCTTGTCGAACAAATGTTCGGCGTGTTCGAACGGACCTCAGCGGCGCCTCATCGCCCGCCGACCCTGGGCCGCGAAGAGCCCGGCCGCGTGCTGCATCAGCCCGGGCGCGAGCGCCGAGCCGCGGACGACTCCCCCGCGCCAGCCCGGCACGGCCCGCACGACGCGTCGGGATCCGATCAGCGCGACAGCCGCAGCAGCGACGTCGGAGACGTCGAGGATCGGGCCACCCGAGTGGACCAGCTGCGACCCGAGGCCCGCCGGGTCCTGGGCGGCGAGCATCGCCGTGTCGACCCCGTCGGGGCACAGGGCGTGGACCCCCACCCCGCGCGGCGCCTCGGCGTTGACGGAGGTGGAGAGGGAGACGACGGCGGCCTTCGTGGCGGCGTACATGCTGTAGCCCGGAACCGGCCCGAGGCCGGCGAGCGAGGCGATGTTGACGACGTCGCCGCCTGCCGAGCCGAACGCCGCGAGCGCCGCGCGGGTGCCCCACGTCGTACCGAGCAGGTTGACCTCGACGAGCCGGCGCACCTGTTCCTCCGACAGATCGACGAGGGAGCCGTCGTCACCGACCCCCGCGTTGTTGAACCACGCGGTCAGCACGCCGTGTCGCGCGGCCTCCTCCGCCACGAGGCGGTGGGCGTCAGGATCGCGTACGTCCTGGGCGAGGCCGGCGACGGCGCCGATCTCCGCCGCCGTCGCGGCCGCCGCCCAGCCGTCGACGTCGCCGATGACGACGTGGTGCCCGCGAGCGACCAGGAGCTCCGCGATCCCGCGCCCGATCCCACGGGCTCCACCCGTCACGACGCAGGAGGACGGCGGGCCGGTCAGCTGGCTGGTCGACATGCCCGGACACTAGCGACACGCGGCTTCGAACAGGTGTTTGATCCTGCGGCGTTCCGAGGTCTACGGTGGGCGCACCTGATCCTCCCTGTCCAGCCGCGGACGGAGGGGTCGACGCTAGTGGAGGACGCATGGCCAAGCAGGACGACAAGAACGTCATCGAGATGCCCGACGGCCCCCCGGACGCCACCGGTCTGACCCCGCGCCAGCAGCGGGTGCTCGCCACGATCAAGGACTCGATCGAGACCAAGGGCTACCCGCCCTCGATGCGTGAGATCGGCCAGGCCGTCGGCCTCACCTCGTCGTCCAGCGTCGCCCACCAGCTCCGCGTGCTCGAGGGCAAGGGCTTCCTCAAGCGCGACCCCAACCGCCCGCGCGCCCTCGAGGTGTTCCTGCCCGAGGTGATGGCTGCGCGGCGCAGCATGTCGAGCTCGGAGGAGCCGTCGTACGACGAGACCGGCATCGGCGACGCCAACCCCGTCGCCACCAACGTCCCGGTCGTCGGCCGCATCGCCGCCGGTGGCCCGATCCTCGCCGAGGAGCAGGTCACCGACGTGTTCCCGCTGCCCAAGCAGCTCGTCGGCGAGGGCACCCTCTTCCTCCTCGAGGTCTCCGGTGACTCGATGGTCGACGCGGCGATCTGCAACGGCGACTACGTCGTCATCCGTCAGGAGCAGACCGCCACCAACGGCCAGATCGTCGCGGCGATGATCGAGGGCGAGGCGACCGTCAAGACGTTCCAGCGCAAGGACGGCCACGTGTGGCTGCTCCCCCACAACGACGCCTACGACCCGATCCCGGGCGACAACGCGACGATCCTCGGTGTCGTGACGGCGGTGCTCCGCAGCCTCTGATCGACCGGCGAGGGACACCCCGACCAGCGAGGGTGCACGATGGCGGCATGAGCAACGTGGAGCAGTCCTATGACTACGTCATCGTCGGTGCGGGGGTCGCTGCGGCGAGCGCCGTGAAGGGCATCCGTTCGCAGGACGGGGCCGGGCGCATCGCGGTCCTGGGCTCCGAGCCCGACAAGCCGGTCTACCGGCCCGTCCTGACCAAGGACCTCTGGCTCAAGGACGACGAGACCCTCGAGGGATCCTCCCTCGCCGGCGACCTCGACGAGGACGACGCTGTCGACCTGGTCACCGACACCACGGTGACCGGGATCGACCCCGGCGCCCACGTCGTACGCCTCGCCGACGGCAGCAGCGTCGGCTACGGCAAGCTGCTGCTCGCCACCGGCGCCGAGCCCCGCGTGCTCTCCGTCGACCCCGGCCCGCGGGTCATCTACTACCGCACCGCCGCCGACTACCAGCGGCTGCGCGCCGTCGCGACCGAGGGCAGCCACGTCGCGGTCATCGGCGGTGGCTACATCGGCTCGGAGATCACCTCCGCCCTCGTGCAGAACGGTGTCCAGGTCACCCTCGTGCTGGACCTCGAGGACGTGCAGGAGCAGATGTTCCCCCGCGCCCTCGCCGCCACCCTGACCAAGGCCTTTGCCGACCGCGGCGTGACCGTCGTGCACGGCTCGGTCGAGGGTGGCGAGGAGGACGACGGCGGCGTCCGGATCCGCCTCGGCGACGGCACCTCCATCACCGCCGACGCAGCCGTCATCGGCGTCGGCGTCCTCCCGCGCACCGGGCTCGCCGAGGCCGCCGGCCTCGAGGTCGACAACGGCGTCGTCGTGGACGAGCACCTGCGCACGAGCGACGCGGACGTGTACGCCGCGGGCGACGTCGCGTCCTACCCCGACGCCCTCCTCGGGCGCCGTCGCGTCGAGCACGTCGACCACGCCGAGAAGTCGGGCGAGCACGCCGGCAAGGTGATGGCCGGCGCCGACGAGACGTACGACTACACGCCCTTCTTCTGGTCCGACATCCTCGACTACGGCTACGAGGCGGTCGGCGAGACCAGCAGCCGGCTCGACATGGTGGAGGACTGGAAGGACGGCGAGGTCGGCACCGGCGTCGTCTACTACCTGAAGTCGGGGCAGGTCCGCGGCGTGCTGCTGTGGAACGTGTGGGACAGCGTCGACAAGGCACGCGCGCTGATCGAGGAGACCACCGAGACCCCCGTGCCCGACCCGGAGTCGTTGCGGGGGCGCATCCCGTTCGGGTGAGTGGGAGGGCGCGGTCCGTGTAGCCTCGCGGCGATGTCTGCCGCCGGCCCCGACGCTCCCTCACCGGAGCTCTTCCGCACCCGTCCGGGCAACCGGCGCCGGCTGACCCCGGACGCACAGGCCGAGGTGGACCGTCTGGCCGCTGCAGGCGAGGCGTCCGCGTGGCTCAGCCCGTTGGCGTACAACCTCACCATCAGCCACAGCCACCGGTTCGTCTGGTACCGCGTGGCCAAGGTCGCGACGCGCACCATCCGCCACCACTGCGAGACGCACGGCGTGAGCATGGACGTCGACCACGCGATGCGGGTCCGCTACCCCGTGGCCAGCTTCGCCGACTACTTCACCTTCGCCTTCGTGCGCGACCCGCTGGACCGCTTCGTCTCCGCGTGGCACGACAAGGTCGTCGACAACAACTACTACGACTTCGACCCCGCAACCCACGAGCGGATGCAGGTGGTCGAGGAGTTCGCCCGCTGGACCGCCGTGCAGGACCTGTCCGCCGTGCCGGGCACCGACCAGCACCTGACCCTGCAGAGCCGGATGATCGACCTCAACCGGGTCGACTTCGTCGGCCGGCTGGAGACGTTCGACCGCGACTTCGCCGAGGTGTGCGAGCGCATCGGCGCGCCCGCCGTGCCGTCGGCGCCGAAGAACCAGACCGCCCCCGGCGGCCGCGACCGGCAGGCCTCCGACGAGCTCCGGGCGCTGGTGGCCACGATGTACCGACGCGACTACCAGGTCTTCGGCTACGAGCCGCTGGCCTGAGTCGGCTGGCTAGGACTGCCCCAACCGCTTGAGCGCCTGCCGCGCGAGCGCCGGGTCGGTGGTCGACCACATCGGCGGCAGTGACGCCTTGAGGAAGCGGCCGTAGCGCGCGGTCTCGAGGCGCGGGTCGAGCACGGCGACGATGCCGCGGTCGGAGGTCGTGCGGATGAGGCGGCCCGCACCCTGCGCGAGCAGGAGCGCGGCGTGGGTGGCGGCGACCTGCATGAAGCCGTTGCCGCCCGCCTGGTCGGCGGCCTTCTGGCGCGCGGACATCAGCGGGTCGTCGGGCCGCGGGAACGGGATCCGGTCGATGATCACCAGCTGGCAGGTGTCGCCCGGGACGTCGAGGCCCTGCCACAGCGAGAGCGTGCCGAAGAGACAGGTGTGGGGGTCCTCGACGAACTGCTTGGCGAGCTCGGGCAGCTGGGCGTCGCCCTGCGCGAGCGTGGTCAGGTGGGGCAGGCGCGTCCGCACGGCCTCGGCCGCGGTCTCCGCGGCGCGCCGGGACGAGAACAGTCCGAGCGTGCGGCCGTCGAGGGCGTCGACGAGGTCGCAGATCTCGTCGAGCTGCGCAGGGCCGAGGCCGTCGCGGCCGGGCTGCGGGAGGTGGCGGGCGACGTAGAGGATCGACTGCTGGCCGTAGTCGAAGGGCGAGCCGACGTCGATGCCCTTCCACGGCAGCGCGTCGTCGGCATCGGTGGTGGCCACCTGGTGGCCGACCCGCTCGGTGGGCTTGAGGCCGAGCGAGGTGGCGACGGCGCCGAACTCGCCGCCGAGCATCAGCGTCGCGCTGGTGAACACGACGGTCTTGTCGGTGAGCAGCTTGTCGCGCATCGGGCCCCACACCTGCAGGGGCGCGACGTGGAGGCGGGCCGGGAAGCGGTCGCGGGCCTCGCCCAACCACAGCACGTCAGCCTGGGAGCCGGCCGCCATCCGCTCGGCGTTGACGAAGACCTCCTGCACCATGCCCTTGGCCTGGGTGCGGCCGGCGTCGGCCTCTCCCTCGCCCCCGGACTCGCGCGGGAACGCCGACAGGCACCCGCGCGCCGCGTCCCGCACGAGCACGAGGGCGTCGGAGAGCTGGACCGACACCTGGTCGATGCGGCCGGGAGGGGTCGCCTCGATCGCCTCGGCGAGCTGCTGCGCAGCGTCCTCGAGGTCGCCCGCCGGGTCGCCGTCACCGTCGGTCCAGCGCATGGCGCGGCGAGCGGCCCGCTCGATGTCGGACACCCCGAGCTCGTCGGTCGCCGCCTGGGTGACGCGCGCGGTCAGCTCGTGGGCCTCGTCGATGACGACCGTGTCGTAGTCGGGGATCATCGGCACGTCCTCGATCGCGTCGATCGCGAGGAGGGAGTGGTTGGTGACGATCAGGTGGCTGCGGTGCGCCTTCTCGCGCGCGAGCTCGGCGAAGCACTCCGCCCCGAAGGGGCACTTGCTCGCACCGAGGCACTCGCGGTGGTTGACCGAGACCTGCCGCCACTCACGGTCGGTGTGGCGCGGGGCGTTGTCGCGCTCACCGCTGCCGCCCTGCTCGGTCTCCTCCTCGGCCCACGCCCGCAGCTCGAGGACCTTCTCGGCCATCGCCCCGAGAGGAACGTCGACGAGCGTGCCCTGGTCGTCGGGGACGCCGGCGCGGACCCGGTGGAGGCAGGCGTAGTTGGAGCGGCCCTTGAGGACGGCGTACGACGTGTCGAGGCCGGGCACGTCCTTGACCGCCTCGACCAGCCTGGGGAGGTCACGCTCGACGAGCTGGTGCTGCAGGGCGAGGGTCGCGGTGGCGACCACGACGCGCTTGTCGTGGAGCATCGCCGGGACGAGGTAGCCCAGCGACTTGCCGGTGCCGGTGCCGGCCTGCACGAGGAGGTGGCGGCCCTCCTGCATCGCCTCGGCGACCTCGGTCGCCATCTCCACCTGGCCGTCGCGCTGCTGCCCGCCGAGGGCGGCGACCGCCGTGCTCAGAACCTCGCTGACGGGCGCGGGGGCAGTGGCGGTCTCGGGCACCAGAGCACCCTACGTGGCGGCGCCGACGCTCCGTCGTACGCCGTCCACAGAGGCCGTCAGAAGTCGGTCAGTAGTTCTTCTTGCGGCCGATCTGGCGCTCGATGCGCCGCTCGGGCTGGCCGAGCACGCGGGCAAGGATCTTGACCCGGTAGCGGTAGGCGACCACGCCCAGGACGACGATCAGCAGGATCCACAACATGCGCCGATCCTACGCGGCACCGACAACGTCGACCTGCACGCGAAGTCCGACACCTGGAGGGGGTTGCAACCCCCTCCACGCGACGAAGTCCCCGCACGAGCGGGGACTTCGACACGGACAGACGGACAGACGGGTCAGACGACCGCGCCGGAGTCCTCGGGCGTCCGCTCGACCTTCTCCTTCTTCACCCGGCTCATCGGCCACTTCTGGTGGAAGTAGGTGAGGAGCGGGGTGGCGACCACGACCGAGGAGAACGTGCCGACCACGAGGCCGACGAGCAGCGCGATCGCGAAGTCCTGGAGCGAGTCGCCGCCGAGGACGACGAGCGCGGCCAGGATGAACATCGACCCGAGGCCGGTGTTGACCGTGCGCGGGATGGTCTCGACGGCGGCCCGGTTGGAGATCTCCATGAAGTCGTCGTCGGGCTTCGAGCCCCACCAGCGTTCGCGGATGCGGTCGAAGACGACGACGGTGTCGTTGACCGACAGACCGACGATCGTCATCGCCGCTGCCAGGAAGATGCCGTCGATCGGCTTATGCAGCCACGCGAAGAGACCGACGACCAGGATCACGTCGTGCGCCATCGCCAGCACGGCGGCGACACCGAAGGTCCACTTGAAGCGGATGGCGAGGTAGAGCAGCTGGGCCAGGAACGCGACACCGAAGGCGATGAGCGCGTTGTTGCGCAGCTGGTCACCGAGCGAGGCGCCGATCGTCTGGTCGTCGACCTTGTCGACCGTGCCACCGACGGCGGCGAGCTCCTGCTCGATCCGCTGCTCCTCGTCGTTGGAGATCTCGCCGGTGCGGACGGTGAAGTCGGCGGTGTCGGCGGTCTGCACCACGGCCTCGGGGAAGCCGGCGGCGGCGACGGCCTCGCGCGCCTGGTCGACCGTGATGTCCTTGCTGAGCGAGTAGTCGAGCTGGCGGCCACCGGTGAACTCGACGCCGAGCTGGAGGCCCTGGGTGGCGATGCCGGCGATGGCGACGACGAGCGCCGCGGCAGAGATGCCCAGCCACGTCTTGCGACGCTTCATCAGCTGGGGGTCCTTGCGGTCCAGCCAGAGGCGCACCTTGCCGTGGTGGCTGAGGCCGCTGATGGCGGGATGGTTGGCGACCGGCTTGTTGGACACGGCGAGGTCGCACAGCACACGGGCGACGATCAGCGCCGAGACCATCGAGGCGATGACACCGATCGACAGCGTGACACCGAAGCCCTTGATCGGCCCGGAGCCGAGGAAGAACAGCAGGCCGGCGGCCAGCAGGGTGGTGACGTTGGAGTCGATGATCGCGCTCCACGCCTTGTTGAAGCCGACCGAGAGGGCGCGTCTGAGTCCCGCAGACGGGTAGGCGACGTACTCCTCCCTCGCTCTCTCGAAGACGAGCACGTTCGCGTCGATCGCCATGCCGATGGCGAGCACGAATCCCGCGAGTCCGGGCAGCGTCAGCGTCGAGCCCAGCCCGACCAGCATGGCGTAGGCGAGCAGGGCGTACGACGCCAGCGCGAGCGTGGCCGCGAAGCCGACGAGGCGGTAGACGAAGATGATGAAGAGGCCGGTCAGCGCGATACCGATGATGCCGGCCTCGATGGACGCATCGATGGCCGCGGCACCCAGCGAGGGGCCGACGAGGCGGTCCGAGATCGCCTTCAGCTCGAGCGGCAGCGCGCCGCCCTCGATCAGCGCGGCCAGGTCCTTGGCCTCGGTCGTGGTGAAGTTGCCGGTGATGTCGGTGGAGCCGCCGCGGATGCCGACGTCGCAGCCCACCGTCTCGTTGACCTCGGGCGAGGAGATGACCTCGCCGTCGAGGACGATCGCGATGCGGCGCTTGGGGTCGCCGGACGGGTTGCAGGCGGCCTTGCCGGTGATGTCGGCCCAGGTCTTCCCGCCGGCGCCGTTGAAGTCGATCGACACGACCCACTCGACGCTCTGGTCGCGCTGCACGGCGCTCGCGCCGCTGATCTCCTCGCCCTGGATGACCGTGGGGCCGACCTCGATCGTGTCGCCCTGGTCGGACGGCAGGACCTGGTTGTCCTTCTTGGCGGGCTTGGCGTCCGGCTGGGCGGTGCCGATCACCTCGTGGATGGTCAGCTTGGCGGTGCTGCCGATGCGCTCCTCGGCCTGCTGGGCCTCCTCGTCGTTGGTGACGCCGGGCAGCTCGACGAGGATCCGGTTCTCGCCCTGGCGTGCCAGCGTGGACTCGGCGACACCGAGGGCGTCGACGCGGCCGCGGAGCACCTCGAGGGTCTTGTCGACGTTCTCCGCGCTGGCGGGGGTCTGCTCGGTGCCCTCCGCCTCGAAGATGAACTGCGCTCCACCGCGGAGGTCGAGTCCGAGGTTGGGCTTGACGTTGACGGCGAGCGCGAGACACCCGACCAGGAGTCCGACGACGAGGAAGAAGCGGACCCAGACACCACGTGACATGCGCGACATCCTCCATGACAAGACTTCGAACGCCCGAATCCGGGCACGGACGGGTCAACGGGTGGCCGCAGCGGAAGGTTCCGGAAGGTTCCGTGACACAAAACGCCAGCGACTGTACGCCGTCGTGGGTATCGACACGGCAGCAGCCCGCAGTGTTGTGTGGATCACACTCGCGATCCCCCCTCGCGGGACAACCTTCCGGGAGCACACATGTCACCACGCATTCCACTTCCACGCGCCGGCGCCACCAGGCTGGCCACCGTCACCGCCCTCGTCGCCGCAGGACTCGCCGCCACCGCGGCGGGCGCCACGGGCAGCGCTGGGCGCGACGACGCACCACGCGACCTGGCCCGCACCGCTGACAGCGACGCGACCCAGATCGTCATGGTGAAGGCACCGACGGTCGACGACCGCAACGAGGTGATCGCCCTCGGTCTCGACGTGACCGAGCACGCCAACCAGCGCGGCATCGAGGTCGTCCTCCACGACGCGCAGGACGCCCAGACCCTGCGCGACGCGGGCTTCACCTGGCGGGTCACCGTCAAGGACCTCGAGGCGCTGACGAAGAAGAACCGCAAGGCCGACAAGGTGTACGCCGCCTCGGTGGCCGCGTCGGGGCTGCCCAGCGGCCGGACGTCCTACCGCACCTACGCCGACTACCTCAGCGACATGGACAAGCTCGCTCGCGACTACCCGTCCATGACCCGCCCGCTGACGCTGCCCAACAAGACCGTCCTCGGTGAGGACATCCGCGGCATCGAGGTCACCGTCGACGCCGACAACGTCAAGGACGGCAAGCCGACCTTCCTGCTCATGGGCGCCCACCACGCCCGCGAGTGGCCCAGCGCCGAGCACACCATGGAGTTCGCCTTCGACCTCCTGCAGTCCTACAAGGCCGGGGACGCGCGGGCGCGCGACCTGCTGTCCCGCTCGCGGGTCATCCTGGTGCCGGTCGTGAACGTCGACGGCTTCAAGATCTCGCGCGCTGCAGCGCCGCTCGGTGACTTCTCCACCTTCGACTACGAGATGAAGCGCAAGAACTGCTCGATCTCGGTCGCCACCCCGGCCCAGTACACGACCGGGTCGTGCGACAACAACCTCGCCGGACGCCTGCGCGGCACCGACCTCAACCGCAACTACCCCGGCTTCTGGGGCGGCGGCGGCGCGAGCCCCGTCTGGTCGAGCGACACCTTCCGCGGCGACGGACCCGGCAGCGAGCCCGAGAGCGACGCGGTCCGCAAGCTCATCTCCGAGCGTGCGGTGACGGTGATGATCTCCAACCACACCTTCAGCAACCTGGTGCTGCGTCCCCCGGCCATCGCCGCCACCGGCCTGGCGATCGACGAGCCCGAGCTGAAGGCCCTCGGCGACGCGATGGCGTCGAAGAACGACTACGTCAGCCAGGCGTCGTACCAGCTCTACGACACGTCGGGCTCGACCGAGGACTGGAGCTACTGGATCACCGGTGGCTTCGGCTACACCTTCGAGATCGGTGACGAGGGCTTCCACCCGGCCTACGAGAACGCGGTGGTCGGCGAGTACCTCGGCCTGGCACCCGCTGCCGGCGCCGGGCTCGGCGGCAACCGCGAGGCGTACTGGCTCGCGCTGCAGGCGGCCGCCGACCGCGACCTGCACTCGGTCATCAGCGGCACGGCCCCGGCCAAGCACACGATCAGCGTGTCGAAGACCGTGACGTCGGAGACCTCGCCGGTCATCCAGCTCAACGGCACGACCGGAGCACCGCTGCTCTACACCGACAACCTGCGCACCGACTACACGTCCAAGGGCGGCAGGTTCGACTTCGACGTCAACCCGTCGACCCGGCCGCTCGTGATGGGCCGCTACGGCCGTGAGGCCCAGGCGCCGCCGCAGGCGCCGATCACGCTGACCAACCCGGCCAACGTCCCGCCGGTCGGGAGCAGCGAGTTCGTGACGTTCGACGTGCAGGGCATGCCGGCAGTGGACAACGGCTTCCTCGTGGTGTCCGTCAACTGGCCGGCGACCGCCGACCCGGAGGCCCAGGACTGGGACTTCTTCCTCACCGGTCCTGACGGCGAGCCCGTCGGGTCGGGCGCCACGCTGGCCAACCCCGAGGTGATCCGGATCCCCGACCCGCAGCCGGGGACGTACACCCTCGAGGCCAACAACTACGCCGGCGGCTCGGCGCAGTACGACTGGTCCGGGGCGGTCACCTTCGAGGGACCGACCCCGCCCAGCCCGACCGGCACCAAGGAGGCCTGGCTGCTGAGCTGCGCCGACAAGCGCGGCAACGTGCTGGCGACGCGCGAGGTGGTCGTCGACCGCGGCGAGACCATCGACGTCGGCAACGCCTGCAAGAGGGTCAAGGGCTGAGTCATCGACCTGTTCAGGGATCCCCGGTCAGCCGGGGATCCCTGAGCTCGTCGGCCCGTGCAAGGCCTGACAACGTCAGCGATCCCCGGTCAGCCGGGGATCGCTGAAGGCGTTTCAGCGTGCGTACGCCTCGAGCTCGCCGGCGAGGTCGGCGTTGGCCCGACCGACCACGAGCGTTCCGTCGCCGGTGTGCTCCATCGAGCCGATCTCGGCCTCCTGGTGGATCCGGTTGACCAGGTCGCCGCGCTCGTAGGGCAGCAGCACGTCGAACTCGACCTGCGGCCGGGGCAGCTCGGACTCGATGGTCCGCAGCGCGTCGTCGACGCCCTCGCCGGTCTTGGCGCTCACGACCACGCTGTGCGGCTCGCGCGCCCGCAGCCGGCTGATCACCATCGGGTCGGCGGCGTCGGCCTTGTTGATCACGATGATCTCGGGGACCTTGTCCGCACCGATCTCGGCGAGCACCTCGCGCACCGCGGCGATCTGGCCCTCGGGGTCGGGGTGCGACCCGTCGACGACGTGCAGGAGCAGGTCGGAGTCGGCGACCTCCTCCAGCGTCGAGCGGAACGCCTCGACCAGGCCGTGGGGCAGGTGGCGCACGAACCCGACCGTGTCGGACATCGTGTAGACGCGGCCGTCACTGGTCGTCGTACGCCGCGTGGTGGGGTCGAGGGTCGCGAACAGGGAGTCCTCCACGAGGACGCCCGCGTCGGTCAACCGGTTGAGGAGCGAGGACTTGCCCGCGTTGGTGTAGCCGGCGATCGCGACGCTGGGGATGTGGTTGCGACGCCGCGACTGGCGCTTGACGTCGCGGGTGCCGCGCATCTCCTTGAGCTCGCGGCGCAGCTTGGCGATCTTGGTGTTGATGCGGCGCCGGTCGGTCTCGATCTTGGTCTCGCCGGGGCCGCGGCCACCGATGCCGTCACCGCCGGCGGCACGGCCACCGGCCTGGCGGGAGAGGTTGCCACCCCAGCCGCGGAGGCGCTGCTTCATGTACTGCAGCTGCGCCAGCTCGACCTGCGCCTGGCCCTCCTTGGACTTCGCGTGCTGCGCGAAGATGTCGAGGATCAGCGCGGTCCGGTCGACGACCTTGACCTTGATCTTGTCCTCGAGGTTGCGCAGCTGGCTGGGCGCGAGCTCGCCGTCGCAGATCACGGTGTCGGCGCCGGTCGCCTGGACGATCTCGCGGATCGCCTCGACCTTGCCGCGACCGATGAAGGTCGCCGGGTCGGGCGACTGGCGGCGCTGGAAGACGGCCTCCAGCACCTCGGAGCCGGCGGTCTCGKCGAGCAGCGCGAGCTCGGCCATCGAGTTCTCGGCGTCGGTCACGGTGCCGCCGGTCCACACGCCGACGAGCACGACCTTCTCCAGACGGAGCTGGCGGTACTCGACCTCGGTGATGTCCTCGAGCTCGGTGCGCAGGCTCGCCACGCGTCGCAGGGCGTGCCGCTCGGCCAGCTCCTGGGCGCCGACCGTGAGCTCCTCGGGGTCGGCGTCGTCGTAGCCGCCGTCGTCGGCGTAGCCGGACTCGCCGAACTCATCGAAGGGGGCGTCCTCGAGCAGCTCGTCGTCGAGCTGGATCGTGTCGTCGTCCCAGGCGCGGGTGGCGTCGAGGGCGTCACGGAGGTTGAAGTCAGGTGCGTTCGTCATATGCCGACAAGGGTAGGTCGCCCGGGCTCACCTGCGCGAACGGTTTCGCGCAGGGCTGACGCGCGCCCGGTCTCAGGCGCGGTGCCGCCCGGCCGCGACCGAGGGCTCCCCCACGAGCGAGCCCTCGTCCACGAACTCGTCGCACGCCGCCCGTACGTCGTGCGGCGTGTGCCCGGGACCGACCACCACGACGCGTACGCCGGCCGCGTGCAGGCGGTGCAGCAGCGGGAGCATCGAGGTCATGTCGCCGGCCAGGACGACCTCGTCGACGGAGGCCTCACGGGCGATGTCGACGGCGTCGATGGCCAACGCCACGCGCGCCTGCTCGTCGTCGTCGGCGAACTGGTGGAAGGAGTGCAGCCCCTGGCGGCGCAGGTGCTCGACCCACGACCCGAGGTCCGAGGAGGTCCAGTCGGCGTAGGCGCGGCACACCGTGATCGAGCCGCGTCCGGGCAGCCGCTCCAGCAGCCCGGCGGCGGCGTCCGCGGAGATACGGCGGGCGTCGATGAGCACGGCGACGCGCCTCGCGTGGTCCGGCTCGCCCCCGGCGGGTCGGCGCGGAAGGGTGCGGACCACGGCGGGGCCGCTCGGTGCGTCAGGCACGACGACAGGCCGCTCGGCTCGGGCGGTCGTACCGTCGGACGCGGCCGGGCCAGGCGGCTGCGGCTCGGCGCGCTGCGTCCCGCCGCGGCGTACCCCCATCCACCGTCGTACGAGCGATGCCAGCTCGTTGTCGTCGCTGTCAGCCGCTGCGCGCGGCTCCACCACGTTGGTCATCGACGCCCCCCACAGGCTGTAGATGCATGCTTCCCTCGGGCACCATCCACCCTTTCGGGCGACCCGCGCGTGGGATCTCCCGAATCGTGGACGACGGTCTGGACCAGTCAGGCAGCCGTCGTGGAGGGGGCAGACCTCACTTGGGTGGCATCCGGATGCCGCCGTCGACGCGGATCGTCTCGCCGTTCATGTAGGAGTTCGTCAGGCACTCCACGACCATGCTGGCGAGCTCCTCGGCGTGACCGAGGCGCTTGGGGAACAGCACGTTCTGGCCGAGGTTGGCCTTGAACTCGTCGGGGTTGGGGAACGCGTCGTAGATCGGGGTGTCGATCAGCCCGGGCGCCACGGTGTTGAGACGGATGCCGGCCGCGGACAGGTCGCGCGCGACGGGGAGGGTCATGCCGACGACGCCGCCCTTGGAGGCGGAGTACGACGCCTGGCCGATCTGGCCGTCGAAGGCGGCGACCGAGGCGAGGTTGACGATCGCGCCGCGCTGGCCGTCGGCGTCGGGCTCGTTGCGGCTCATCACGGTCGCGGCCTGGCGCGTCATGTCGAAGGTGCCGATGAGGTTGATCTCGACGACCTTGCGGAAGGCGTCGAGGTCGTGCGCCTGCTCCAGCAGCCCGTCGCGACCGATGGTGCGCTGCGCCCAGCCGATGCCCGCGGAGTTCACGCACGCGCGCAGCGGCGCGATCTCGGCGGCTGCCTCGACGGCGGCCGCGACCTGGTCGGTCTTCGTCACGTCGACGGAGGCGAAGACGCCGCCGATCTCGGCGGCCAGCGCCTCGCCCTTCTCGGCGTTGAGGTCGGCGACGACGACGACCGCACCCTTCGCAGCGAGGGCGCGGGCGACGGCGGCACCGATGCCGCTCGCGCCGCCGGTGACGATGGCGGTGGATCCGGTGATGTCCATGATCCGGATGCTATGAGACGGGCATCGACGACCGACGCAGGAGGTCGGCGAGTGGGTCCGGGGTCTCGGTACAGCCGTGCGCGCCTTCGTTCCTCAGCCGCGCGGCCACTCGACGTGGTCGAGCCCACCCGTCGACCTCGTTCCTCGGTCGACGCTGCTCTCCTCACAGGTCGGTGACGCCCTCGGCGACGAGCACGGCGGGGCCGGTCATCAGCACCCGGTCGTCCTCGGTCCACACGATGTGCAGGGTGCCGCCGGGGACGTCCACGCGGTACGTCGTCCCGCGAGGGGCGTCGTCGGCCAGCGCCGTGGCGACGGCCACCGCACATGCGCCGGTGCCGCACGAGCGGGTCTCGCCCGACCCGCGCTCGTGGACGCGCATCGCGACGTGGCGCTCACCGCGGCGCACCACGAACTCGACGTTGACACCCTCGGGGTAGATCGCGTCGTCGTGCTCCGGCGGCTCGATGAGCGGGCCCGGCTCGGCCAGGTTGTCGACGTAGGCCACGGCGTGCGGGTTGCCCATCGAGACGTGGAGCGCCGGCCACGACCGGCCCATCACCGACACCTCGGTCTCGCCCAGCACCTCGGGCGTGCCCATGTCGGCGGTGTACTCGTCGCCGGACCGGTCGAGGACCTTCACCCCGGCGCGGGTCCGGATGCTCATCGGGAAGGCCTCGCCCTCGCGCTCGTGGAGGTAGCGCGCGAAGACCCGGATGCCGTTGCCGCACATCTCGCTGACAGACCCGTCAGCGTTGCGGTAGTCCATGAACCACCCGTCGCCCTCACGGACCGCCCGCAGCACCCCGTCGCCGCCGATGCCCGAGCGCCGGTCGCACAGCGCGCGCACGCGCTCCTCGGACAGGTCGCCGTGGAGGGTGCCGTCGGCGTCGGGCAGCACCACGAAGTCGTTCTCCGTGCCGTGGCCCTTGAGGAAGGGGTAGCTCACGCGAGGAAGTGTCCCACCTCGACGGGCAGCTAGCGGGCGTCGACCACCTTCGCCGAGCCCTTGCCCCGTCGGCTCGGCTCGGCCACCGCGGTCATCCGGTTGCGCGGACCGAGCTCGATCGCCGTCGCCGCGCCGATCTCGGCGGCGCTGGTGAACGCGTCGCCCGCCGGGACGAGGGTGTGACCGAGGGCGGTGAGCGCCGGTCCGTAGGTCGCGATGAACGCCGGCTCGGCGGTCACGTTGGCGGTGTTGCGCTGGGTGGCGCGCGGTGCCGCGATCGCCTCCTCGATCGTCATGCCGAGGTCGATGCGGTTGACCAGCATCTGCAGCACGGTCGTGATGATCGTCGAGCCGCCGGGCGAGCCGAGCGCCAGGAACGGCTTGCCGTCCTTGAGCACGATCGTCGGCGACATCGAGCTGCGCGGACGCTTGCCCGGCTGGATGCGGTTGGGGTCGGCGGCGTCGTACACCGTCGAGAAGTCGGTGAGCTCGTTGTTGAGCAGGAAGCCGTAGCCCGGGACGACCATGCCCGAGCCGCCGGTCTGCTCGATGGTGAGGGTGTACTCGACGACGTTGCCCCACTGGTCGGCGACCGTGAGGTTGGTGGTCGAGATGTTCTCGGTGTCGGCGTCGGTCGTGCCCTTCGCCGACGACGCGGCGGTGCACACGCCGTCGTAGGACGTCACGTCGCCGGCCGGGACCGGCTTGGTCGCTGCCTTCGTCGGGTTGAGCGAGCAGGCGCGCTCCACGGCGAACCGGTCGTCGAGGAGCCGCTTGGTCGGGACGTCGACGAAGGCCGGGTCGCCGACGTACTTGCCGCGGTCGGCGTAGGCCAGGGCGCTGGCCTCGAGGTAGTGGTGGAGCGCCTGCTCGGGCGTCATCGCCGAGAGGTCGTAGCGCTCGAGGATGTTGAGCGCCTCACCGACGGTCGTGCCGCCCGACGACGACGGCGCCATGCCGTAGACGTCGTGGCCGCGGTAGCCCGTCTTCGCGGCGCGCTGCGAGCGGACCTTGTAGTCGCGCAGGTCGCGGGCGGTGAGCCAGCCGGCGGGCACGGGGAGGTCGGTGTTCTTGGTCGTGCGCGGCTTGCGAACCACCTCCGACATGAGCCGCGCCAGCTTGCCGCGGTAGAACGCCTTGGTGCCGCGCTGGGCGATCAGGTCGTAGGTGTCGGCCAGCTCGGGGTTGCGGAAGATCGAGCCGATCTTCGGTGCGTCGCCCTTGGGCAGGAAGAGCTTCTTGGAGTCCTTGAACGCCGCGAAGCGCACCTCGTTGTCGAGGGTCTGCTGGCGGAAGGTCTCGTCGACCTTGAACCCACGACGCGCGACCTTGGTGGCCGGCGCGAGCGCCTCGCCGAGCGACCACGTGCCCCAGTTGTCGAGCGCCTTGTCCCAGGTGGCGAGGGAGCCGGGCGTGCCGACGCTCGCACCGCTGGTCACGAGGTCGGGGGTGAACGTGTAGGGCTTGCCCGTCGCGGGGTCGATGAACGCGTCCTGCGGCATCTTCATCGGTGCGGTCTCGCGGCCGTCGAGGGTGCGGACCTTGCCGGACTTCGCGTTGTAGTAGACGAAGTAGCCGCCACCGCCGATGCCCGCGCTGTAGGGCTCGGTGACGCCGAGCGTCGCCGCTGCCGCCACCGCGGCGTCGACGGCGTTGCCGCCCGCCTTGAGCACCTTGAGCCCGGCCGCGCTCGCCTCGGGGTCGACCGTGCTGATCGCGCCGCCCTTGCCGACCGCGGTCGGGTCCTTGACGGTCGGGCGGTCAGAGGTGGTCGACGGCGCTGGCGCTGCCTGCGCGGCCGACTGGGCGGGGACCGGCGTGGCGACCAGCGCTGCGGCGACGGCCAGTCCACTGGCAGCCGAGACGCCGGCGGTGACGCGGCGGGCGAGGTAGGGCATGGGGATCCTCCCGAGAGTCGATGGCACCACCCTGCCGCGGCCCCCACGGGTTGTCCAACACCCCCGGGGGTGCGTCGGTCAGCGGACGACCGAGTATCGGCCACACATGAAGTCGCGGTTGCGGGCGACCTCCTCGAGGCGCAGCTCGACGTGACGCGGCAGCACGGGAGCGCCCCTGCCGATGGTCACCGGCGCGTACTGGATCCACACCTCGTCGAGCAGGCCCGCGTCGTGGAACTGCCCGACCAGCTCGCCACCGCCGACCACCCACAGGTCCTTGCCGTCGGCGGCCTCGGTCATCTCGGCGTGGATGCGCGGGACGTCGTCGCGGTCGAACCGCACGCTCGGCGGCGCCTCCGGGAAGGTGCGGTGGGTCAGCACCCACGTCGGCAGCGGACCCCACGGGTCGTCGTCGTGGTCGAGGATCCACTGCCACGTGGTGGCGCCCATCGCGCACGCCCCGAGCCGCTCACGGAACCCCGGGTAGGCCATCGGGCCCTCCATGTCGATGTCGCGCGAGGTCAGCCAGTCGAGCGAGTGGTCGTCGGTCGCGATGAAGCCGTCGAGCGTGGAACCGGTGTAGTAGATCGTCGCCATCGGACCACCATGGCACCGACCACCGACACCGCGCTTGATCGATCGTGCCTACCGGACGAGGGCGTCGAGCGCCGGCTGGGCCGCCTCGACGGGCAGGTGCCCGAGGGTGATCAGCTGCGCCATCCCGTGCACGGTCGACCACAGCGCCGCCGAGAGGGCCATCGGGTCGCGGCCCGAGTAGCCGGGCTCCTGCACCAGCTGCCCGACCAGGGAACCGAGCAGCTCCTCGTTGCGGGCGATCAACGGCGCCATCTCCGCGCTCGGCGCGCCGGCGGCGCAGTAGTCGGGGTCGAAGACCAGCGCGAACGCCTGCGGGTGGGCGGCGGCGTAGCTGACGTAGGCCAGCCCGAGCGCCCGCACCTTCTCGACCGTCCCGTCCGCCGCGGCCACCGCCTCCTCCTGCGCGGCCAGCAGCGCCGCCATGCCGCGTACGCCGAGCGCGCTGAGGAGCGCGGCCCGGTCGCCGAAGTGGTGGTAGGGCGCGTTGTGGCTCACCCCGGCGCGGCGGGCGACCTCACGCAGGCTGATCTTCGCCGCGGACGTGGTCTCGAGCAGGTCGAGCGCGGCGTCCTCGAGCGCGGCCTGGAGATTGCCGTGGTGGTATCCGCTCGCAGATCTTGACATGAGCAACATCCTACTCCAATGTGGACGTTGTCCAGATTCTTGTCACTGTCCAGATAGGAGCCCGCCATGGGCAACGTCCTCGTCATCGACGGCCACCCCGACCCCGCCTCGCTCACCGCGCACCTCGCCACGTCGTACGCCGCCGGTGCCGGCGCCTCCGCCACCTCGCTCGTGCTGCGCGACCTCGACTTCGACCTCACCCTCCGCACGGGCTACCGCAGCCCGCAGGTGCTCGAGCCCGACCTCGCCCGTGCCCAGGCGCTGCTCGAGTGGGCCGACCACGTCGCTGTCTTCACCCCGCTGTGGTGGGGCTCGGTGCCTGCCCTCCTCAAGGGCTTCTTCGACCGCACGCTCGAGCGCGGCTGGGCCTTCCGCTACAAGGACAACGGCATGCCCGAGGGCCTCCTCGCCGGTCGCACCGGCCGGCTCGGGGTCACCTCCGACTCGCCGCGGTGGTACCTCCCGTTCGTCGGCGACAGCACCGTCAAGCAGGTCCGCGGCCGCACGATGGAGTTCTGCGGCATCAAGCCGACCAGGCTGACGCGGTACGCCGACGTCCGCGGCCGCACGGAGGAGCAGCTCGCCACCTGGATCCGGGAGGCGGCCGACCTCGGGGCCGCCGACGCCGCTCGCCCGGGTCGCCCCGACCGACCGGGCCACCCCGACGTCGTACGACCGGAGCCGGCCGCGGCCTGACTCAGCCGCCGAGCCGCTCGACCGCCCCGACCGCCTTCTCCACGCGGTCGGGGTCGTCGTGCGCGACCCACACGATGCGCGGGTCCTTGCGGAACCACGAGTCCTGGCGGCGCGCGAAGCGGCGGGTGGCGACGGTCGTCTGCTCGATCGCCTCGGTGAGGGTGCGGTCGCCGGCGAGGTAGCCCATCACCTCCCGGTAGCCGATGGCCCGCGAGGCGGTGCGCGCGTCGGCGAGGCCGCGGGCGAGCAGCGCCTCGACCTCCTCGACGAACCCGCCCGCGAACATGTCCTCGACCCGCCGGGCGATCCGCACGTCGAGCGTCGGCCGGTCGATGTCGACGCCGACCTGCACGGTCAGCGGGTCGACGTACTCCAGCCGCGGGAGGCTCGCGCTGTAGGGCCTTCCGGTGAGCGCGACGACCTCCAGGGCGCGGACGACGCGGCGCCCGTTGTCAGGCAGGATCTGCGTGGCTGCGTCGGGGTCGACCCCCGCCAGCCGCCGGTGCAGTGCGTGGCTGCCGACCCGCTCGAGCTCGACCTCGAGCTCGCGGCGCAGCGACTCGTCGGTGCCGGGGAACTCGAAGCGGTCGACGATCGCGCGGGTGTAGAGGGCCGAGCCGCCGACCAGCACGGGGGTGGCGTCGCGGCCGCGGATGTCGGCGATCGCGTCGCGCGCCCAGCCCTGGAAGAGCGCGACGGTCGCCGGCGCGGTGAGCTCGTAGAGGTCGAGCAGGTGGTGCGGGATCCCGCGGCGCTCCGACTCCGGCAGCTTGGCCGTGCCGACGTCCATCCCGCGGTAGACCTGCATCGCGTCGGTGTTGACGACCTCTCCCCCGAGGCGCTCCGCCAGGTCGAGGCTCAGGCCCGTCTTGCCCGACGCCGTGGCACCGACGAGGGCGACGACCGGACGAGGCATGCCCCGATTGTCGCAGCGTGGCTAGTCTCGGCAGCGCCGGTGTCCTCATCCGCCAGGGTGGCCGGAGATGTCCCGAGGAGGACCCATGAGCTTCATGGACAAGGCGAAGGCCAAGCTCACCGAGGCCGTCGACCAGCACGGCGACAAGATCGCGCAGGGCATCGACAAGGCGGGCAGTGTCGTCAACGAGAAGACCGGCGGCAAGCACGCCGACAAGATCGACCAGGCCACCGGCAAGGCGCGCGACGCCCTCGACTCCCTCGACGGCAAGAACGACGACATCCCGCCCGGCACCACCCGCTGACCGACGCCTACGGTGAGCGCGTGACCGACCGCTTCGCCCTCGTCCCGGCGTCCTACGTCTACCTGCTGCGCGACCGGGCCGACGGCACGGAGGTGCTCCTCCAGCAACGAGGGCCGGTCCCCTACATGGCCGGCCACTGGGCGGCCGCAGCCGCCGGGCACGTCGAGCCCGGCGAGACGGCGTACGACGCCGCGAGCCGCGAGGCGTTCGAGGAGCTCGGCATCACCGACCTCGACCTCGACTTCGTGCTCACCATGCAGCGCAGCCAGTTCGGCCCCGCCGTCGAGGAGCGGGTCGACTGGTTCTTCACCGCGCGCTCGTGGACCGGCGAGCCGCGGATCGTCGAGCCTGACAAGGCGGCGTCGCTGGGGTGGTTCGCGCTGGACGCCCTCCCCGAGCCGATGGTGCCGCACGAGGCCCATGCCCTCGCGCACCTCTTCTCCGGGGTCGGCTACCTCACCTTCGGGTGGGACGCTCGCCCGAGCGGGGGTGGCCCGAGCGCGACGGCCGCGACAGGATCCACTGAGACCCAGGGAGGGAATCGATGAACGACGAAGAACTGAGCCCGATGCCCGAGCCGTACGCCGAGGAGCCCCAGCTGGTGCCCGGTGGCGTCGACGCATTGAACGAGGACCCGGCCGACGCGGGTCTTGCGCGTGACCTGAACCCCGACGACAACCCCGCCGTCGACGACGTCCTGCCCGACGAGATCGCCGAGCCGGACGAGAAGCCGCAGGCGCCCGAGGGCGAGGCGGAGGACAAGGAGTCCGACACCCCCCGGGGCTCCGACTCCGAGGACGGACCCAGCGCCGGCCAGGAGGCCGAGGACGGCTCGCCCGAGCCTCCGGCCTGAGCGCTGCCGGCCGCCCGGATATCCGGGGATCGCGCGGCCGGGCAGAGGCCGTCAGCCGCAGGCGTTGGCCGCGGGCGGGAGGGGTGCGGGCACGCCGACCGACGGCATGCMGAGCCCGACGGCGGACGCGGCCGGCGGGGCGGACGTACGACGCTCCCAGGCGTCGCCGGCGCGGGTGCGGCGGACCGACTGGATCGCGCTGTCGGCGACGAGGTGGTGCGGGGCGGCGTAGGTGATCTCGACGGTCACCATGTCGCCGGGTCGCACCGAGTCCTCCGGCACCGCCGAGAAGTCGGCGGCGAAGTGGACGAGGCGGTTGTCACGCGCACGGCCGGAGAGGCGCTTCGTCTCGGCGTTCTTGCGGCCCTCGCCCTCGGCGACCATCAGCTCGACGGTGCGACCGACGAGCGCCGTGTTCTCCGACCAGGCGATCTCGTCGACGACCTCGGCCAGGCGCAGGTAGCGGTCCTTGACCACCTCAGGCGGGACCTGGTCCTCGAGGACCGCGGCCGGGGTGCCGGGGCGCTTGGAGTACTGGAAGGTGAAGGCCGAGGAGAAGCGGGCGGCCCGCACGACGTCGAGCGTCGCCTGGAAGTCCTCCTCGGTCTCGCCGGGGAAGCCCACGATGATGTCGGTGGTGATCGCCGCGTCGGGGATCGCGGCCCGCACCCGCTCGATGATCCCGAGGTACTTCGACTGGCGGTAGGACCGGCGCATCGCTCGCAGGACCGCGTCCGATCCCGACTGCAGCGGCATGTGGAGCGACGGCATCACGTTGGGCGTCTCGGCCATCGCCTCGATGACGTCGTCGGTGAACTCCGCGGGGTGCGGGGAGGTGAAGCGCACCCGCTCCAGCCCCTCGATCGAACCGCAGGCGCGCAGCAGCTTGGAGAAGGCCTGGCGGTCGCCGAACTCGACGCCGTAGGCGTTGACGTTCTGGCCCAGCAGGGTGATCTCGGTGACGCCCTCGGCGACCAGCGCCTCGACCTCGGCGAGGATCTCGCCGGGCCGACGGTCCTTCTCCTTGCCGCGCAGCGCCGGCACGATGCAGAACGTGCAGGTGTTGTTGCACCCGACCGAGATGGACACCCAGGCGGCGTACGCCGACTCGCGCTTGGTGGGCAGTGTCGAGGGGAAGACCGACAGCGACTCGAGGATCTCGACCTGCGCCTCCTCGGCGACCCGTGCCCGCTCGAGCAGCACCGGCAGCGAGCCGATGTTGTGGGTGCCGAAGACGACGTCGACGTAGGGCGCCTTCTCGGTGATCGTCGCGCGGTCCTTCTGCGCGAGGCAGCCGCCGACGGCGATCTGCATACCCGGGCGGGCGGCCTTCACCGGCGCGAGGTGGCTCAGGTTGCCGTAGAGCTTGTTGTCGGCGTTCTCCCGCACCGCGCAGGTGTTGAAGACGACGACGTCGGCCTGCTCGTCCGAGCCGGCGCGGACGTAGCCCGCGTCCTCCAGCAGGCCGCTGAGCCGTTCGGAGTCGTGGACGTTCATCTGGCACCCGTGGGTCTTGACCTCGTAGGTGCGTGCGGGGGTCTCTGCGACGGCGCTCATCTCGGGGTCAAGGGTACGGCGGCCGGCGGGGGCCCGGGAATCGCGAGGCCGCGACCTAGGCTCGCGGCATGCCCCGCATGCACGCGCTCGAGCTGCTGCCCGACGACGCCGGCTGCGACGTCGTACGCCGTGACTGGCAGGCGCTGCGCGACGTGGGCCTGCCCTCCCAGCTCGACCACCGCGGCGCCACCAACAGCCCGCACGTCACGGCGCTGGCCGCGCCGGCGCTCGGCGCGGACGACGAGCAACGCGCCGCCGAGCTGGTGGCGAGGCTGCTGCCGGTGGAGGTTCGGGCGTCGGGGATCGCGATCCTCGGCGGTCATCGCGTCTCGGTCGTGCGGGTGCTCGACGTCCCGGACGAGCTGGCGCGCGCCGTGCTCAAGCTCCGGTCGCAGGTGCGCGACGCGCAGCACCTGGGGTGGCTGCCGCACGTCACCCTGGCCCGGCGGATGGACCGCGCCGACGTGGGCCGCGCCGTGGAGGCGCTGGGGCACGAGGACGTGGTCCTGACGCTCACGTCGCTGCGCCGCTGGGACCCCGACGCGGGAATCGTCACCACTCTGTAATAGTCCGAACGGGCCATGCGTGATGGCCCTTGCGGTCCACGTGCCGATAGGTTGCGCCTATGACCGCGCAGGAATCGGGCACCGTCAGCGCCGGCCGGGGTGAGCCCCTCGTCGTGCTGGACGGCGTCCAGAAGCACTTCGGGCAGCTCCACGCACTCAAGGACATCGAGCTCACCGTCAAGCGCGGCGAGGTCGTGGTCGTGATCGGGCCGTCCGGCTCGGGCAAGTCCACGCTCTGCCGCACGATCAACCGGTTGGAGACGATCGACGAGGGCACGATCACCCTCGACGGCAAGGACCTCCCGCAGGAGGGCAAGGCGCTCGCCGCCCTGCGCGCCGAGGTCGGCATGGTCTTCCAGAGCTTCAACCTCTTCGCCCACAAGACGATCCTCGAGAACGTCACGCTCGGCCCGATCAAGGTCCGCGGCATGGGCAAGGCCGAGGCCGAGAAGAAGGCGCGCGAGCTCCTCGACCGCGTCGGCGTCGGCCACCAGGCCGAGAAGTACCCCGCCATGCTCTCCGGCGGCCAGCAGCAGCGCGTGGCCATCGCCCGTGCGCTGGCGATGGAGCCGAAGGTGATGCTCTTCGACGAGCCGACCTCCGCGCTCGACCCGGAGATGATCAAGGAGGTCCTCGACGTCATGGTCGACCTCGCCGAGCAGGGCATGACGATGGTCGTCGTCACCCACGAGATGGGCTTCGCCCGCACGGCTGCGGACCGCGTCGTCTTCATGGCCGACGGCGCGATCATCGAGGAGAACACCCCGGAGGAGTTCTTCACCCACCCCCGCTCGGACCGCGCCAAGGACTTCCTCGGCAAGATCCTCAAGCACTGAGGCATCGCGTCCGACCACGAGTTCCCGCACCACAGACATAGGGAGAAGCAGATGCGATTCATCCGTACCAAGGCCGTCATCGCGACGGTCGGGCTCGCCCTCTCGCTCGCTGCCTGCGGCGACGCAGGTGACGACGGCGGCGAGACCACCGACGTCGAGGTCCAGGAGAACGCCGGCGACGAGTTCGACGACGGGACGGCGATGAAGGAGTTCGCCGACTCGGGCGAGATCACCATCGGCGTGAAGTACGACCAGCCCGGTATCGGCTTCAAGGGCGCCACCGACGACATGCCGGTCGGCTTCGACCCCGAGATCGGCAAGATCCTCGCCGGGTCGCTCGGCATCGCCCCCGAGGACATCACCTGGAAGGAGACCATCTCCGACAACCGTGAGCCGTTCCTCGAGGAGGGCGAGGTCGACCTCGTCATCGCGTCCTACTCCATCACCGACGAGCGTCGCCAGGTCGTCGGCCAGGCCGGCCCCTACTACGTCACCGGCCAGCAGCTGCTCGTGGGCTCGGACAGCGACATCGAGACCCTCGACGACGTCAAGGGCAAGGAGGTGTGCTCGGTGACGGGMTCCACCTCCTTGGACAACATCAAGGCCGAGGGTGCGAAGCCGCGCGGCTTCGACACCTACTCCGAGTGCGTCGACCAGGTCCTCAGCGGCACCGTCGACGCGATGACGACCGACGGTGCGATCCTGCTCGGCTACGCCGCTGAGCACCCCGACGACCTCAAGGTCGTCGTCGACCCGTTCTCCGAGGAGCGCTACGGCGTCGGCTACAGCCTGGACAAGCCCGAGATGTGCCAGTGGATCGTCGACACCCTCACGAAGGCCGAGGACGACGGCGACTGGGCCACGGCCTTCGAGGCCACCCTGGGCCAGTCGGGCGTCGACACGCCCGAGCCGCCGGCCATGGACGAGTGCCCGGCCGCCTGACGCAGCACCACCGCACCACCTGCATCACCGACGAATCACCATTGAACCACCACTGATCGGACGCCGGCGGGCCGCGAGGCCCGCCGGCGTCCCGCAGAGAGGAGCCCGCAGCCCATGGACGCGGTGATCTCGAACTTCGACGAGTACCTCAAGGCGTTCGGCCTGACGATCGGGCTGTTCGTCGTCTCCGGCATCGCCTCGCTGGTGCTCGGCACCATCCTCGCCGTCCTCCGGGTCGGCCCGGTGTCGATCCTCAACAAGGCAGCGTCGCTCTACGTCACGCTGTTCCGCAACACCCCGCTGCTGATGATCTTCGTCTTCATCTTCATCGCGATGCCGGTGCTGGGCTACAACTTCAAGATCGTCGAGAACATCGAGATCGCGGGCTACAACGTCTCGGCCTTCTTCTTCCGCGCCTGCCTCGCGCTCACCCTCTACACCTCCGCCTTCGTCTGCGAGGCGCTGCGCTCCGGCGTCAACGCCGTCCCGCTCGGACAGGCCGAGGCGGGCCGCGCGATCGGCCTCACCTTCTCCCAGTCGATGACCCTCGTCATCCTTCCCCAGGCCACGCGCGCGGTGATCCCCCCGATGACCAGCGTGATGATCGCCCTGGCCAAGAACACCTCCGTGGCGGCGGCCTTCGGCCTCGCCGAGGCGACGGCCACGATGCGCGGCTTCACCAACAACAACGCCGACGAGCGGATCGGGATCTTCCTCGCGTTCGCGATCGGCTACATCGTCGTCGTCGAGGTCATCTCGCTGTCGTCCTACCTCGTCGAGCGAAAGGTGAGGGTGGTCCGATGAGCGCCTCAGTCCTCTTCGACGCGCCCGGTCCCAGGACGGTCGCCCGGCACCGCGTCTACACCGTCATCAGCATCGCCGCGCTGGTCGCGATGGTCGCCTTCGCGATCTGGAAGCTCTACGACGCCGGGCAGCTCGAGTACGCGCTCTGGGAGCCGTTCGTCACCCCCGAGTACGTCCAGTACATCCTCGTGGACGGCCTCCTCGAGACCCTCAAGATGGCGTTCTTCTCGATCATCTTCGCGGTGGTCTTCGGCCTCGTCTTCGGTGTCGCCAAGCTGTCCGACCGCGGCTGGATCCGCTGGCCGGCGTGGCTGGTCGTGGAGTTCTTCCGCGCCGTCCCCGTCCTGCTCCTGATGGTCTTCGCGTTCTTCCTGCTCGCCATCGGCAACGGGCCGCTGTCGTCGTTCTGGTGCGTGGTCATCGCCCTGACCCTCTACAACGGGTCGGTGCTCGCCGAGGTGTTCCGTGCCGGCATCAACGCCGTGCCGCGTGGCCAGGCCGAGGCGGCGTACGCCATCGGCATGCGCAAGTCGCAGGTGATGACCACGGTGCTGCTCCCGCAGGCGATCAAGATCATGCTCCCGGCCATCATCAGCCAGATGGTCGTCGCGCTGAAGGACACCAGCCTCGGCTACTACATCCTCGCGCCCGGCCTGACGGCGGTGGCCAAGCCGATCTACCTCGAGTTCGGCAACCAGGTGCCGACGGCCATCGTCATCACCGGCATCTACGTGGCGGTCAACCTGGTCCTCACGTGGATCGCGACCCTCGTGCAGAAGCGCCTGGTCGGGGAGAAGAAGGTGCTCGACGTGCCGATGGTGGGCGCCCCGACAGGACCCGGCGCACCCGTCGTCTAGCGCTGGGGTCGGGTCTTCTCGAACGGATGCGCCCTCGCAGGCTCGGGCGCACTCAAGACGTCGACGTCCGTCGCTGCGCTCCGGTCCTCTCGGTCACCCAGAGCCGGATCTCGCCCTCGACGACGACGGTGCCGTCGGTGCGTACGCCCCGCACGCGCACCGGCAGGTCGTACCCCTCCCCCACCTCTGCCGTCCACTGCCCGGGGTCGGTCTCGGCGATGCACGTGATGTCGGTCGTGGCCTTGGCGGTGTAGGCCACCTCCATGCCCTTCGGGATCCAGCGCCGGTCGCGCGGGATCGTCGACTCGGCCAGCGCCCCCATGGCGGCCTCGAGGCCGTTGCACAGCGCGATCGCGTGCACCGTCCCGATGTGGTTGTGCACCCCGCGACGCTTCGGGATGACGAGCTCGACGTGGTCCGGTCCGACCACGGTGAACCGCGGCCGGATGGAGGCGAAGTACGGCGCCTTCTGGGCGAAGGCGATCGAGAAGACCCGGGTGCCCAGCGGGAGCGCGGAGGTCTTCTTCCAGAGGTCGAGGACGGTAGCCATGCCGCGATGCTACCAGCGGGTAACTTCGGGGTGCGTCAGCTCCGGCGGGCGGCCCAGACCCGGCCACCGTAGGGATYGCACCGGATCCAGCCGAGGTGCCCCCATTCTGGGGACGGCCCGTCAGACCGGCTGCAGCACCTCGACCCGGTTGCCGTGGCCGTCGAAGGCGTGGAGCCGGACGTGGCCGGGGAACGAGTCCCGCTGGCTCTCGTCGACCTCGAAGCCGAGGCTGCGCAGCCGACCGGCCACCGCGGCCAGGTCGTCGACGACGAAGGCCGGGTGCGCCTTGCGCGCCGGTGCGAACGGGGCCTCGACGCCGACGTGCAGCTCGGCCGCCACGGAGCCCCCGTCGTCGTACGCCCGGAACCAGCATCCGCCGCGCGCGACCAGGTCGGCCGGCTTGTCGACCTCGGTCATGCCGAGCGCCTCGGCGTAGAAGCGGCGGGCCTCGTCCTCTCCCCCGCGCGGGCAGGCGACCTGCACGTGGTGGAGCCTCACGGGACCGGCACGCCCTGCGGCTTGCGCGCCACCACGAAGATGCGCCGGAAGGGCAGGACCACGCGGCCGGCGGCGTCGGCCGGGTAGGCCTCGCGCAGCAGCGACTTGAACTCGTCCTCGAACAGCGGGCGCAGGTCGTCGGGCAACGCCTGCAGCGTCGGGCGGGCCCCGGTCCCGGAGACCCATTCGAAGACGGGGTCCGCACCGGTGAGGACGTGGAGGTACGTCGTCTCCCACGCGTCGACCTCGCAGCCGAGGTCGAGCAGGACCCGGGCGTAGTCCGCCGGGTCGTGGCTCGTCGGGACGCGGGCGTCGCGCACGTGCTCGGCGTACGGCTCACGCGCGGCGAGGTCGGTGCGGGTGGTGTGGCTGGGCTCGTCGAAGTTGCCGGGCACCTGGAAGGCGAACCAGCCACCGGGCTGCAGCCGGTCGACCAGGCCCGGCAGCAGGTCGAGGTGCTCCGGGATCCACTGGAGGGTGGCGTTGGAGACCAGCACGTCGATCGGCGCTCGCATGGCCAGCGGGTCGGGGCGCGCCCACTCACGCAGGTCGCCGACCTCCCAGTGGACGCCGTCGACGGCACGGGCCGCCTCGATCATCTCGGGGCCGCTGTCCACCCCCGTCACCTCGGCGCCGCGCCAGCGGTCGGCCAGCAGGGCGGTGAGGTTGCCGGGGCCGCAGCCGAGGTCGACGACCACGCGCGGGTTCTCGGCGGGCACCCGCGCGAGCAGGTCGACGAACGGCCTGCCGCGCTCGTCGGCGTACGCGAGGTAGCGGTCGGGGTCCCAGGTGTGGCTCATGGCGTCCTCCACAGGTGTTCGGTCGCGGTACCCCACCAGATATCTGGCGACGTCCTGGTAGGTCAACCGGTCGATCCGCCTACCCGGACGGCCTCAGGCACCCGGGTGGAGGAGCGAAGATGTCTTGACATCGAGATACTTCCAGCCTCGCTCGAAACAGTCTCGATGTCAAGATTCTCGACCGATCTGGCACGATGTCGTCATGCGTGACGAGGTGGACGACCTGGTCGAGGCGTGGGGCCGCGAGCGCGGCGACCTCGACCTCGCGCCTGTCGCGGTGTTCTCCCGCATCAGTCGCCTGGCCCGCCACCTCGACCTCGCGCGGCGCGTCGCCTTCACCGCCCACAGCATCGAGTCGTGGGAGTTCGACGTCCTCGCGGCGCTGCGCCGGGCCGGACAGCCGTACGAGCTCTCCCCCGGCCGGCTGCTCCGCGAGACGCTCGTGACCAGCGGCACGATGACCAACCGGGTGGACCGGCTGACCGCACGGGGTCTCGTCGAGCGACTCCCCGACCCCCACGACCGCCGCGGCGTGCTGGTGCGGCTGACCGCCGACGGCAAGGCCTCGGTCGACGGTGCCTTCGAGGCGCTGCTGGCGGCGGAGGCCGACCTGCTCGCCGACCTCTCGGACCGCGACCGCACCCAGCTCGCCGGCCTGCTGCGGTCGCTGCTCGCGCCCTTCAGCTGACGCGCAGGCGTCTAGTCGACGACCTCGGACGCCTCGAGCCACTCCATCTCCAGCTCGTCCTTCTCCGCGGCGAGCTCGCCGAGCTGCCCGCCGACCCGCGCGAGCAGGTCGTAGTCGGTGAGGTTGGCCTCCATCTCCGCGTGCAGCTCCGCCTCGCGTACGGCGATGCGCTCGAGCTGCTTCTCCACCCGGGCGAGCACCTTGCGGGCCGCGCGGTCCTCCGCGCTGCCGGCCCGCGCCTTGGGCGAGGGTGGCGGCAGATCGCCCGGTTCGTCGCCTGACGGCTGCGAGGTGCCGCCACCACCGGGCGGGGGTGGCGGCAGATCGCGCCCGGAAGAGCCCGCCGGCTGCGAGGTGCCGCCACCACCGGCGCCGAGGGAGGCGGACGAGGCGGATGCGGCCCGGCGCTCGAGGTACTCGTCCACCCCGCGCGGCAGCATCGAGACCTGCCCGTCGCCGAGGAGCGCCCAGACGGAATCGGTGACCCGCTCGAGGAAGTAGCGGTCGTGGGAGACCACGATGAGCGTGCCGGGCCAGGAGTCGAGGAAGTCCTCGAGGACGTTGAGCGTGTCGATGTCGAGGTCGTTGGTCGGCTCGTCGAGGAGCAGCACGTTGGGCTCGATCAACAGCAGCTTGAGCAGCTGGAAGCGCCGCCGCTCGCCGCCGGACAGGTCGCCGAGCCGCGCGGTGAGCCGGTCGCCGGTGAAGCCGAAGCGCTCCAGCAGCGACGTGGCGGTGACCTCCTGGCCGTCGAGGGTCTTGCTGACCCGCCGGATCGACTCGACCGTCGGCAGCACCCGCGCCTCGGGGTCGATCTCGTCGAGCGCCTGCGTGAGGTGCTGCATCTCGACCGTCCGGCCCTGCTTCACCCGGCCGACGTCGGGCGTCAGCGTCCCGGCGATCAGCGACAGCAGCGACGTCTTGCCGGCGCCGTTGACGCCCACGATCCCGATCCGGTCGCCCGGGCCGATGCGCCAGGTCGCATGCTCGAGCAGCACCCGCTCGCCGCGCTTGAGGTCGACGTCCTCGATGTCGATGACGTCCTTGCCGAGCCACTGGCTGGCGAACCGCTGGAGCTCCAGCCGGTCACGCGGGTCGGGCACGTCGTCGATCAGGGCGTTGGCCGCGTCGATGCGGAACTTCGGCTTCGACGTACGCGCGGGGGCACCGCGCCGCAGCCAGGCGAGCTCCTTGCGGGCCAGGTTCTGCCGCCGCGTCTCGGTGGCGGCCGCCTGCCGCTGACGCTCGGCCTTGGCGAGGACGTACGCCGCGTAGCCGCCTTCGTAGGAGTCGACCGCGCCGTCGTGCACCTCCCACGTCGTCTGGCAGACCGCGTCGAGGAACCACCGGTCATGGGTCACCACGATGAGCGCGCTCGGCAGGCCGACGAGGTGTCCGGCCAGCCAGGCCACGGCCTCGACGTCGAGGTGGTTGGTCGGCTCGTCGAGCACGATCAGGTCGTGGCGCGACAGCAGCAGGGCAGCGAGCGCGCAGCGGCGCCGCTCGCCACCGGACAGGCCCACGACCGCGCGATCGAGGGTCACCCCGGCGAGCAGCTCCTCGACGACCTGCCGCGTGGTGGGGTCGGCGGCCCACTCGTGGTCCTGCCGCCCACCGAGCACCGCCTCGCGGACGCTGTGGCTGTCGACGAGCTCGTCGCCCTGGTGGAGGTAGCCGATCTCGACGCCGCGGGTGCGGGAGACCCGGCCGGTGTCGGGCTGCTCGATGCCCGTCATCACCTCGAGCAGGGTCGTCTTGCCGTCGCCGTTGCGGCCCACGACGCCGACGCGCTCGCCCAGCGAGATGCCGAGCGAGACGTTGTCGAGGAGGGGCCGTACGCCGTAGGACTTCGAGACGCGCTCGAGGTTGATCAGGTTCGCCATGTCCGGGCGATCCTCTCAGGTGCGCCCCAGCGGCGACGGATCGGCGTACGCACCCTCACGGGCGGTGCGTGAGCCACATCTCGCCGCGCTCGGACCTGGCTGGCTCACCGCTCGCCCGGCGAGTCCCGCGCGGCACGCCGACGGGCGGTGCCCCAGCCACGTCCCCGGACTCCGGAATGTGGCTGGCACACCGCCCACGACGGCGTCAGGAGCTGGGCGACCCGTCGGTCGTTGACGCCGCGGCCAGGCCGGGCGTGGATCCGTTGGTGGTGGAGTACTTCTGGATCAGCGACTCGACGTCGAGGCCGGTGGTGGCCTTGAGCATCTCCATCGTCTGCACGAGGTTGTTGGTCACCTGCTTGGGCAGCTCGCCGGCGCCGTCGGCCGAGATGACCGTCAGCTTGTCGATGTTGCCCATCGGGCGGGCCAGCTCGGCGGCCACCTTGGGCATCACCTCGATGAGCATCTGGAGCACGGCGGCCTCGTTGTAGCCGGCGAACGCCGCGGCCTTCTTGTCCATGGCCTCGGCCTCGGCCTGGCCTGCGGCCAGGATGGCGGCACCCTGCGCCTCGCCCTCGGCGCGTACGGCGTCGGCCTCGGCGACACGGCGGGCCTTCTCGGCCTCACCGCGCTTGGCGCCCTCGATGGCCTCGGCCTCGGCCAGCGCCGAGCGGCGGGACTTCTCGCCCTCACCGGTCAGGCGGGCCTTCTCGGCCTCCGCCTCGGCGTTGGCGATGGACGCGGCCTTGCGGGCCTCGGCCTCGAGGATCGCCGAGCTGCGGCGACCCTGCGCCTCGGTCTCGACGCGGTAGCGCTCGGCGTCGGCGGGCTTGCGGACCTCGGTGTCGAGCTGGCGCTCCTTCAGCGCCGCCTGCCGGACGGCGACCTTCTCCTGCTCGAGGAGGACGGCCTGGTCGCGGTCGGCCTGGGCGAGCGGGCCGGCGGCCGCGGCCTGCGCGTTGGCGGCGTCGGTCTCGGCCTTGATCTCGGCGTTCTTGAGGGCGAGGGCGCGCTGGGTGACCGCGATCTCCTGCTCGGCGGCGATCCGGGCCTGCTCGGCCGCCTGGCGGGCGTTGGCCTCGGCGATGGACGCGAGCTGGTTGAGCTTGGCGGCCTCGGGGCGGCCGAGGTCGGCGAGGTAGGAGCCGTCGTCGGTGATGTCCTGGATCTGGAAGGTGTCGAGAACCAGGCCCTGGCCGGTGAGGGACGACTCGGACTCCTCCGCCACCCGCTGGGCGAAGGCGGCGCGGTCGCGGATGATCTGCTCGACCGACATCGAGCCGACGATCGAGCGCAGGGCGCCGGCGAGGACCTCCTGGGTGAAGGTCTCGATCTCCGCCTGCTGGCTCAGGAACCGCTGGCCGGCGGCGCGGATGGAGTCCTCGTTGCCGCCGACCTTGACCAGCGCGACGCCGTCGAGGTTGAGCTTGATGCCCTGCCCGGACACGGCTCCGCGGATCTGCACCGAGATGCGCCGCGAGGACAGGTCGAGGGTGGCGAGGCGCTGCACGAACGGGATGACGAACACGCCGCCGCCCATGACGACCTTCTGGCCGGACAGGTCGGTGGAGATCTCACCGGTCTCCGGGTTGCGCACCTCCCCCTTGCCCTTGCGGCCGGTGACGATGAACGACTCGTTGGGACCGGCGACCTTGTAGCGCGTGGTCACCAGCAGCGCGAGCAGCACCACCAGGAAGGCGAGGCCGGCCACAGCAGTGACGACCGGGGACAGACTGAACATGGGCAGTGCTCCTAGCGAGAGGGCGTACGTGGATCGAGGACGGATCAGGGAAGGAAGAGGGGCTCGACCTGGACGGCCGTCGGCGAGATGACCTGCGTGACGCTGACCTGGGTGCCGGCAGGCACGGCGACGCTCGAGCGGGCGTTGAGGCGCGTGATGTGGCCGCCGACGCTGAGCGAGACCACGCCGAAGCCCCCGCCGTCGGGGATCGCGCTGACCACCGAGCCGATCTTCTCGAGCATGTCGGAGGTGCGCACCGTGTCGCCCTTGCCGTCGCCGTGCAGGAACGTCGAGGCCCGCGCCGCGAGCCAGCCGAGCAGGACTCCGAGCACCAGGCCGATGACGACCGCGAGCGAGGTCGAGCCGGTCACCTCGAGGGCGATCGCGCCGCCGAAGCCGAGGGCGCCGAGKAAGCCGGCCACCGCCTCGGTCGAGAAGAACCCGGCGCTGAGGCCCTCGAAGGCACCGTCGAGGACGTCGCCGACGACCAGCGCCACGAGCAGCAGCAGGACGCCGACGGCGCCCACCACCAGGAACACGGTCACGATGCCTCCCCCAGGCGATCAGTGCGACGTCGTCGACGCCGCGCACAACATAACGGCATGCTTCCCCGCCCGCTGCGGTTCACACCACCCGGTCCGGACCCCATCCGGGAACTAGCGCAGGTCCCACTCCGCTTCGCGCGTGCTGACGACGTGGGCGCCGGCCACGGGACCGATGGCAGACAGCACGACGTCGTACGACGCCGACAGCGCGGTGACCACCTCCATGGAGCCGACCTGCGAGTCGCAGAGGAAGACGCAGGTCGGGCCCGATCCGCTCACCATGCCGCGGAGGGCGCCCTCGGCCTCCCCGAGCGCGATCAGGTCGCCGAGCTCGGGTCGCAGGTCGATGGCCGGCTCCTGCAGGTCGTTGTGGAGCGCGCGCGCCAGCCGGACCGGCTCGCCGCTCGCCAGCGCGGCCAGGAGCTCCGTCGGCTCGGCGGGCTGCGCCGGGGCGTCGGGGTGCAGCCGGTCGAAGTGGCGGTAGACCTCCGGCGTCGAGAGGCCGACGGGAGCCGGCACGACGACCCACCACCACGTGCCGTGGTCGACGATCGGCTCGACGACCTCGCCGCGGCCCCGGCCCCGCGCCGTACCTCCCACGAGCGAGAACGGCACGTCGCTGCCGAGCCGGGCGGCCTGCGCGAGGAGCAGGTCGTCGGGCTGGCCCAGGTCGTGCAGCCGGTCGTGCGCGAGCAGGGCGGCCGCGCCGTCGGCGGAGCCGCCCGCCATCCCGCCTGCGACGGGGATCTGCTTGGTGATCTGGACGTGGTGGGGACCCCCGCACGGCGCCTCGACGAGGGCTCGCATCGCGATGTTGGTGGCGTCGGTCGGCACGCCGGTCACGTCGATGTGGGGCGTTCCGGAGACGGAGAGCGTGTCCTCGCCGGCGTCGGAGACGGTGACGTCGTCGTAGAGCGAGATGGCCTGGTAGACCGTGTCGAGCGGGTGGAAGCCATCCTCGCGGGGCGCGCCGACCCCGAGGTGGAGGTTGATCTTCGCGGCGGCGCGGACCGTCGTGCTCACTCGGCGACCTGGTCCGGCGTCGAGGCGCGCGTGGCCGCCAAGCCCTCGGCGATGCGCGAGAAGTCGTGCACGTCGAGCACCTCGCCGCGGGCGGTCGGGTCGACGCCCGCGGCCTCGAGCGCCGCGGTCGCGTTGTCGGCCGATCCGGCCAGCCCGCGCAGGGCGGCGCGCACCTGCTTGCGGCGCTGCGCGAAGGCGGCGTCGACGACGGCGAAGACCTGCTGGCGGGTCGCGGTGGTGTCCGGGGGCTCGCGCCGGGTCCAGGCGACGAGGCCGGAGTCGACGTTGGGGGCCGGCCAGAAGACGTTGCGCCCGATCGCGCCGGCACGGCGTACGTCGGCGAACCATGCGGCCTTCACGCTCGGCACGCCGTAGGTCTTCGACCCGGGCGGCGCGGCGAGGCGGTCGGCGACCTCCGCCTGCACCATCACCAGACCGCGCTCCAGCGACGGCAGCAGGGTGAGGAGGTGGATGAGCACCGGCACCGAGACGTTGTAGGGCAGGTTGGCGACCAGCGCGGTGGGCGGCGGGCCGGGCACGGAGTCCACGCGCATCGCGTCGGCCAGCACCACCTCGAAGCGGTCGGCCTGCCCCGGGGCGTACGACGCGATCGTGGCGGGCAGCCGCTCGGCCAGCAGCGGGTCCACCTCGATCGCGATGACCCGGCGGGCGACCTCGAGCAGCGCGAGGGTGAGCGACCCGAGCCCGGGTCCGACCTCGACGACCACGTCGTCGCCGGTGATGCCCGACTCGCGGACGATCCGGCGCACGGTGTTGGCGTCGATGACGAAGTTCTGCCCGCGCTGCTTGGTGGGTCGCAGGTCGAGCTCAGCAGCCAGCTGACGCACCTCGGCCGGCCCGAGGAGTCTCGGGCCGGCCGGGTTCGTGGTCATGGTGGTGAAGCCTAGGTGGTCAGCGTTCGATCAGCGGGGCAGGCCGAGCTTGGCCGCGCACCCGGGCCACGAGCCGTAGCCACCGGTCGCGTCGCGCAGGCGCGTGGCGACGGCGATCTGGGTCTCGCGGGAGGCCTGGTGCGGGTAGCCCGTGCCGCCGTAGGCACGCCAGGTGCCGACGTTGAACTGGAGGCCGCCGTAGTAGCCGTTGCCGGTGTTGATGGCCCAGTTGCCGCCCGACTCGCACTGCGCGAGCGAGTCCCACACGGTGCTGCCGGCGGAGAAGTCGGCAGCAGGCTCCTCGGGCTTCTCCTTGGTGCCGACCGCGATCACGCGGGGCACGGCCTTGCGGCGCACGTCGGCCCGGACGACCTTGCGGGCCGCGAGGTCGCCGTTGACGAAGCGGAGCTGGTAGGTGACGTTGCGGACGCCGTCGCGACCGGCGCGCACGACCTCCTGCTCGCCCTCGAACATCGAGGAGTCCTCGCGCTCGACGACGGGGGCGTCCAGCACCTCGCGCTCCACCTTCTTGGTGGCCACGCGGATGTCGGTGACGACGATCTTGTCGCCGTCGGCGATCTCGGTCGTCAGCGAGGGACGCACCTTGTCGTGCTTGTCGACCTCGAAGCCGGCCGACTTGAGCACGTCGGCGACGGTCAGCGCCGTCATCTTGCGCTGCTTCAGCTTCTTGGCGCCCAGCTTGAGGTGGACGACCTTCGGCGTGACGACGTCGAGGGTCAGTCCGCTGCGTCCGATCGAGGAGCCGCGGCTGGCCGACAGGTCGGCGCCCTCGAAGCGGCGGCCGATCTCACCCAGCGCGCTCGCGACGTTGGTCGAGTTCACCCAGTAGGTGTGCGACTCGCCGTCGACGGCGAGCTCGAGCGGTCGCCCGAACTGCACGGCGATGGCCGAGCCGTCGGTGACGGGCTCGTCGACCGCCGGGGCGACCAGGTCCTTGTCGGTGACCTCGACACCCTCGGCCGCGAGCACGTCGGCGACGGTGCCACCGATGGCGCTGACCTGACGGGTCTCCCCGTCGAGGGTGAGGGTCACGTCCTTGCTGAGGGCGGCGTAGCCGACCGTCGTACCTCCGACGGCTGCCACGACCAGCGCGACGAGGGTCGCCAGGACGGTCTTGGACCTGCTGAGCTGCGCGAGACGAGAGCGCACGATTCTCCGAACGTCGTACTTTCCGGTCCTCGGGGGCAGCACCCCCCGGCCGAGCGTTGCATGCCATCCACGACCAGGTCGCGGGAGCCGTACGACGTGCGAGCGGGGGTCTCGCAGGACCGGCCCGAACCGGTCCTCGTGCTGCCGATGATCGCTCCCGATCCCGGCCAACAATCACAAGACGATAACGATGACCGGCGATGACGCAAACTCCTGACGGCAAAATCCGGCGTGTCACCGCTCACGGTTCTGCCTGTCAGCCGACCTGTCAGCCGATCTACCAGGGGCCTCCGAAGGCGCGTTCGGTGTTGGCGTCGATCGCCCGGCACAGCTCCTCGAGGTCGGCCTGCAGCACCTCCGCCATCGCCCGCACGGTGTGCGGGACGAGGTAGGAGGCGTTGGGCCGGCCGCGCCACGGCGTGGGCGTCAGGTAGGGCGCGTCGGTCTCGACCAGCACCCGGTCGTGGGGCGTGACGGCCAGCGCATCGCGCAGCGGCTGCGCGTTCTTGAAGGTCATCGTCCCGGCGAAGCTGAGGAACGCCCCGCGGTCGAGGCAGCGACGGGCGAAGGCCTCGTCGCCGGAGAAGCAGTGCATCACCCAGCGCTCGGGCGCACCCTCGGAGTCGACGATGCGCAGCACGTCGTCATGGGCGTCGCGGTCGTGGATGACGAGCGTCTTGTCGAGGCGTTTGGCCAGGTCGATGTGACGCCGGAAGCTCTCCTCCTGCGCCGCCCGGCCGTCCTCGCCGGTGCGGAAGGTGTCGAGCCCGGTCTCGCCGACGGCCCGCACCTTGTCGTGGGCCTGCGCGAGCTGCTCGATCTCGGCGAGCGCTTCGTCGAGGCGGCCGGCCTCGGCGAGGCGCGGCGCCTCGTTCGGGTGCAGCGCGACGCCGGCGACGAGGGCGTCGTGCTCGGCCGCCGCGGCCACCGCCCAGCGGGCGCCGGGGAGGTCGCAACCGATCTGCACGATCCGGGGCACACCGACGGCCGCCGCGGCCGCGATGGCGTCCGCGGTGTCGAGCCAGTCGCCGTCGGCGATGTCGAGGTGGCAGTGGTTGTCGACGACGGGGTGCGGCAGGGGTTCGGGCGCGGGCGGTCGCTCGCGGTCGCGCCGGGCGCCCGACGTCTCCTCGGTGGCCGCGCGGCTGCGGGTCGGCCCGGCTCCGCCGTCAGCGGTGGACAACGTCGTACACCTCCCGCTTGGGCAGGCCGGCCCTCCTGGCGACCTCGGCGATCGCCTCCTTGCGCGTGGAGCCGGAGGCCTCGAGGTCGGCGACGGCCGCGCGCAGGGTGCCGGGGTCGGTGTCGAGCGGCGGGGCTCCGCTCGAGCCCTCGACGACGATGGTGACCTCGCCGCGCACGCCGTCGCCCGCCCACGCGACCAGCTCGCCCAGCGGTCCGCGGCGCACCTCCTCGTACGTCTTCGTCAGCTCGCGGCACACCGCGGCCGGACGGTCCTCGCCCAGCGCCTCGGCCATCGCCGCCAGCGCCGCCTCGGTGCGGTGCGGTGCCTCGAAGAAGACCATCGTGCGCTCCTCCGCGGCCAGGGCGGCGAGCCGTCGCCCGCGCTCGCCCGCCTTGCGCGGCAGGAAGCCCTCGAAGCAGAACCGGTCGACCGGCAGCCCGCTGACGGCCAGCGCGGTCAGCACGGCGCTGGGTCCGGGGACGGCCGTGACGCGTACGTCGTGCTCGACCGCGGCCACGACCAGCCGGTAGCCCGGGTCGGACACGCTCGGCATCCCCGCGTCGGTCACCAGCACGACCCGCTCGCCGGCCAGCAGGGCCTCGAGCAGGGCAGGCGTGCGGGCCTGCTCGTTGCCCTCGAAGTAGGACACGACCCGACCGGACAGCGTGATCCCGAGGTCGGCGCACAGCCGCTTGAGCCGTCGGGTGTCCTCGGCCGCGACGACGTCGGCACCCGAGAGCTCGGCGGCCAGCCGCGGTGGCGCGTCGCCCGCCTGCCCGATCGGGGTGCCCGCGAGGACGAGGACGCCAGTCATGGGTTCACCGTAGAGGCTCGCGGGACCTGCCCGGGCGTCGGTGGCGTCTGGCTAGAGTGCCCGCGTGAGCCCGACTGCCGCCGAGCGGAATCGTCCGCGTTGGCGGTCGGAGGACCCGATGTTCGGGTGGGCCGGCGCCCTGTGCCTGGCCAGCCTGGCGTTCTTCCTGCGCCGCTGGCACCTCGGCACACCGCACGCGTTCTCCTTCGACGAGACCTACTACGCCAAGGACGCGTGGTCGCTGCTCAACCACGGCTACGTGCGCGGCTACGTCGAGGACGCCGACAAGACGATCCTCAACGGCAACCTGACCGGGCTGTTCCTGGACGGTCCGTCGATGATCGTCCACCCCGAGGTCGGCAAGTGGGTGATCGCCGCCGGGATCAAGGTGTTCGGGATGGACCCCACCGGCTGGCGGACGGCGTCGGCGGTGGTGGGCGCGCTGATGGTCCTGCTGATGTGCCGCTTCGCCCGGCGAGTCACCGGCTCGACGGTCCTCGGGCTGGTGGCAGGCCTGCTGCTCTCCGTCGACGGCCTCCAGCTCGTGCTGTCGCGGCTCGCCCTGCTCGACATCTTCCTGGCGTTCTTCACCCTCTGCGGCGTGCACTGCGTGGTCGCCGACCGTCAGTGGCTGCGCGACCGGCTGGCCGCGGGGGCGACACGGACGTGGTGGCGACCCTGGCTGGTCCTCGGCGGGATCAGCTTCGGGCTCGCGTGCGGCACCAAGTGGTCCGCTGTCTACGCGCTGGCCGTCTTCGGCCTGCTCGCGTGGCTGTGGAGCGCCGGCGCGCGGCGGGCGTTCGGTCAGCCCCGGCCGCTGCTCCGCTCGATCGTCCTCGACGGGGCGCCGGCGTTCATCGCGATGGTGGGAGTCGCGCTGGCGACCTACGTCGCGTCGTGGACGGGCTGGCTGGTGCACGCCGACGCCTACGAGGACGCGTTCAACAACACGCAGTACACGTCGTACGGCGGGGGGAAGCCGTGGCCGACCGCGAGCGAGCCCGACGCCCACGGCCTCGGGGAGGTCACCCAGTCGCTGCGGTCGCTGTGGTCGTACCACCAGGACGTCTACACCTTCCACAGCCACTTCCTCAACGACTCGACGCACGTCTACGCCTCCAAGCCGTCGACGTGGCTGGTGATGGGTCGCCCGGTCGGGGTCGACGCCCAGACCGACATCCAGCCCGGCTCGCAGGGGTGCGAGGCGCCCTCGGGCTCGAGCTGCATCCGTCAGGTGCTGCTCCTCGGCAACCCCGTCATCTGGTGGGGAGGCAGCCTGGCCGCCATCGCATCGCTGCTGCTGTGGGTCGGAGCGCGCGACTGGCGCCACGGCGTCGTGGTCGCCGGCCTCGCCAGCACGTGGCTCCCCTGGTTCGCCTACGACGACCGGCCGATCTTCTTCTTCTACGCGATCACCGCCCTGCCGTTCCTCGTGCTGTCGGTCGCGCTGGCCATGGGGCACCTGATCGGGACGTCCGACGTGCCGACGCCGCGGCGCACCTTCGGCGTCGTCGTCGCCGGCAGCTACACGGTGCTCGCGGTGATCGCGTTCGCGTGGTTCTGGCCGATCTGGACCGACGTCCTGCTGACGAAGTCGGAGTGGGACGCCCGCATCTGGTTCCAGCGCTGGATCTGACCCCTCGGGGCCTCGCCGGCACCCGATCCGGTGAACCCACCATGAACAACCGAGGTTTCCTCAAGATGGGTCGCAGTTCGGCTCCCACCCATTCTCTTTCCGCGAGGTCCCCACGACGATGGTCTGACCCGGCACACACGTGGGGTTTGTGCCCGGGCTCGACGCGAGGGAGGGAGCGTTGATGGACTCGACGATGATCCACGTCTGCCTGCAGACCGACGGAGCACCGACCGGTGAGCACCACGAGGTGGGTGAGCGCTGGGTCTGCTCGTGCGGGGACAACTTCGTCTACCGCGAGGGCTTCAACCGTGCCGGCTACCCGAGCCTCGAGTGGTGGCCCGCCCCGGCGATCCCGCAGCCGCGCAAGGCACGCCGCGGGCTGCTCTTCGGCCCGCGCCAGGGCTGAGCAACCTCGCTCGGCGTCAGTCGGCCCACGTCCGGCCGCGCACGAACGCCAGGAACCGCTCGGCCGGAGGCGCGAGCGGCCTGTCGGTTCGCCAGGTGAGGCCGATCGTCCGCGTCGCCGACGCCGACGACAGCGCGAGCCCCACCGACCCGGACTGACCGGCGAACGCCTCCGGCACGATCGCCACCCCGAGCCCGGCGGCCACCAGTCCCTCGATCGTGGCCAGGTCGGCGCTCTCGAAGGAGATCCGGGGGCTCACGCCGGCCTCGGCGAGCAGCGCCTGCACCAGCGCGCTGTGGCCGAAGCCCGGCGGTGTCGTGACCAGCTCGTCGTCGGCCAGCGCGGCGAGGTCGATGCGCGTGCGGTCGCGGAAGCGGTGCGTGGGCGGCACCACCACCACGAGTCGCTCACGCTGCACCGCCAGCCAGCCGAGGTCCTCGGCCCGGTCCATGGTGAGGCCGAGCTCGACGGCACCGCGGTCGAGGTCGCTGCGGATGTCGTGCGCGGGCTCCTGGCTCAGCACGACCTTCACGGCCGGCGCCTCGGCGTGGAAGGCGCGCAGCAGCTTGGGGACCAGCGTGGTGGCCATCGAGTCCAGGAACGCGAGCCGGACGATCCCGGTGTCCGGGTCGAGCCGGTTGGCCAGGTCGGCGCGCAGCTGCTCGTGGCGTACGACGAGGTCGCGGGCGGCGTCGAGCACCACCCGTCCGTCAGGGGTGACCGCCAGCCCGGTCGGCGTCCGCTCGAAGACGCGCACCCCGAGCTCCGCCTCGATCCGGGCGAGCGAGCGCGACAGCGTGGGCTGGCTGGTGCCGAGCGCCGCCGCCGTCTCGGTGACGTGGCCGAGGTCGCCGAGCTCCACCAGCCAGCCGAGATCGCGGAGCATCATGCGTCCATCGTATCGCCTGGCTCTTCTCGCGACATTGGACGCATGAGTCGGGAGAGCGGACCATCGACGGGTGCACACCGCCCCGCTCTCGCCCGTCGACGCCGGCCCGACGCCGTACCGCCCGGGCACCGCCGGCTACCGCCGCGTGATGGTGGCGGTGTTCGCCGCCGGGATGGCGACCTTCGTGCTGCTGTACGACGTCCAGGCGCTGCTGCCCGAGCTCGTCGAGGCGTACGACGTCTCCCCCACGCGCGCCACGCTGGCGATGTCGCTGACGACCGCGGCCCTCGCCGTGGCGCTGCTCGTCGCCGGGCCGGTCTCGGAGGCGGTCGGCCGGACGCCCCTGATCCACCTCGCCCTGTGGTCCGCCGCGGTCGTGGGCGTCCTGTGCGCGCTGGCGCCGTCGTGGGAGGCGCTGCTCGGCCTCCGGGTGCTGCAGGGCGTGACCCTCGCCGGGCTGCCGGCCGTCGCGACGGCGTACCTCCGCGAGGAGCTGCACCCCTCCGCGCACGGTCGGGCCTTCGGCCTCTACATCGCCGGCACCGCCCTGGGCGGCATGGCCGGCCGGGTGGTCACCGCTCCGGTCGCCGACGCCGCGGGCTGGCGCTGGGGCATGGCTGCCGCCGCGTTCGCCGCACTCGCGTGCGCGGCGGTGGTGGCGTGGTTGCTGCCGGCGTCGCAGCACTTCGTGCGCCGGCCGGCCGACCTGCGGTCGGTGCTCGATGGCGCCCGCGCGGCGGTGCGCGACCGCGCCCTGGTGGCGCTCTACGTCCTGGGCGCCTGCGGGATCGGCACGATGGTGGCGGTATTCAATGCGCTCGGGTTCCGGCTCAGCTCGGCGCCCTACGGGCTCTCGGTCGGCACGATCAGCCTGGTCTACCTCGTCTACGCCCTGGGCTCGGTCAGCTCGGCGGCGTCCGGACGGATCGCCGACCGCATCGGCCGTCGCGCCACCATCCCGGTCGGCTGCGCGTTCGCCCTCGTGGGGGTGTGGCTGACCCTGGCCCACGCCTTGCCGGTCGTCGTCCTCGGGATGGCGGCGCTCACCGTCGGATTCTTCTGCATCCACGGCCTGGCCAGCGGATGGGTCACCTCGCGCGCCCACCTCGCCGGCGTACGCACGGGGCAGGCTGCGGCCTTCTACCTCTTCGCCTACTACGTGGGCGCGTCGGTCTTCGGCAACCTCGGCAGCGCCGCCTGGAGCCACGCCGGCTGGCCGGGCGTGGTCGCCCTCGCCTCGGCGCTCCTGCTCACCGTCTGCGCGATGGTCGTCGTGCTGCGGCGCACGCCCGCCCTGGCCGCGCCCGGCGCCCCCGCCTGACCGGTCCGGGCCCGCCTCACCAGGCGCCCGGGAACCTCGCCGAGCCCGCGATGGCCAGCAGCGAGACGCCGAGCGCCACCCCGACCGCGATGAGCACCGACAGGCCGAGCCAGCGACGCCCGGGCAGCGCCAGGAGCACGAGCCCGCCCACGGCCGCCACCGCGGGCAGCACCCAGACCGGCACCACCGCGGACAGCAAGGACACCAGCAGGGCGAGGCCCACGCCCGCAGCGGCCGCGCGACCGAGCGGCACCGGCCGCGGCCCCCGCGGGAGGCCGACCTCGGTGACGGGGCCGGCCGCGGGCAGCTGGTCGGGCGCCAGCACCCGCAGCAGGAGGGTGATGGTGGACGGGTCGGCCACCACCACGACGTCGCGGAACCGGTCGGCGACCGCGTGGCGGCGTACGACCTCGTCGAGCCGGTGACCGCGGTCCACGTCGGGGAAGCGGACCGGAGCCAGCACCACCTCCGGGTGGGCGGTGTGCCCGAGCCCCTGGACGATCCGCTTGCCGTCGGCGGTCGGGGCGGTGATCACGACCGCGGACGACCCGATGCCGGCCCGGACCCGCCCGACCTCCGCAGCGTCGGCCCGCGTGCTGACCACGAGGATCCGCTGGAAGTCCGTCACGCTCCGACGTTAGTCGCCGGAACCTTCCTGGGCGCGACCCCTCCGGTCGAGGCCGGGAGCCGCAGCGCGAAGCGCGCCCCACCGTCGGGGCCGTCGACGACTGAGATGGTGCCCCGGTGCCAGGCGACGTGACGCGCCACGATGGCCAGGCCCAGTCCGAAGCCGCCCTCCTCCCGCCCGGGTCCGCGGGCGAAGCGCTCGAAAATCCGTTGCCGGCTGTCCATCGGCACCCCCGGGCCGGCGTCGTCCACCGTCACCAGGACGTCTCGTCCCGTGGCTTCGACGCACACCCGGGTGCACCCGCCGCCGTGCAGCTCCGCGTTGGTGACCAGGTTGGCCACGACCTGCGCCAGGCGCCTGCGGTCCGCGGCGACCTCGAGGTGCTCCGCCGCCGGCGCCACGGAGGTGACCGGACGTCCGGCAGCAGCATCGGCCGCATGGCGCACCAGCTCCGCGACACGCACGGGCTCACGCACCTCCTCGTCGCCGCTGTCGGCGCGCGAGATCTCGAGCAGGTCGATGACCAGCTGCCGGAAGCGCTCGAGCTCGTGGTCGAGCAGGTCGAGGGGCTCGAGAGCCGTGGCCGGAAGGACGCGGCGCCGGTGCTTCAGCGACTCCATCGCGTTGACCATGGTGGTCAGCGGGGTGCGCAGCTCGTGGCTGACGTCGCCGGCGAACCGGGCGTCGGCCTGCACGCGGTGCTGCAGCGAGCGGGCGGTCTGGTTGAACGACGCGGCGAGCTCGGCGAGGTCGGGGTCGGCGCCCGGGTCGAGCCGTGCGTCGAGGTCGCCCTCGGCGATGGCGGCGGCCGCGGCGGTCACCTCCTCCACCGGCCGCAGCAGGCGCCGTGCCACGACGCGACCCGCCACCACCCCGAGCGACGTGGTGATCACGGCGCTGATCAGGAGGCTCAGCCACAGCGCGCGCAGGGTGCGGGCCAGGTCTGCCCGGGGGAAGAGCTCGAGGAAGACGTCACCGTGGCCCATCGGGATGCCCACGGCGAGGTAGGTGCCACCAGGGCTCTCCTCGTGGATCGAGGCACTGGTCGCCGACGCCGCCCGTCGCACCAGGTCCTGCGGGAAGGTGGCGTCGGTCGAGGTGGTGCCGCGGTAGCGCCGGCCGTCGCGGACCAGGAGGGCCGCGCCGTCCTTCGGGTAGCGGAGGCGGTCGACCAGGGTGGCGACGTCCTGGCCCGCCCGCACGCCCACCTTGATGGTCAGCGCGTGGTCGGTGGCTTGGGCGAGCGCCGCGTCCTCCTGCTGCGCCGTGAGGTACGCCGACGTGAGGAGCCACGTCGTCACGGCCAGGAGCGTCGCGAGGACCAGCGCCATCAGGCCGAAGCCGAGCGCCACCCGGTCACGCAGGCCCAGTCGTCGAGGTAGGAGTCGGCGAGGCAGCAGTCGGCTCATCGCGCAGCACGCTCACGGGACCGCGCGGTAGCCCAGCCCACGAACGGTGACGACGTGGCGGGGATTGGCGGGGTCCGCCTCGACCTTCACGCGCAGCCGGTGCACGTGCACGTCGACGATCCGGCCGTCGCCGAGGTAGTCGTAGCCCCAGACGCGTTCGAGCAGGTCCTCCCGGCTCACGACCTGGCCCTCGTTGCGGCACAGCTCCACCAGCAGGCGGAGCTCGGTGCGGGTGAGGTCGACCGCCACCCCGCCGACCGTCACCACGCCGCTGTCGACCCCGACCGAGATGTCGCCGAGCACCAGGGTTCGAGGATCCGTCGCCTCGGGGTGGTGGACGCGCCGCAGGAGCGCCCGGATCCGCGCCGACAGCTCCTTGGCGACGAGGGGCTTGGTGACGTAGTCGTCGGCCCCGGCCTCCAGCCCTGCGACGACGTCGTGGCTGTCGGTCCGTGCGGAGACGATGATCACCGGGACGTCGGTCCACCGTCGCACCTCGCGGCAGACCGAGAAGCCGTCGGTGTCGGGCAGCATGAGGTCGAGCAGGACGACGTCGGGTGCCTGCGCACGGAGCTGTCGCAGCCCCGCCTCGCCGGTCGCCGCCTCCCCCACCTGGTAGCCCTCGTCCTGCAGCGCGAGGTGCAGTGACCGCCTCACCCGCGGGTCGTCCTCGATCAGCAGCACCGTGCGCGTCACGCCTCCAGTGTCCCCCTTCGGCTGCGACACACAACCGTTCACATTCGTCACGATCGCGCCACAACCGTCGGCCGACGTGACAGCTCGGTGACGAACCCGTGACATCCGGGCCGCAGGCATGGAAAGGCCCGCGGCTCACGCGTCCAATGGAGACGACTGGTGCTCGGGGCCAGATCGACCTCGCTCTGGTCTGGAGGACCCCATGAAGCCCACCGTCCGTCGCCTGCCCGCCCTGGCGGTCGCCTCCACAGCCCTGCTCCTGCTCTCCGCCTGCGGCGGCTCGGGCGGCTCGTCGGACTCCGGCGGAGGCGGGAGCTCGGGAGAGCCGAGCGCGGGCGGCGTGCTCAACATGCTCGGCACCGGCGACGTCGACTACATGGACCCCAACGTCTCCTACTACAGCGTGGGCTACAGCGCCCTGCGCCTGTGGAGCCGCCAGCTGTTCACCTACCCCGCCGTCAAGGGCCAGACCACGACCGCCGCGCCGGACCTGGCCGAGGAGATCCCGACCACCGACAACGGCGGCATCAGCAAGGACGGCACGACCTACACGATCACCCTCCGCTCGGGCGCGCAGTGGAACACCGACCCGGCCCGGCCGGTCACCGCTGAGGACGTGGTGCGAGGGGTCAAGCGCACGTGCAACCCCGTCCAGCCGTTCGGCGGCATCCCCGACTTCGCCACGCTGATCGAGGGTTACCAGGACTTCTGCGACGGGTTCACGGACGCCGGCCAGACCCCAGAGGCGATCGCCTCCTACATCGACGGCAACGACCTGCCCGGGGTGGTGGCCAAGGACGACAAGACCGTGGTCTTCACGCTCACCCAACCAGCGTCGTACTTCGTCGACATGCTCACCCTGCCGGCCTTCTCCCCCGCACCGAAGGAGGTGCTCAAGTACCTCCCGGGCAGCCAGGACCTCGGCCAGCACCAGGTCTCCGACGGTCCCTACCAGATCGAGTCCTGGAACCCGACCAAGGAGATCGTCTTCACGCGCAACCCGGCCTGGACGGCTGACTCGGACCCCATCCGGAAGGCCTATGTCGACAAGGTGGTGGTCAACGAGACGGTCAGCCAGGAATCGGTGCAGCAGCAGCTCCAGACCGGCAACGCGAGCGCCGACATGGAGTTCGGGACCTTCCCGCCGCCGTCCCAGCTGCCGGGCCTCATCTCGGCGAACGACCCCAACCTCAACCTCGGCGAGACCAACTCCACCAACCCGTACGTCGTGTTCAACACCGTCTCCCCCAACAACGGGGGCGCGCTGAAGAACGCGGAGGTACGGCAGGCCCTGGAGTACGCCATGAACCGTGACAACATCATCCAGGTCCTCGGCGGACCGAAGGTCAACCCCCCGCTCACCCACGTGCTGCCTCCCGGCATCGTCGGCTCACAGGACCTCGACCTCTACCCCTACGACGTGGCCAAGGCCAAGTCCCTGCTCGCCGATGCGGGCTACTCCGACGGTCTCACGCTGAAGTTCCTCTACCGCAGCTCCTCCGAGGGCGGCACGAAGGCGTTCCAGACCGTCCAGCAGGACCTGTCCGATGCCGGGATCAAGGTCGAGGGCGTCCCGTCGCCCGACGCAGACTTCTACACCAAGTACCTGCAGGAGCCCACTGCCGCGCGCAGCGGGGTGTGGGACGTCTCGCTGGCCGGCTGGGGGCCGGACTGGTTCGGCAACGCCGCCCTGTCGTTCTTCGGTCCGCTGTTCTCCGGCGAGCCGTCGTTCCCGCCCGTCGGCAGCAACTTCGGGTTCTACGACAACCCGGCGACCAACAAGCTGATCGATCAGGCCGCGGCGGCACCCGACGAGTCCACGGCCGCGTCCCTGTGGGCGAAGGCCGATGAGCAGGTGATGAAGGACGCACCGTTCTTCCCCATCACCTCGCCGCTCAACGCGAACTACCACGCCACGCAGGTCAACAACGCGATCTACCTGCCCGCCATCCAGAACTTCGACCCCGCCAACGTCTGGCTGTCCCCGGACATGCAGGGCGGCTGACCTCCATGCGCCTGCTGGAGGTCCAGGACCTGCGCGTCTCGTTCTCGACCGACGACGGCGTCGTGGAGGCGGTCCGCGGAGTCAGCTTCGACCTCGACCGCGGCCACACGCTCGGCATCGTCGGGGAGTCCGGGTCCGGCAAGAGCGTGTCCACGCAGACGATCGCCGGACTCACCCGTGGCGCCACGGTCAGTGGTCACGCCTTCTTCGACGGCGTCGACCTGCTGACCGCCCAGCCCGACGAGCTGCGGCAGATCCGCGGGAAGCGGATCGGGATGATCTTCCAGGACCCGCTCTCCAGCCTCCACCCGCTCTACCGCATCGGCTGGCAGATCCGGGAGATGATCCAGGCCCACGACAGCAGCGTGACCCGGCAGCAGGCACGGACCCGGGCCGCCGAGCTGCTGGGACTGGTCGGAATCCCGCACCCCGAGGAACGCCTGGACGACTACCCGCACCAGTTCTCCGGCGGCATGCGCCAGCGGGTCATGATCGCGATGGCGATGGCGCTCAACCCCGACCTCCTCGTCGCCGACGAGCCGACGACGGCGCTCGACGTCACCGTGCAGGCGCAGGTGCTGGCGGTGATGACGCGCCTGCAGCGCGAGTTCGGTACCGCCATCGTGCTCATCACGCACGACCTCGGGGTGGTCGCCGAGGTGGCGGACGACGTCGTGGTCATGCACGCGGGGGTGGTGATGGAGCACGCGCCACGACGCGAGACCTTCTACCACCACCACAACCCCTACACGGAGGGCCTGTTCGACTCGCTGCCCGCCGTGGGCGCGGGCCGACGCCGGCTGACCCCCATCCGCGGCACCCCACCCAGCGTGATCGAGCTCCCGCCCGGCTGCTCGTTCGCTCCGCGCTGCCCCTACGCCTTCGACCGGTGCTGGGCCGCGGAGCCTCCGCTCGCCCGCGTCTTCGGCGACGTCCACCACTGGTCCGCGTGCTGGCTGCCCGCCGACCTGGTGGCGCGCACCGCGATCCGGGACCGCCTCCGCGCCGAGACCGCCGAGACGGCCGCGGCCGACGAGACCGGGGCGACGGCCGAGGGGGCCGAGGGGGCCGCCTCGTGACCACGTCGACGGCAACACCGCTCCTGGAGGCCCGTGCGGTCTGCAAGGAGTTCCCGGCCGGCGGCACCAGCCTGACGGGACGCGCGACCGGTGTGCTGCACGCCGTCGACCGGGTGGACCTGGAGGTGCTGCCCGGGGAGACCCTCGGCCTCGTCGGCGAGACCGGCTGCGGCAAGTCGACCCTGGCACGCTGCCTGGCCCGGTTGTACGACGTCACCGCGGGCGAGGTGTGGTTCGACGGCCGGGACGTCACGCACCTCTCCCGCCGCGAGATGCGGCCGCTGCGGCGCGACATCCAGGTGATCTTCCAGGACCCCTACGGCTCCCTGAACCCGCGACGGCGGGTCGGCTCGATCATCGGCGACGCCTTCGCGATCCACGACCTGGAGAAGGGCCCGGCCCGCAAGGCCCGGGTCCAGGAGCTGATGGAGCTGGTAGGGCTCAACCCGGAGCACTACAACCGGTTCCCCGCCGACTTCTCCGGTGGCCAGCGGCAGCGCATCGGGGTGGCCCGTGCGCTGGCGCTCCGTCCTCGCCTGATCATCTGTGACGAGCCGGTGTCCGCGCTCGACGTCTCGATCCAGGCGCAGGTGCTCAACCTGCTCATCGACCTGCAGGACGAGCTGGGGCTCACCTACCTCTTCATCACCCACGACCTGTCCGTCGTGCGTCACGTCAGCGACCGCATTGCTGTGATGTACCTCGGCCGGGTGGTCGAGCAGGGAACGGTGGAGGACCTCTTCGGCGGGGCCCGGCACCCCTACACGAAGGCGCTCCTGGGGGCGCTGCCCGCGCCCGACCCGGACGCGGCCGACAGCCGCGAGCACGTCGTCCTCAGCGGCGACCTGCCATCGGCCGTCGACCCGCCCAGCGGGTGCCACTTCCACCCCCGGTGCCCCAAGGCCCGCGCGGACTGCCGGGAGCAGCAGCCCCCGCTCGAGCCGGTCGAGGGCGACCCGGACGTCCACGTGACCGCGTGCTGGCACCCGCTCGCGCATGGCGAGAGCCTGAGCAGCGCGGTCCCCGGCCTCGAGATCGCGACCCCCGGGGAGGTCGAGCCATGACCGACCCCATCTTGAGCGTCCCGACGATGACCGACACGGTGACCACCGGGCACCTGCCTCGCACCATCGAGGGCCGCGGTCCGTGGAAGCTGGCCTGGCTCCGGCTGAGGAAGGACAAGGTCGCCATCTGGTCCCTGGTGGTGATCGGCCTGCTGGTGCTGGTCGCGATCTTCGCGCCGTTCTTCGCCTGGCTCACCGGGCACCCGCCCAACGTTCAGTACCGCGAGACCGGCCTGACTCCCGACGGCCTGCCCGTCGGTCCGAGCTCGACCTTCTGGTTCGGCACCGACGACCTGGGCCGTGACGTGCTGACCCGGGTGGCCTACGGAGCTCGCGTCTCGCTCGGCGTCGGCGTGCTGGCGACCATGCTGACGGTGATCGTGGGGGTCGTCGTCGGCCTTGCCGCGGGCTTCTTCGGGGGCCTGGTCGACCTGGTCCTCGCGCGGTTGATCGACGTCGTCCTCTCGATCCCGTTCCTGCTGGTGGCCGTCGCGCTGGTGTCCATCACCGGCCCGAGCCTGCTGGTGACGATCGTGGTGATCGGCTTCTTCAGCTGGGCCTCGATGGCGCGCATCGTGCGTGGGCAGGTGCTCTCGGTCAAGGAGCGGGAGTACGTCGAGGCTGCGCGCTCGCTGGGTGCCGGGGACCTCCGCATCATGTTCATCGACGTCCTGCCCAACGTGATGGCGCCGATCATCGTCTACACGACCCTGCTGGTGCCGGTGGTGATCGTGGCTCAGGCGACGCTCTCCTTCCTCGGCCTCGGCCTGGAGGCGCCGACCGCGGACTGGGGCGGGATGATCAGCACCGCGCAGCGCTACTACCGGACCGCGTGGTGGTTCATCGCCTTCCCCGGTGGCGCACTCCTGATCACCACCCTGGCGTTCAACCTGTTCGGCGACGGCGTGCGCGACGCGCTCGACCCGCGCGTCGACCGGCTGATCGGGAGGTGAGCCCGGATGGTGAGGTTCCTCATCGTGCGGACGTTGACGGGGCTTCTGGTCCTGTGGCTGATCAGCATGACGGTGTTCGCGCTGTTCTACGTGGTGCCGAGCAACGTCGCGCGCACCCTGGGTGGACGACAGGCCACACCGGAGACCATCGCCGCGATCAACGAACGCCTCGGCCTCGACCAGCCGCTGTGGAAGCAGTACGCCAGCTTCGTCGGCGACGCGCTGCACGGCGACCTCGGCTACGACTACTACCACCAGGTCCCGGTCACCACGATCATCACCCAGGCCGTGCCCGTGACCCTCTCGCTGGCGGTGGGAGCGGCGGTGATCTGGCTGGTGCTGGGCGTCAGCAACGGTGTCGTCTCGGCCACGCACCCCCGCTCGCTGGCAGACCGGGCGTTGACCGCCTTCGCGCTGTTCTTCTACTCGATGCCGTCGTTCCTGCTGGGCCTGGTGCTCCTCTACTTCCTCTACTTCCAGCTCACCAAGGCGGGCTATGCCTGGTTCCCACCCGGCGGGTACGTGCCCCTGAGCCAGGGCATCGGACCGTGGGTCAACCACCTGCTGCTGCCCTGGGCGACCCTTGCGCTGGTGTCGGCAGCTGCCTACACCCGACTCACCCGCGGGTCGATGCTCGACGTGCTCAGCGAGGACTACATCAGGACCGCCCGCTCCAAGGGCATCTCCGAGCGACGCGTCACCTACCGGCACGCCCTGCGGAGCGCCCTCACGCCCATCGTGACCCAGTTCGGCATCGACCTGGGCCAGCTCGTCGGCGGCGTCGTGGTCACCGAGACCGTCTTCAGCCTCCCGGGCCTGGGGCAGACCGCCATCGTCGCGATCACCCAGCAGGACCTTCCCGTGATCATCGGGGTCGTCCTGTTCGCCTCGACCGCGGTGGTCGTCGCGAACATCCTCGTCGACCTCACCTACGCGGTGCTCGATCCTCGCGTGCGGATCTCCTGAGGCCGCGCGGGCGTGCCGCGGTCAGCGTCGGACGATGCTGCGACGATGCGGGGATGAAGCTCCTGCTCACCTCCGGTGGYGTGACCAACGACAGCATCCGAGCGGCCCTGGTCGACCTGCTCGACAAGCCGGTCGAGGAGTCGACCGCGCTGTGCATCCCGACGGCCCAGTGGGGTCATCCGAAGTGTGGGCCGGAGTCGCTGCGACGCTTCGTCACCGACGGGTCGCCGCCGACGATGACCGGCCTCGGCTGGCGGTCCGTCGGGTTCCTCGAGCTGACGGCGCTCCCCACGATCAGCCCCGACCGCTGGGTGCCGTGGGTCCGCGAGGCCGACGTGCTGCTCGTCGACGGCGGCGAGGCGACCTACCTCGCCCACTGGCTGGTCGAGTCGGGGCTCGCCGACCTGCTGCCCGAGCTGACCGACACCGTGTGGGTGGGCGTGAGCGCCGGCAGCATGGTGCTGACCCCGCGCATCGGCGACCTGTTCGTCGAGTGGCGACCCGAGGACGGCGACCGGACGCTCGGCCTCGTCGACTTCTCGCTGTTCCCGCACGTCGGGCTCTTCCCGGGCAACACCCTGGAGGTGGCCGAGCAGTGGGCCGCCGAGCTCGGCAACCCGGCGTATGCCCTCGACGAGCAGTCGGCGGTGCTCGTGGACGGCGACCGGGTCGAGGTCGTCTCCGAGGGCGAGTGGCGACGGTTCGGGTGAGCACGGACCAGCGGCCCACGCCCTACCTCCGGGTCGACGTCGACCGGCTGCGTGCCAACGTGGCCCGCGCGGCCGGGGCCGCCGTTGCCGGTGGTGTCACACTGCGTCCGCACGCCAAGACCCACAAGTCCGCCGACATCGCCCGCCTGCAGCTGGAGGCCGGCGCCGTCGGACTGACGGTCGCCACCGTCGGCGAGGCCGAGGCCTTCGCCGCCGAGGGTGTGGCGGACMTGTTCATCGCCTACCCGCTGTGGCTGACCGCGGAGCTGGCCGGGCGGCTGCGATCGATCGCGTCGTCAGGCGTACGGCTCGCGATCGGCGTCGACTCCGTCACCGGGGCCCGCACCGCCGCCGCCCTCCTGGCCGGCTCGGGGCTGGAGGTGCTGGTCGAGGTCGACTGCGGTCACCACCGCAGCGGCGTCGAGCCGTCGTCGGCCCGGCAGGTCGCGCTCGCCGCCGGCGACCTCCCCGTGCGGGGCGTCTACACCTTCCCCGGACACTCCTACTCCCCCGACGCCCGGGCCGTCGCGGCCCGCGACGAAGGCGTCGCCCTCGCGGCCGCGCGGGCCTCCGTCACCGCGGCCGGGATCCAGATCGAGGTCGTCAGCGGCGGGTCGACGCCCTCGCTCGAGCACGCCGACACCGCGGTCCTGACCGAGGTCCGGCCCGGCGTCTACGTCTTCGGCGACGCCCAGCAGTGGGAGCTCGGCTCCGCGACGCCCGACCAGGTCGCGCTCACGGCGGTGGCCACGGTCGTGAGCCACGCTGGCGGCCGCGCCGTCCTGGACGCCGGGTCCAAGGTGCTGGGCGCCGACCGGGCGTCCTACGCCTCGGGGTCCGGTCGGCTCCTCGAGCACCCCGAGGCCCGGATCGTGCAGCTGTCCGAGCACCACGCGGTCGTGGAGCTGCCGGGCCGTCTCCCGCGGCTCGGCAGTCGGGTGCTCGTCGTGCCCAACCACTGCTGCAGCGCGGTCAACCTCGCCGACGAGCTGTGGCCCACCACCGGGAGCGCCCCCTGGCCGGTCACCGCCCGCGGCCGCAACGGCTGAGCCGTCCTCGACTTCCTGCGTGCGGTCCATGCCCGGTCCGCGGCAGACTGGCCCCCGTCCGCCTGAGCAGCGAGCCACCAGGAGCAGAGTCATGCCTGTCACCCGAGGATTCCACCGCCGCCGCCCCGAGCCCGAGCGCGGTCGGCTCCCACCCGGGCAGTACGACACCGGCTCGTCGTGGCCGGTGCTGAGCGCCGAGGCGACGCCCCACCAGCCCGAGGAGTCGTGGACGTTCAGCATCGACGGCCTCGTCGAGTCGCCGCACACGTGGACCTGGCAGGAGCTGCACGCCCTCCCGGGATCGAATTACTTCGGCGACATCCACTGCGTGACCACGTGGTCCAAACTCGACACCACCTTCGGCGGCGTCAGCGTCGACGACCTGCTCGCGGTCGCCGAGCCGGACACCTCGGCGGCGTACGTCATGGCGCACTCGGTGACCGGCTACACCACCAACCTGCCGCTGGCGGACGTCACCGGCGGTCGCGCGTGGGTGGTGTGGAGCTTCGACGGCAAGCCGCTCCCCCGCCAGCACGGTGGTCCGCTCCGGCTGCTGGTGCCGCACCTGTACTTCTGGAAGTCGGCCAAGTGGCTCTCGCGCCTCGAGCTGATGACCGAGGACCGGCCGGGCTTCTGGGAGCAGAACGGCTACCACGACCGCGGCGACCCGTGGCGCGAGCAGCGCTACCAGGGTGACGACTGACGTGGCCCCGGCCCCCATGGCGGCCTGGAGCGACGGCCGCATCATCGAGAAGGACCAGCCGACCACGAACACGGTCCGGCTGCGGCTGCACGTGGACGACCGGCCCCACCACCTGCCCGGCCAGCACTACATCCTCAGGCTGCGCGCGCCCGACGGCTACACCGCCCAGCGCTCGTACTCCCTGGCCTCCGACAGCGACGACCCGCTGCTGGAGCTGCTCATCGAGCGACAGCCGGACGGGGAGGTGTCGGAGTTCCTCGCCGACGTCGCCGAGGTCGGTGACGTGCTCGAGCTGCGCGGACCGATCGGCCGCTGGTTCGTCTGGGACACGAAGTCCCGTGTCCTGTGCCTCGTCGGCGGCACCGGGGTCGTGCCTGCTGTCGCCATGGCCCGCACGGCACGCCGGGTCGGGCGCACCGACCTGCTGCACATCGCCGCGATGGGCCGCACGCCCGACGAGCTCGCCTACGCCCCAGAGCTCGAGCGCTACGGAGCGACGCTCGCGTTCACGCGCGCCGACGTCGGCGGCCGGCCGGCCGGGCCGTTCACGACCGCGGAGCTGGCGCCGCTGCTGGAGGGCGTCGACCTCGGCTACGTCTGCGGCTCGGCGCGCTTCGCGTCGTACGCCGAGGAGCTGCTCGTCGCGTGCGGGCTCGACCCTGCGGCCATCCGCGTCGAGCGATTCGGCCCGACGGGCGACTGAGGCCGCCGGCCCGGCTGCGAGATCGGCGGCGGGCCCGGGTGCTCAGGATGTGAGCACCCGGGCCGCCACCAGGCAGTCCATCCCCCCGGATCGAACGCCTGGGTCCACGGTACAGCCCGGGGGGCTTTGCAAGACAGGGAACAGCGGCGCGACCTCGATCCGGGGGGAAATGGTCGCGCCGCTGCCCTCTTCCCTTCAGCGCCGTGAAGGCCGAGCGTGTTACGGGTCGGGCACGGTCAGGGGGTCAGGGGCTCGCCGGAGTCCCAGGTGTTGCCCGACCACTGGTTGCCGGCGGCGCTGGCCTGGAACGACGTGACCGGGCCGTAGACGCCGCACCGGCGGTTGGTGCCGCGCTCGAAGACGTTGCCGATGAACCGGATTCCGGTGGCGATCGGGTACCGCTTGCTGGGGCTGTAGCCGCCGTACGCGCAGTACGAGATCGACGAGGCGTTGGCCTTCAGCAGGTTCCGCTCCACGAGCACGTCGGAGACGGGACCGAAGTCGCCGAACAGCGACACGTCGGCGGTGCACCCGCCGTCCGTGCTGTTCAGGATCGAGTCGCAGTGCAGGGTGTTGTGCCGGAGCACGATGCCGCTGCCGCCGTTCGTGAGGAAGGCGTTGGTGTGGTACGCCCCACCGTCCGGGTTGTACTGGCCGTGGAGCCAGGAGTCCACGATGGTGCAGCTGTCCTCGCAGTGCACCGAGTGCTGGCCGCCGGTGATCTCGACGCGGGTGGCCGTGATGTTCGACCCCCACAGCGCGCCGTCGGACCACGCGCCCGCAACGACGTCGCTGTCGCTGATGTCGAGGCTCTGGCCATTGCCGGTGACCTCGATGCGGGGCACGCGGCTGTTGCGGACGGTCAGCGCGAACGGATGGTAGGCCAACAGCTCGCCGCACTTCACCCGGACGTCCTTGCCGTCGATCTCCGCAGAGGAGCCGTTGGACTCCCGAAGATGCACGGACCGGTGTAGGGCTCGAGGGTCACGCCGGCCGGGACGCCGGTGGTCCGACCCCCACGCCGACCCCCACGCCTGACGTGGGCGGCAGGCTGGGTGACGGGCCGCCGGCCGGGGGGTGTCGCATGATGCGCTCTGTCCGATGAGGGATCCCCCGACCTGTCGCCGTACCCCGTCCGATCGGGTCCATGCGTGCGGGCTCGGACAATGGCGGGCATCCAGCGCCGACCACACCGGCCCCCGGACGGTCAAGGAGCGTGCGACGCGCCCTCGTCCGACGTTCTTGCGGGTTCCGTTGCCGAGGTGACGGCGGCCTCGCCCTCGATCGAGACGTGCGGCAGGATCCGGTCCAGCCAGCGCGGCAGCCACCACGCCGCGCGCCCGAAGAGCACCAGGATCGCAGGGGCCAGCGTCACGACCAGGATGCCGGCGAGCAGCACGGCCACCGACAACCCGACGCCGAACTGCTTGATGGTGGGGTCGTCGTTGAGGATGAAGCTGGCGAAGACCGACGCCATGATCAGCGCCGCGGCCGTCGTGATGCGCGCGCTCGACGCCAGCGCCGCCTGCACCGCCTCGCGCGCCTCCTCGCCGGCGTGGTGGTGCTGCTGCACGTGGCTGACGAGGAACACCTCGTAGTCCATCGACAGCCCGAAGAGGCCGGCGAACATCATCAGCGGCACGTAGCTGGCGATCGGCACGGACCCGGCGGCGGTGTCGATGCCCAGCAACGAGATCCCCCAGCCCCACTGGAAGGCGGCTGTCAGCACCCCGAACGCGGCGGCGGCCGAGAGGAGGTTGGTGATCGCCGCCTGCAGCGGGATCAGCAGCGAGCGGAACGCGACCATCAGCAGGAGGAAGCCCAGCAGGATGACCGTCCCGATCACCAGGAGCAGCCGCGCGGAGATCAGCGATGCCAGGTCGACGTACGACGCCGTGTAGCCGCCGACGTGCGAGGTGATGCCACCTCCCTCGTTGGTGTCCGGGAGCACCGTGTCGCGCACGTGCACGACGAGGTCGGCGGTGTCGTCGGAGGCCGGCGAGGTCTCCGGGACGGCCGAGAGGAGCACGACTTCGCCCTTCTCGTTCAGCTGCGGCGGGGTCAGCGCCACCACTCCCGCCGTGGCCGAGAGGCCCTCCTGGAGGTTCACGACACGCGGGTCGGTGCCGCGCTCGTCGCCACCGGCCGTGGTGACCATGTCGGTGAGCTGCTGCTTGAGCTTCTCGGCCTGGGCCTGTTCCTGCTGGGCCTGCTTCTGCTGGGCCTTGAGGTCGTCGGCCTGCTGCTGCAGCTCGGCCGCCTGCTGCTGGAGCTCGTTGCCCTGCCTGCGCAGCGAGTCCGCCTGCTGCTGGAGCCGGTCGCCCTCGCGCTGGAGCTCCGCGGCCTGCTGCTGCAGCGAGGTCTTCTGCCGCTGGAGGTCGTCGGCGCGGCGCTGCAGCGCGTCGGCCTGCTGCTGCAGCCGGGCTGCCTCGGACCGCAGCCGCCGGGCCTGCTCCGCGAGCCGCCTGGCCTCAGCGGTGAGGGGGCGCAGCCGTGCCTGCACCTCGACCTGGCGCTCGCGGACCCCGACCAGCCGGGCGCGCAGCCGCGCGACCCGGATCGGGTTGCCCTCGGCGCGCTGGATGCGACGCTGGAGCACGCGCTCGCGGAGGCCGAGCCGGGCGAGCTCGCGGGCCAGGGTCCTGATCCGGCCGGCGACCGCCCGGGCCCTTCGCTCGAGGGCTGACGCCTGGGTCTTCAGCCTCGTCAGCTCGGCCTCGAGGCGGCGTTGCTCGGCCTCCAGTGCCGCGGCCTGGCGCTCGAGCCCGGCCTGTTCCGCCTGGAGCTGGTCGGCCCGGCGCTGGAGCGAGGCCTGGTCGCTCTCGAGCCCTGCCTGCTGGTCCTCGAGGGACTGTTGCTGGGCCTCCAGCTGCTGCTGCCGTCGCTGGAGCTGCTTCTTCTGCGCCRTCAGGTCCTTCTGCTTCTGCTGGAGATCTGCCTTCAGCGACTGCGCCTTGTCGTACTTGCGGGTGTAGGCGGCGCTCGGTGCGGCCACCGGGTCGAGGGCGGACGCGACCTGGAGGGGGCCGTTGTAGCCCACCCCGAACCCGCCGGTGACCAGGTCGTACGCCTGCCGCTCGGTCGTCTCCGGAGCGGTCGCACCGACGTCCTCCTGGCCGAGCTCGAGGCTGAGGGCCGGGATGACCAGCGGCACCAGCGCCGCCAGCGACAGGACGGTGACGACGGCGGGATGTCGGCGTACGACGCCCGCCCAACGGGTCCACAGGCCGGCGCGGCGACTGCTCCGCGGACGCATGAACGACGGCAGCGACAGCCAGGCGATCCGGTGGCCGAGCAGTCCGAGGAACGCGGGGAGCAAGGTGATGGCGACCAGCACGGCGGCGACGACGGCGATCGCGGAGGCCAGGCCGAGCGCGCTGACCAGCGGGATGCCGGCGACCCCCAGCGAGAGCAGGGCGATGACGACGGTGCAGCCCGCGAACACGATGGCGCTGCCCGAGGTGGCGACGGCCTGCGCGGCGGCGTCGACCGTCGACAGGCCGTCGCGGAGATGCTCCTGGTGGCGGGTGATCAGGAAGAGGGCGTAGTCGATACCGACGCCGAGACCGATCATCGTGGCGAGCGTCGGACCGCTGGACGGGATGGGGACCGCGTGACCCAGCAGCCCGACGACTCCCAGGGCCACGGCGAGCCCGACCACGGCGGTGATGATCGGCATCCCCATCGCCACCAGGCTGCCCAGCACCAGGGTGAGGATGATCATCGCGGCCACGATGCCGACGACCTCGCTGATCTCGGAGTCGTCGGTCGACAGCGTGGAGCCCACCGAGCCGCCGGCGGCCACGGTGATGCCGGCCCTGGTGGCGGGCGCCGTCGCGTCCACGACCTGCTGGGCCAGCTCGGGCGTCAGGTCCCCGGACCCGATGTCGAGGAGCACCGGCGCGAAGGCGGTCTGGCCGTCGTCGGCCAGCAGTCCCGCGGTCTGGCCGTCACTGCTGACCGGGTCGGTGACGCTCGCGACATGGGGCACGGCAGCGATCGCCTTGACCGACTGGGAGACCGCCTGCTTCGCGTCGTCGTCGGTCAGCTTGCCCGTCGACACGTCGAAGACGATCGGGTTGACGCCGTTCTGCTGCGGCGGGAACCGTGATTCCAGGAGGTCCTTGGCCGCCTGGCTGTCCGTGCCGGGCAGGGAGAGGTCGTTGTTGGTCTGGGCGCCGAAGGTCGTCACCGCGGCGCCGACACCGATGCCGAGCAGCGCCCAGATCGCGATCACCACGAGACCGTGGCGGGCGCACCACGAGCCCAGCGAGCGCAGGAGGCGTGCCACGTTCAGAGGATCCCGAGGTCACCCGAAAGGGTGCAAGCCGGAGGGTCGATATCCCCGATCTGGGGTGGGTGGGCGCACGGGTGCGGCCTAGGTGGTCTCGACCACCTCGCGCCGTCCCCGGGAGGTCTGCCTCCCGGACGCCAGGATGGACGAGGTCGTGGCGCCGCCCCTAGCCGGCATCGACCGGGACCGAGTCTCTCTCTGGTGGCGCGGCCACGCGGGCGGCCTTGCCGGCGCCCACGAGGACCTGGAGCACGGACAGGCCCACGACCACGGCCGCGAGGGACCACCAGAACCGCTCCATGGTGATCTGGTTGCCCCAGGCCAGGGCCAGCACGCCCACGAGGACGACGACGACGCGCAGCCACCCCTGGTTGCTCCCCACCCAGCGCCCCGCTGTCCCCAGGTGGTCGCCTCCCATCCGGTCTCCGAGGCTCTCGAGTCCCGAGCCCAGGGACGTGCGGAGTGCGGTGCCGTACCGGTTGGTGCCGGCGAAGCACCCTGCGACGACCAGCAGCAGTCCGAGCGCGAGCAGGACGCCCTGCCCACGCTCGAGGTAGGAGAGCAGGGTGTCGTAGAAGACCTTGCTCGCGGGGCCGAAGACCGTGCCCGATAGCTGGTTGACGAACAGCTGGCGCCCGATCGAGAGGCACAGGGCCAGCAGGACGGCATTGGCGGCGAGCACGGCGCCGATCAGCACGCCCATCCGCGGGCGACGGTGGGCCAGCACGAAGGCGAGGAGGTAGAGCACCGCGACGACCGGGAGCATCCAGATGGCCACCGGATTGCCGAAGGCGTAGATCGTGCGGAGCTGCTCGAGCGCACCGGACTCCACCAGCACGATCTGCCGGTCGGTGTCGGGGATCGGGACGTTCTCGACCAGGGTCAGTCCGCGAGCGACGAGACGCTCCTTCACCTTCTTGATGACCTCGTCGACATCGAGGACGAGCTGGTCGCCCTGGACCGTGACGGCTCCCGTCCCCTCACCTGTCAGGACGCGCTGCAGTGCCTGCTGTGCTCGGATGTTGACCTGCAGCCAGAGCTCGGCGAACTCGTCCGAGGCGATGAAGGCGCGGACCTCCCGCTCCACGAGGCTGTTGATCGCTGCCGACAGGGGCCCGACCAGCTGCTCCAGTCGCGGCCGCTCGGTGATCACGCCCTCGAAGACGTTGTTGAGGACGGCCTCGATGTCGACCTGCTTCTCGATGGCGGCGGTCACCTTGGTGGCGATGGCGTCCTGCACCTCGGGCGAGTCGATCAACGGGTCCACGGTCGCGACGTACCGCTCGGTGTCGTTCAGGGTGCGTTGACCCCAGTACGCGACCCCCGCGGGCGTCGTCAGGAGCCCGGCCAGCACCAGGCAGAGGACCGCCGCGATCGAGCGTCCCCGAGACGGTCTCTCGGGGGCAGGCAGGGTCTCCATCGGCGTGGTGGGCGTGTTCGGTGGCGAGAGTTGCGACATGGCTTCTCCGTCGAGAGGGCGGAAGGGCTCGACCGTGGCCGAGCCGCCTCGGACTCGAACGTAGATCGACGTCCGCGCCGATCGCCTCCCCCGAGCCGGGTGAGGAGGGAGCCGGGGGCGTGCCTCACCCTCGGCGGAGGATGCCGACGCCCCACGCGGTCGGCGACGATCGGTCACCTCGGCGTCTCCGCGGTGCATGCCTGGCGCGAGGTGTCCTGGCCTCCGGCGGGACGCCGGCACCAGCCGGTCGTGGGTGTCGAGAGGTGGGCGGATGGACGTCGAGACAGAGCTGCAGGCGCTGCTGGTCGTGTCCGTGGTCGCCGTCGCCGCACCCTTCGTCAGCGCGTTCCTCGCGCGACTGCTGGTTCCGCAGGTGGTGGTGCTGATCGCGGGCGGCGTGCTGATCGGACCGCAGGTCGGCGGGCTGGCGCAGCCGGAGTCCGTGGAGCTGGTCGCCAACGTCGGGCTGGGCTTCCTGTTCCTGCTCGCCGGCTACGAGCTGGAGCTCGGCCACTTCCGCGAGCGGTCCGGACGACTCGCCCTCGCCGGCTGGGCGGTCAGCGCGGTGCTCTCGATCGGCGTGACCGGGGCGCTGGCGGCCGCCGGCCTGGTGAACGCCTTCGTGCCCGTCGCGCTGGCTCTCACCACGACGGCGCTGGGCACACTGCTGCCCATCCTGCGCGACAACGACATGCTGGACGGTCCCCTGGGTCGGTTCATCATGCCTGCGGGCGCCGTGGGCGAATTCCTGCCCATTGCCGGCATCGCGATCTTCCTCGGCTCGCAGGGTCGCCTGGTCGGGCTGATCTCCCTCCTGGCGATGTGCGCGGTCGCGCTGGGTCTCGCGTGGCTTCCACGGCTGGCTCGGCTGCCCCGGATCGAGGCGATCTCCCGCAAGGGCGAGCACGCGACGTCGCAGATCACGCTCCGGCTCACCCTGATGCTCCTCTTCGGCCTGCTCGTGCTCGCCAGCGACGCCGGGCTCGACGTGGTGCTCGGCGCGTTCCTCGCCGGCGTGATCCTGCGTCGTTGGGCGCCGGGCGACGTGGCGGCCCTGGAGGACAAGCTGGACGCCGTCGGGTACGGGTTCTTCATCCCCGTCTTCTTCGTCTCCTCCGGCATGAGCCTGGACCTGGACTCGATCCGGGAGGCTCCACTGCGGCTGGTCGCCTTCTTCGTGCTGCTGCTGGCGGTGCGAGGACTTCCCTCGTTCGTCCTCTACCGCCGCGACCTCGACGTGCGACGACGCGCCCAGATGATGCTGCTCACCGCGACCTCGCTCCCCCTGCTGGTGGCGCTCTCCACGGTGGGTCTGAGCACCGGAGAGATGCTCCCGGAGAACGCCGCGGCGCTCATCGGCGCCGGCGTCCTGTCGGTGATGTTCTTCCCGGGCCTCGCCGTCGCCCTCGACCGCGGCGCGCCACGGCCAGACCGCGCCGAGGAAGAACCGTCGGACCGGCGCTGAAGCACCGTGGCCCGCTTCCGGCTCATCCGGTCGTCGGTCCGGGTACGGGCTCGGGCATGCCTTCCTCGGGCAGCAGTGACCGCTGGTCCAGGACGTACAGCAGCACGAAGGCCGGCACGATCAGCACCACCGCGAGGCCCGTGGCGACCAGCACTGCCGTGATCGTTCCGGTCGGCGCGGCCGCCGCCGAGACGGTCAGTGACTCGGGGAGCACGTAGTCCCACTGGGCCACGCCCCACGCCAGGACCACGCCGACGACCGCCCCGACCGCGGCCAGGCGCGCGCCCCGATGGACGTGGCGGGCGACCAGGACGAGCGCGGCCACTCCCGACAGTGCGGACAGGACCACCAGGGCCAGGGCTCGCGAGGTGAGGCCGTCGAAGAGGTACGTGGCGTCCTGCTGCATCACGACGATCCCGACCGCGGCTGCCACGCCGGCTGCGACCGCCGCGACGGTCGCCCGGCGGCGGAAGTAGGCGACCATCGTCTCGTCGGAGAGCCGGTCCGCGTCACGGACCAGGAAGAACGCGGCCAGGTACGCGTCCAGGCACACCACCAGGAGCCCGACCACCACGGACGTCGGGTTGACCCAGCTGTCCCACGGGTCACCAGCCTTGCCCCCTGATGGGACCCGCCCCGAGGCGATGCCGCCGACCACGGCACCGAAGCAGTAGGGCACCAGCACCGACGAGACCGCGAACGCTGCACCGAAGTTGCGGCGGTCCCGGGTCGCGAACACCGCCTTGCGGAACGCGAAGCTCGCTCCTCGCAGCACGATGCCGAGCGCGGCGAGGGTCAGCGGGACGAACATCGTCAGGGTGATGGACGCGTACGCCTCCGGGAAGCAGGTCCACAGCAGCACGAAGACGAAGATCAGCCAGACGTGGTTGGCCTCCCAGACCGGGGCGATGGCGTGGTCGATGACCTCGCGAGGCCGTCGCCCGCGCTTGCTGCCCCCGGCCACCAGGTCCCAGAACCCGGCTCCGAAGTCAGCACCTCCGAAGACGGCGTACGCGAGGACCGCGACGAACAGGATCACGGCAGCCGTCGTGGCCATCACACCGGGACCTTCTCGTCGTTCGCGGGGGCGGACGGGTCCGGGTCGTTCGGCCCATAGGGCACGTCGGCCTCGCCGGTGCGGTCACTCTCCCGGAACCTGCGGCTCATCTGCCGCAGCACGAGGATCGTCGTCACGCCCAGGCCGACGTACAGCAGCACCACGCCGATGAACGTGATCCATATCCCCGTGTTGCCGGTGGCGGCGTCCTCGACCTTCATCTTCTCGTAGACGATCCACGGCTGTCGTCCGACCTCGCTGACGACCCAGCCCGCCTCCATGGTGATCACCGCGAGCACCCCGGAGGCTGCCGAGACCCGGAGGAACCACCTGCTCCGGGGCATGTCCCGCCGGAAGATCCAGGCCGCCCACCACCACAGGGTCAGCAGGAACAGCAGCGTGCCCAGGCCGATCATCACGTCCCACGCGAGGTGGGTCACGTTCACCTGGTGATTGGTCGGGCGGTCCGCGGCGGGCGTCTCCTCGAGGCCCTGGATCTCGGTCGACGTCCCCTTGCCGGGGTCGGACAGGATCGATGCCAACCCCGGGATGGGGATCCCGCCGACCACCTCACCCTTGGAGTCGAGGTGTCCGAGGAGCACCTCCGGCACGTCGCTGCTGGTTTTGGGCACCATCTCGATCGCCGCGAACTTGGTGGGCTGGTTGTCGTAGACCCAGCGGGCGAGTCCGTCCCCGACGCCCATCTGCACGGGGGTCGCGATCGCTGCCACCGTGAAGGCGATGACGAAGCCGGTCCGGTGGTAGTGGTCGGTGCGCCCGCGCAGCATCCCCACCGCGTACACCGAGGCGACCATGAAGCCGCCCACCAGGTAGGCAGCCACCACCATGTGGGCGGCCATCAGCGGCATCGCGTCGTTGAAGATGACCCCCATCGGGTCGACGTCGGTGACCTTGCCGGAGGCGTCGAGCGTCACGCCCTGGGGCGAGTTCATCCAGGCGTTGGCCGCCACCACGGAGATGCTGCCGAAGATGCCGGCGACCGCGATGGGCACGCCGGTCCAGAAGTGGGTCCACGGCTTCAGGCGCCGCCACCCGAAGATGTAGATCGAGATGAAGACCGCCTCGGCGAAGAAGAAGATCCCCTCGAACGCGAACGGCACGCCGAAGGCCGCGCCCCACTGCCCCATGAACTTCGGCCACAGCAGGCCGAACTCGAAGGACAGCACCGTCCCGGTCACGGCGCCCACCGCGAAGGTGACCGCCATGTACTTCGACCATCGCTGCGCGAGCAGCAGGGCGTCCGCGTCGTCGTGCTTGATCCCCCGGTAGTTGGCGATGAGGGCCATCACCGACCACGACACCCCCAGCGGGACGAGGATGATGTGGAAGGCCAGCGTGAACGCCATCTGCGACCGAGCCCACGGCACCGGGTCGACGGCGAAGGCAGTGCTCGTCAGGACCTCGATCATCGCGGCGGTCACGCGTCGTCCGGGGCTGCGTCACCGGCAGCGTCTGGCCGCTCGAATGGTGGGACCACTCGAGCGATGTCGCCCTCGCCGGCCTGCTCGAGGACGACCCGACCGACCGTCTGGCGCACCGTGATCGTGCGTTCGGCGCGCCCGCCCGCCGCGAACGTCCCGGTCCAGTGGAACATCGCGGAGAGCCGGTTCCGGAAGCCGGTCAGGAAGGTGAGGTGCACCAGGAGCCACATCAGCCAGCCGAGGAAGCCGGACAGCCGGAGCTTCCTGAAGCTGACCACGGCGTGGAACCGGGAGATGGTGGCCATGCTGCCGAGGTCGCGGTAGGTGAACATCGCCGCCTCCTCGCCGTGCAGCCGGCGCTTGATCGTGTTGGCGGCGTGGATGCCTGACTGCATCGCCACCTCGGCGACGCCGGGAAGGTCGCGGAGCGCCATCATGTCGCCGATCGCGAAGACCTCCGGGTGGCCGGGAAGCGTGCAGTCGTCGTTCACGACGATGCGACCGGCACGGTCGCACGTGGCCCCGCCGGCCTCGGCCAGCAGCCCCGCCAGCGGCGACGCCTGCACGCCGGCGGCCCAGATCTTCGTCCGGCAGACGATCCGCTCGGTCGTCCCGTCGGCGTCGCGCACGTCGACCCCGAACGGGTCCACGTCCGTGACGATCGACCTGCTGCGGATCGTCACCCCGAGCCGACGCAGCTCGGCGGCCGCCTTCGCCGAGAGCCGGTCGCCGAACGTCGCAAGGATCTCCCTGCCGCCGTCGACGATGAGGACCTCGGCCTCCGAGGGGTCGATCCGGCGGAAGTTGCCCTCGAGGCCCGTACGAGCCAGCTCCGCGATCTGGCCCGCTATCTCGACCCCGGTCGGGCCCCCACCGACCACCACGAAGGTGAGCCAGGCGCGACGCGCCTCCGGGTCCGGCTCGTTCTCCGCCATCTCGAAGGCACCGAAGATCCGGCCCCGCAGCTCGAGGGCGTCGTCGATCGTCTTCATCCCCGGCGCGAAACGGGAGAACTCGTCATGACCGAAGTACGACTGCGCTGCCCCGGCGGCGACGACCAGGCTGTCGTACTCGTAGGTGCGGACCGTGCCGTCAGGTCGGTGTGCGGTGACGGTCCGGGCGGCCAGGTCGAAGCCCTGGACCGTGGCCATCTCGACGGTGACGTTCGCGTGCCGCCGCAGGATGTCCCGCAGCGGGGGTGCGACCTCGCCCTCGGAAAGGATCCCGGTCGCCAGCTGGTAGAGCAGCGGCTGGAAGAGGTGGTAGTTCCTGGCGTCGACGAGCGTCACCTCCACGGGCGCCCGGCGCAGGAACTTCGCCGCGAACAGCCCGCCGAAGCCGCCTCCGACGATGACAACCTGGTGAACCGCTGTATCGGTCATGGCGCAGCGGTCTCAGGCGAGGCGTTCGGCCAGGTGGTCGCCGACCCGCAGCGCGTTGGCGATGGCGGTCAGTGACGGGTTCACGGCGCCGATGCTGGGGAAGAAGCTCGTGTCGACCACGTAGAGGTTGTCCAGGTCGTGGGCCTTGCAGTTCACGTCGAGCGCGCTCGAGGCGGGGTCGCGGCCGAACCTGACGGTGCCGGCCTGGTGGGCCGTCGCGCCGATGGGCATGCTCTTGTGCAGGTAGAGGCTGCGGTCCAGCAGGTGGTGTCGCTGCATCCCCAGCTCGTCGAGCATCCCGTCGAGCTTGTGGCGAAGGCGCTTGACTCCTTCACCGTTGTTCTTCTCCTCGACGTTGAGGTGGATGGCACCGTCGCGGTCGAGCGTCACCCGGCTCTCCGGCAGCGGCAGGTCCTCCCCGCAGAGCCAGAAGTCGACCGCGTGGTGTGCGAGGACCTCGAAGGGCAGGTCCGGTGAGAGCCGGCCCGCCCAGCGCGGCGCCTGGGCGTGGATCTCCTCGTCGTCGGACTTGCCGAGCATCTGCATGCCCCCGAGGGGGAAGTCCCAGTCGTCCGCACCCAGGTACCAGTCGTTCATCGCGAGCGTCTTCTGGAACCTGGTGGGGTTGGGCTCGCGCGAGACGGCCATCAGGGCGACGTTGTTGTGCCTCATGTAGTGACGGCCGACGACGCCCGAGCCGTTGGCCAGGCCGTCGGGGTGGCGATCGTTGTGAGACCTCAGCAGCAGGGCCGCGGAGTTCACCGCACCACACGCGACCACCACGATGTCACCGGTGAACGTGGTGACCGAGCCGTCGTCCAGGGTGGCGACGACACCGGTGACCGTGTGACCGGACGGATCCGTCTCGAGGTGCTGCACGTGCGCGCCGGTCACGAGGGTGACGTTGTCCTGGGCGAGGACCGGGTCGACGCAGATGACCTGCGCGTCCGACTTGGCGTCGAGCAGGCACGGGAAGCCGTCCACCCGGTCGCAGCGGATGCAGGCGCTCCCGTGTGCCGCGACGCCGGGCGCCGCCTCCTGGAGGTTCACCCCGATGGGCAGGTGGAAGGGGTGGAGACCCAGCTTCTCGAGGTCGTCGCTCAGCTGCTGGATGCGGGGCTCGTGGGAGACCGGCGGATGGAGGTACTGCGCACTGGCATGACCCTCGCTCGGATCCTCGCCGTGCTCGCCGTGCACGAGGTACAGGTGCTCGGCCTGGGTGTAGTAGGGCTCGAGGTCGTCGTACGAGATGGGCCAGGCCGGCGAGATGCCGCCGTGGTGGCGCAGCTCGCCGAAGTCTTCCGGTCGCAGCCGGAAGAGGGCCGCTCCGTAGAACTTCGTGTTGCCACCGACGTAGTAGTTGACCTCGGGCTGGAAGTCGTGGCCGTGACCGTCGTACCAGACCTCTGGCGCGAGGTACTTGCCGCGGACGAACACCGCCTGCGTCTCCCAGTTGTCACGCTCCCGGGGCAGGAAGTCGCCTCGTTCGAGCCAGAGCACCTTCGCGCCCCGTGTGGCGAGCCGGTGTCCGAGGGTCCCTCCCCCGGCTCCGGTCCCGATGATCACGACGTCGTAGTGCTGGTCATCTGCCATGGCTCAACCTCGGGGTCGGCGGGCGACCTACGTTCACCCTCAGAGAACCGCTCCTACCGGCGATCTCTCGGTGCGACGCCCGTGTCGTCAGACCATCTGGACGATGCCTCGTCGCGGCCGACGGGCGCATCACCCGGATCGGGGGAGGCGCCACGTCGCGAACGCGGTGTTGCCTCGACCAAGGATGGGTCAGGTCTGGCGCTCTGCGCCGCTGCCCGGCACCGACGACCGGCACGTGCGCCCAGCCGAGGAGATGGACAGTGGCACCCACACATGGCTCCGACCAGCGCCCCGCGGACGTCCTCGTGGTCTTCGGGATCACCGGCGACCTGGCGAGGGTGATGACGTTCCGGTCGTTGTACCGGCTGGAGGCACGCGGCGTGCTGGACTGTCCCGTCGTGGGTGTCGCTGTCGACGACTGGACCAAGGACCAGCTCGTCGCGCGTGCGCGTGAGTCGATCGAGGGCACCGGCGAGACGATCGACCCTGAGGTGTTCGACCGGTTCACCGCCAGGCTGTCGTACGTGCACGGCGACTTCACCGACCCCGCCACCTACCAACGGGTCGCCGACGCGATCAAGGGCGCCGAGTGCCCGGCGTTCTACCTGGAGATCCCGCCCTTCCTCTTCGGCCGAGTGGTGCACGGCCTCGCCGAGGCCGATCTCACCCGATCGGCCCGGGTTGTCGTGGAGAAGCCGTTCGGGCACGACCAGGCCTCTGCCGGCGAGCTCGCCGACGAGCTGCACCAGTACATCGACGAGTCACAGCTGTTCCGCATCGACCACTACCTCGGGAAGATGGGGATCGACGAGATCCTGCACCTGCGCTTCGCGAACACCATCCTCGAGCCGGTCTGGAACCGCAACTACGTCTCGCACGTGCAGATCAACATGTCGGAGGACTTCGGGGTCGAGGACCGTGGCCACTTCTACGACCCCGTCGGTGCGATGCGGGACGTCATCGTCAACCACCTGATGCAGGTCGTGTCGGCGGCGGCGATGGAGGCGCCCTCACGCGGTGACCTGACGTCGATCAAGGATGCGCAGGTCGCCCTCTTCAAGGCCGTCGTTGCGGCCGACCCGGCTCACTACGTCCGGGGGCAGTACGCCGGGTATCGCGACATCGACGGGGTGGCACCGGACTCGGCGACCGAGACCTACGCCGCGATGCGGCTCGAGATCCAGAACTCGCGATGGGCGGGTGTCCCGTTCTTCATCCGGACCGGCAAGCGGCTCCCCGTGACCCAGACCGAGCTGCGCGTCATCTTCAAGCGTCCACCTCCGTTGGGCTTCGGTGTGATGGGACCGCAGACGGAACCGAACCAGGTCGTCGTCAAGCTGGACCCGTCGACGGGGATCCGAATGATCCTGGACGCACGACGCAGCGACCTCTCGGCCGTGGGGAGGATCGACCTGGACATGGAGTTCGCCGACCAGGGCGGTGAGGGCGCCACGCCCTACGAAGTGCTCCTACAGGCTGCGCTGCGCGGGGACAGCACCCGGTTCACCCGGCAGGACGGGGTCGACGAGACCTGGCGGGTCATGCAGCCGTTGCTCGACGCCCCACCTCCGGTCCACGCGTACGCCCCGGGATCGTGGGGGCCGGCGGAAGCCGACCGGCTGACGGCCGAGCACGGCGGCTGGCACGACCCGTGGATCGCGTCATGAGCGACGTGATGCCCCAGAGCGCCGCGGCGCCGTCGCCGTTCCCACCCATCGCCGACTACGCGTTCCTGTCCGACTGCCACACCGGCGCCCTGGTGGCGCCCGACGGGGCGATCGACTGGCTGTGCCTCCCGAGCTTCGACTCGCCCAGCGTGTTCGGCACCCTGCTCGACCGCCAGGCGGGCTACTTCCGACTCGGGCCCTTCGGGATCAACCACCCGACCTCGCGCGCGTACGTGCCCGGCACGAACGTCCTCGAGACGACGTGGAAGACGCCGTCCGGCTGGGTGCTGGTCCGCGATGCGCTGACGATGGGCCCGCGGACGACCGAGGACGTGGTGACGCCCCACACCCGGCCCCCGGCGGACGACGATGCCGACCACCTCCTGGTGCGGACGGTTCGCTGCCTGTCGGGGACCGTCGAGCTGGATCTCGTCTGTGAGCCGGCCTTCGACTACGGGCGGACGTCGGCGGACTGGACGCTGGTCGACGACGACCGGCATGCCGCCGACGCGACAGCAGACGGCCAGACCATGCGGTTGCGCACCGACCTCGCGCTCGGGGTGGAGGGCAACCGGGTCCGTGCCCGACACGTGCTCTCCGCCGGCGAGGAGTGCTTCTGCGCCCTGTCGTGGGCCGACGGGCTGGCGGCGCCGGTCGACCTCGACGAGGCGAACGCCCGGATCGACGCCACGGTCCGGTTCTGGCGCGCGTGGCTCGGACGGGCGCGGATGCCCGACCATCGCTGGCGCGACCCGATCCAACGGTCGGCCCTGGCCATCAAGGGCCTCACCTACATGCCGACCGGCGCCACCGTGGCGGCCCTCACGACGTCGCTGCCCGAGACGCCCGGCGGCGAGCGGAACTGGGACTACCGCTACACCTGGATGCGCGACAGCACCTTCACGCTGCAGGCACTGCACTTCCTCAACCTGGACTGGGAGGCCGACGAGTTCATGCAGTTCGTCGCCGACCTGGAGGCGACCGAGTCAGGGGCCCTGCAGATCATGTACGGCATCGACGGCCGACGCGACCTGACGGAGTCCACCCGCGACGACCTCTCGGGATACGCGGGCGCTCGACCGGTGCGGGTCGGGAACGGGGCGTTCGACCAGCGCCAGAACGACGTGTTCGGCGCGGTCCTGGACTCGGTCCTGCTGCACACCCGCCGCAGCCAGCGACTCCCGCGACGGCTGTGGCCGATCGTCCAGTCGCAGGCCCGGTGTGCCACCGAGGTGTGGCGCGAGCCCGACCAGGGGATCTGGGAGGCCCGCGGCGCACCGCAGCACTACGTGTCGTCGAAGCTGATGGGATGGGTCGCGCTCGACCGGGCGTCGAAGCTCGCGGAGATCCGGGGCGACGCGGAGCTCACGGCGACGTGGCGGGAGACCGCCGACGAGATCAAGGCCGACATCCTGGCGAACGGTGTGGACGACCGCGGCGTCCTGCGTCAGCACTACGAGACGGACGCACTGGACGCATCGACGCTGCTGGCGGCGCTCTTCGGCTTCCTCCCCGCCACCGACGAGCGACTGCGCGCCAGCGTGCTCGCGATCGCCGACGAGCTCACCGAGCACGGCTTCGTGCTGCGCTACCGCACCGACGAGACCGACGACGGACTGTCCGGCAAGGAGGGCACCTTCCTGATCTGCTCGTTCTGGCTGGTGTCCGCGCTGTCGATCATCGGTGAGGAGCAGCGGGCCCAGGACCTGATGGAGCGGCTCCTGCGGGTCGCCTCACCGCTCGGGCTCTTCGCCGAGGAGTTCGACGTCGAGACCGGCCGCCACCTCGGGAACTTCCCGCAGGCGTTCTCGCACCTCGCCCTCATCGAGGCCGCCGCACGCATCATCGCCGCCGAGAGGGCCAGCGAGCTCACGTGAGCGCGCGGCAGGACCGGGGACGACGCATGCAGGCCCCGCGCTCGGGTGAGCAGTACGGCATCGCGCACGGCGACTCCGAGGCGGTCGTCACCCAGGTCGGTGCGACCCTTCGTCGCTACAGCGTCGGCGCGCTGGACGTGATCGACGGCTTCGGACCAGGTGCGCGCGCCACCGATGGCCGGGGACAGGTGCTCGCGCCCTGGCCCAACAGGTTGACCGACGGTCACTACGAGTACCGCGGCCGCCGATGTCAGGCGCCGCTGAACGAGATCGGTCGGCACGACGCCATCCACGGACTGGTGAGGTGGCTCGACTGGACCCTCGTCGAGCGGGATCCCGCTGCGGTCACCCTGGCCTGCGCCGTGCGCCCGCAACCCGGCTACGAGTGGCACCTCCACCTCCAGGTCACCTACGCACTGGACGAGTCAGGGTTGACGGTGACCTTGGAGGCGGTCAATGCCGATCGTGAGCCGGCGCCGTTCGGGGTGGGGTTCCATCCCTACCTCACGCTCGGCACGACGTCGATCGACGGACTCGACCTGACCGTCCCTGCTGCCGCCTTCGTCGATCCGGACGGTCCGGCTGACGGGACGTCGACCAGCGTGGCCGGGACCGCGCACGACTTCCGGCAGCCGCGCAGGATCGGACCGGTCGAGCTGGACACGGCGTTCAACGACCTCGTCGTCGGCCGCGACGGACGTGCGGTGGCTCGTCTGGGCGACCCGGCGGACGGAAGGTCCGTCGAGCTGTGGGTCGACCACGCCTTTCGCCACCTCATGGTCTACACCGGCGACCTCGTGGGCGATGCGCACCGGCGGCGCACGGCCGTTGCCATCGAGCCGATGACCTGTCCGCCGGACGCCTTCCGCACCGGCGTGGACCTCCTCGACCTGGAGCCGGGGACACCGTGGCGGTGCTCGTGGGGTCTCCGCCAGGTCGTCGGTCCGACGCGCCCACGCGAAGCACCCTGACCGCTGGGGCGGGAGTCAGCAGGTGCTGTCGACAGCGTCGACCAGCGCGCTGATCGACGTACCCAGTGCCTTGGACGCCGCGCCCACTGCGGCGATGTTCGGAGCAGTCGGTCCTGAGACGGCTGCGTCGAGGCTCGTGCCGACGTCGGAGATGGCCTCCTCGACGGTGTCCACCTCGTCCGCGTACTCGCGCTTGGCGTCCTTCACCACCGTGCTGAGGTTCGACCTCACCTTGTCGAAGGCCTTCTGGAACGTGTCAAGAGCGCCTCGCTCGACCTGCACGTCGGTCAGCGCTGCGACAGAGGACCGCAGGGCATCGACGCTGGAGCAGACCGCGGGGGTGTCGTCCTCACCGGATCCGGATCCACACCCGGCGAGCGTCGCCACCAGCACCACGAGTGCGCCCACCCACCACAGACGGAAGCGCGCGGCTATGAGGTTCATGACCGTCACGCTGCTCCGTCCAGCGGGATCCGGCCTCCTCCGAGGCGGGTGAACCGGATGTCAGTGCCGCACACGACGGTGATCAGGCGCTACTCCCCGTCAGCGAGATCGGCCACGGGCGTTGCCTGGGAGGCCCCGCCGATCCCCTGCCGGTCCCGTCCGAGCGCGAACGCCTGGTCGGCGCCCTCGACGAAGGAGAGCCGTACGGTCCGGTCCAGCACCTCGAGCTCGCGCCGGACTGCGGGCCGGTTGACGGGCAGGACCGTGTCATCGAGGTCGGCGAGCATCGCCCGCAGGCGTCGGCACACCTGGGGAGAATCTCGCCCGTACTGTCGGATCTCCGAGACACCGAGGTGCAGGTAGTCGTCCCAGGTGCGCATGCGGAAGGCGAGCCTCAGGTGTCCCTCCGCGTCGAGCAGGCTCCCGTGCCTGCCCAGCTCCCGCGCTCCGACGGCCGTGAGCACGGCGCCCAGGTAGTTGATCATCTGCGTTGCCGTGGTGGGGTCGTTCACCGCGGGCGAGAGTGCCCGGATGGCGATGTCGACGATGATCCGCACCGCGTACGCGGGGTCCTGGTCGATCGTCCGCTCGTGGCCCAGGGCGATCTTCCCTCCCAGCCGTCGCAGCACACGCTGGTCCGGTGAGCCGTACACGTCCATGACCACTGAACCGGCGTTCACGAAGTCGCCGACGGAGCACGTGAGCACGCACGCGAGGTCGTGCCGGGTGGCGAGGTCGACCATCCCGCGCGCGTCCATCGCCTGGATCGCGCCCGACTTCCTCGACCGGACCTGGACCTTGTGGCCCTGCACCGCCCGGGGACTGCGGTCCCCGGCCTGCAGGTCGATCCCGGAGTGGTCGACCTCGGTGACGACAGCCAGACCCGACCGCGCCACCGAGGCCGCGACCGCCACCGGACGCAGCGCGTGCACGAAACGGTCCAGGTACAGCAACAGCAGCACCAGGTCGACGGAGACGGCGAGGCCGGCCATCGTCACCCCGAGATTCGGCACCGATGCAGCCTCGACCGTGCCGAGCAGTGCGAACGAGAAGGCGAAGGTCGCTGTGAACGCCGCGAGCACGAGCTTCTGCAGGCGATCGCGGTACCAGAGCCGCATGAAGCGCGGCGAGAGGGTGCCGGTGGCCATCTGCACGACGAGGACGCCGACCGTGACGACGAGGCCCAGGAGCCCGATCATCGCCCCGGACACCGTCGTCAGCACGCTGCTCGCGGTCGCCGGCGAGTAGGACCACGATGCAGGCATCGTCACCCGAGCCTCCACGCCCAGATCGACGACGGCGAGTGCCGCCCCGGCGATCGCACCCAGCAGGGGCACTGCCCACAGGCTCTGGCGGAAGTGCTGCCGCAGCTGGAAGCGGGCGGCCCAGCTCATCCGCCTCGTCTCCACACTGCAGGTTGGGACATCGCTGCTCCGTCCTGTCGTTGCTGCACCCTGCTCTCAGGCTGGGACGACCTGACGAGTTGCGCCTCATGCAGGGTGGGTGAGACATCCGTGGCCGCGGCGGCTCGCGCGCGACGACTGCGCCCGCACGGGGAGCTGCGACCGCGCCCATGACGTCGACGCTGCTCGCCACGCTGCTGCTCGGCACCGACGGCGTGTCGGTCACACCGCAGGTGATCGTTGCCGTGGTCGTGGCCTTTGTCCTCACCCACGCCCTGCCGAGCCCGGACCCGCAGGCGCGCACGACGTCTCGCACCTGACAAGCACACAGATGACGCATGTCGATCCAGAGAGCTGTGTACGGATTGCGAGGCGGGCGACACACTGGTCATGTGGCTGGATCAGCGATCGAGTGTGGTGACCCTCGGGTGGCCGGCCTCCTTGCCTTCGTCGCCGCCCGTGTCGAGGAGGACAGACTCGGTGCCCAGCTGACGACGCCCGTCGACGAGTCCCTTCTCGGCATGTGTGACGTCGTCGAGCGGGTTCTCCTTGACATGGCTCGCGACGCCTGTCGACCAGGAGCGCCCTGCCCACTTCCGCAACGTTGCCTTCGCGCGCTGGGCGAGTACGCATCTGCGTACAGCACGCACCGCGACTTCCACCCAGCGTGGCTGGCTTGGCGCATCGTGCGATGACTCGGCCCCCGCGCGGCCGGTAGCGGCGCGAGATGCGAGAACCCGCAGGTCAGGTCGCCCGTGGGACTCCTTCCTCCGAGCTCGAGGGACACGTGGGCCAGGCGCTCGCCGGCGGCGGTTGCGACATGGGCGTCCCACCTCGGTGGAGCCGGTGAACGACACCTCGTCGATGCCGGGGTGCTGGACGATTGCCTCGCCTACGACGCTGCCCTTGCCCGTCACCACGTTGAGCACGCCCGGAGGCAGATGCTCGACCAGGCGCAGATCGACTCGCTGGCCTGGAGCGCCCGGCGGGCCTCACGCCTCCCCAGGTGCGACCAGACCCGTCTCGTAGGCGACCACGACCGCCTGGACCCGGTCGCGCAGCTGAAGCTTGCCCAGAATCCGCGCCACGTGCGTCTTGACGGTCGCCTCCGACAGCTGGAACGCGGCAGCGAGCTCGGCGTTGCTCAGCCCCCGCGCAAGCATCTGCAGCACCTCTCGCTCGCGCGGGGTCAGCGACGCCAGCTCGCGGTGCACGACGGACGTCTCCTTGCCGCCGCGCGCGAACCTCTCCACCAGCCGACGCGTGATCGACGGCGCCAGCAGCGCGTCCCCGGCCCGCACCAGCCTCACGGCGGCGGTGAGCTGCTCCGGTGTGACGTCCTTGAGCAGGAACCCGCTGGCCCCCGCCGCCAGCGCGGCATAGACGTACTCGTCGAGGTCGAACGTCGTGAGCATCAAGACCCGGGGTGCGTCGCCGTCGCCCGCCAGGATGCGGCGCGTCGCCTCCAGGCCGTCCAGACCCGGCATGCGGATGTCCATCAGCACCACGTCGGGGCGGGTGCGCCGCACGGCGTCGATCGCCTCGGTGCCGTTGGACGCCTCGGCGACGACCTCGATGCCGTCGGCGGTGAGGATCATCCGGAAGCCGGTGCGCACCAGGGCCTGGTCGTCGGCCACCACGACCCGGACGGTGTCACTCACGGGGTCACTCACGGGACCTCCACGGGGTCGGGGCTGGCGGGCGCCAGGGGGATGACCGCCTCGAGCCTGTACCCACCGCGGATGCGCGGGCCGGCGTCGAGCGTCCCGCCGTAGAGCGCGAGCCGTTCGCGCAGGCCGATCAGTCCCCGGCCGCTCCCGGCGTCCGCCGACAGCGGCTGCGTGCCGCCCGTGTCGGTGACCTCGATCGACAAGTGGGTGGACCCATAGTCGACTCGGACGGTCGCCGACGAGCCRGCCGCGTGCTTCACCACGTTTGTCAGCGCCTCCTGCACGACGCGGTACCCGGCCAGGACGACGCCGTCCGGCATCAGGATGTCCGGTGACCCCGTCACCACCAGCTCGACCGGCAGTCCCGAGGCCCGGACCCGGCCGACCAGGGACTCGAGCTCGGCCATCCCGGGCTGTGGAGCCAGGTCCAGCGTCTCGCCGTCCGCGGTCAGCAGCCCCATCACGTGCCGTAGCTCGGTCATCGCGGCCCGGCCGCTGGCCTCGACCGACAGCAGCGCCTCGCGAGCCTGACCCGGCGACGCGTCCAGTACCTTGCGTGCCGCCCCGGCCTGGATCACCATGACGCTCACGTTGTGGGTCACGACGTCGTGCAGCTCCCGCGCGATCCGGGCCCGTTCCTCCTCGGCCGCGCGGCGGACCGCCTCGGCGCCCTCCCGTTGCAACGTGACCACGTGCGCCTGCTCGGCGTCGGCGCGGTCCTGCATGGTGCGCAGACCCCACGCGGCGACGGCGATCGGCGCCAGGATCAGGAACGGGACGGCGCCCTGGGGCACCGCGTTGATCGCCCCACCGAGGGCCGGTTGGGCTGAGTCGTCCTGCAGCTCACCCATGAGGAAGGCGGTGACCGGGAGGCTCAGGAGCGCTGGGACGCGGTACGGGCTGTACACGGCGGCGCTGTAGGCGGCGATGACGCACACGTAGAACGAGAGCCTCAGCGCATCCGGGTGCTCCGTGACCATCGTGGCCATCAGCATCACGACCCACAGCGTCGAGAGCGGGTAGCGCCGCCGGAAGACCAGAGGTGCCGCAATCATCACGAGGAGCAACGCAGGTCCGCCCCAGTCCCAGAAGGACGCCTGGTCGGACGGCTCCGGTGGCGGGGGGAACACGGGAGGCGCTGGCACGCCCGACCCGTCGAATGGCCTGAGCTGCGGCTGGTCGGACTGGTCGTGGCTGAGGATCGCGACGAGCGCGAGCCCGGCCGCGAGGCCGATGTCGAGCAACCAGCTCCGGAAGGACCGCTGCTCGGTCGTACCGGGACGGCGCCGCACCCACTCCGGTAGGGAACGGGCCGGCCAGGCCGCGTCGCGCAGGCGCCGACTCTTCACCGACTCATTGTCCACCGTGCGAGGAACCCACGCGTCCTCCTCGGGAGCGACAACGGCCGCGGCGGACTACCCCTCGGGGATGACACTCCGCGAGCGTGGTCCTGAGGGAGGACCGGAAAGCGCCATCGCGGGCGACGCGCGACACCGGGTATCGCTCCTAGCGTTCCTCTCGCCAACCAGCGACCGACGAACCGGGGGAGCCGACCATGACCGCACCACTCATCGAGCTGAACGGCGTCACCCGCCGCTACGACGACGGCCCACCCGCCCTGGACGACGTGTCGCTGACCGTGGCCACGGGCGAGGCCGTTGCCATCCTCGGGCCGTCCGGCAGCGGGAAGTCCACGCTGCTCAACCTGGTCGCCGGCCTCGACCGGCCGACTGCGGGCACCGTCAGCGTGGGCGGCAGCCGCATCGACACGCTGGGCGAGGCCGCCTCGGCGAAGTACCGGCGTGCCACGATCGGGCTGGTCTTCCAGTTCTTCAACCTGCTGGACGACCTCACCGTGCTCGACAACGTCGTCCTGCCGGCCCAGCTGGCCGGCGGCACTCGCGGGGAGACGACCCGGCGGGCCACCGAGCTGTTGGGGATGCTGGGGATCGACCACCTCGCCGGCAATTACCCGGGTCGGCTGTCCGGCGGTGAGCGGCAGCGGGTGGCCGTGGCCCGAGCACTGATGAACCGGCCGGCGTTGCTGTTGGCTGACGAGCCGACCGGAGCGCTGGACACCGGCTCCGGCGCCGACGTACGACGGCTCCTCACCGACCTGCACGGCGACGGGCAGACGATGCTGCTGGTCACGCACGACCGGACGCTCGCGGACGAGTGCGCCACCCGGACGATCGAGGTCGTCGACGGCCGGATCGCCTCCGACACCGCGCTGGTACCGCTGCGATGAGCGCGCTGAGCCGGGTCGTCCGCTCCGGGGTGAGTCGCCGCTGGGTGCAGACCGTCGTGATCACGCTGGCCACCGCCGCCGCCGTCACCTCGGGTCTGCTGGGGGTCGGCCTGCTCGTGGCTTCGAATGCACCTTTCGACCACGCCTTCGCCGCCCAGCGCGGGGCACACCTGACGGTGCTGACGGATCCCGAGCAGGCCACGACCCGCCAGCTGGCTGCCACCGCCGATGTCGACGGTGTGGCCGAGACCTCCGGCCCCTTCGCAGTGGCGCAGGTCATGGTGCTGCCGCCACCACCACCGGGGTTGAGCGAGCCGTCCGTGGGCGCGGATGGCCCCGTCCTGACCGTCGCCGCCCGGACGGGCCCGGGAACCGGTGTCGACCAGGTGACCCTGGTCGAGGGACGCTGGCCGGGCGAGCCCGGTGAGGTCTTGCTGGCCGCCGGTGGCGACCTCCGGGTCGCCGTGGGCGACACCCTGACCATGGGTAGCGGCACGAACGCCCGGGACGTCACCGTCGTCGGCCTGGCGCGGTCGGTGAGCGACACGGCGGATGCCTGGATGACGCCCGGCGGCCTGGCGGCCCTGCCCGCGATGTCCAGCGGCTACCAGATGCTGTACCGGCTCGACGAAGCCGGGACCGCGTCTCGAGTTGGCGACGTGCGGGACGCCGTCACGTCCGCTCTCCCGGACGGGGCGGTCGCCAGCGCACGGTCGTGGCTGGTCGTGAAGAAGGAGGCCAACGGCCAGACGTCGCTGTTCGTGCCCTTCCTGCTGACGTTCGGCGGTCTGAGCCTGCTCCTCTCCGTCCTGATCGTGGGCACGGTCGTGGCCGGCGCGGTCGGCTCGACGACCCGCCGCATCGGCATTCTCAAGGCGCTCGGCTTCACCCCGTCCCAGGTCGTGCGGGCGTACGTCGCTCAAGCGGTGCTGCCCGCTTCGGCCGGGGCGGTGCTGGGTGTCGTGGTTGGCAACCTGGTCGCGGTGCCGTTGCTGGCCGACACGGAGGATCTCTACGGCACCGTCGCCCTGACGATCGCTCCCTGGGTGGACGCCGCCGTGCTCGTCGGTGCGCTGGCGGTGGTCACGGTCACCGCATCGGCCGCCGCGGGACGAGCGGGGCGGCTCTCGGCCGTGGACGCGCTCGCGGTCGGCCGTACGCCGGCGGCCGGCCGCGGGCGGTACGCCGCGAGGGTCGCCGCGCGGCTGCCGCTGC